>DAOPYA010000012.1:0-59127 GCA_035352635.1 Candidatus Rifleibacterium sp.
ACTATGGGATGCTCGACAAGCGTCGCTTATGCAACCGCCTGACCTGCCGAAACTACCATCTAGAGATATTTAAGTAAGCGTTTGCCATGCCATTAAAACCTAAGAGGGCGATGGCTGTCGTTGGCAGGTTATGATAAAAGCCGGTCGGCAAATTTTTATGATAAAATGCGGGTCAGGTTGTACAATAATCATCGATTTTGCTGCCACGGAAACAACACTATGCAGAACCCTGACCTTACCGCCAGCCAAAAAATAAAAGCCGCATTCTATCTGGTTTTTACGCTGCTGGCCTTCTCATCGATCGAAATCATCACCAACCCCGTTCGGCACGACCTGCCACCTCTGCTCATGAATTTCTGGCGCTTTGCGGTTGGTGTAATCGTGCTGCTGCCCGCAATGCTCTGGTCGAACTACCGTCAGATCAGGGAAATGCCGGCGTTGGAACTGTTGCGCCTCGGGCTGCTCGGCTGCATGAACATCATCATTGCCATGGGCGCCTTCGCTTTCTGCATCAAGTATTCAAAAGCTTCGACTGCTGCCATCATCATCTCGGCAAACCCTCTGGCCACAAATTTTTTCGCCTGGTTGCTGCTGCGCGAGGCGATGCCGCCACGCCGCATTCTCGCGCTGGCACTTGGCATGCTCGGTATCATCATGCTGACCACCCGAGCCGACAACAGCGTTGACACGCCCTTCGGGCTGGCGGCCGGTTTGTTTGCCATGGCCGGCTTTGGGCTTTACACCGTGCTCTCTAAAAAGGCAATTCAGCGGCATGGCAGTCTGGTGGTGCTGGTAATGAGCAGTCTGCCGGCCCTGGTTGCCTACCTGCCGATTCTATATTTTTTTGACGCCGGTTTCTGGCCACCGAAACACGCCTGGCCAAACATTCTCGGGGCCGGCGTCATCGGCACAGGCCTAGGTTACCTGACCTTCATGAAAGCGCTTGAGTTTTTTTCGGCTGGCCGCACCAGCTACCTGTTCTTCTTTAAACCACCGGTAGCGATGTTTTTTGCATGGCTGCTGCTTGGCGAACAGATAGCGCCATCAGCGATTCTTGGAACCCTGCTGATCATGGCCGGCATACTTTCTGAAATCTGGCGGGGTTCATCACCCGCGCCAGAACCAGAAGCTCAATAACCAACAATAAACGGGTCGGTCTGTGGGTTTTCGATGACGACCGGGCTGGCCCGCCCAGGCTCTGCCGCCCGGTTAATGACGGTGTATTCACGACCATCAGGCGGTGGCTGGCTGGTAAACTGCACGGCACCTGAAGCGTCTTTCCATTTGTAGATGGTGATTGTTGAACGGCGCTGGGGTTCTTCGGCCTTCTTCTCTGGTTCGGCGACTACAACGGGTGTATTGGCCCGGGCGACCAGAAAACTTTCGACCCCGCTGCCATTACCGAGTATCAGCCGCATTTCTTCGTCAGTCAACCGACCGGCGGTTTCGCGATTGAGAATTCTGGCAACCGTTTCGGCATGCGCCGGGTGGTCAGCAATAAAATTCTTTAAAAAGCTGCTCATGCGGTTTTCGCCCGTATTGTGCTTCTGAAAAGAATCGAGCACGAGTTTCTGACCATCAGGCAGCTCGGCTGCAAGGCGAGTAAAAATCAGCGTATTAATCGCTTCAACGTTAAGGTAGCCCTCACCGGCCAGGCGGGTATCGGTGAGCGGAAACTCGTCATAACCGCCCTCAGGGCGTTCGATTTTGACGGTTTTAACCGTTTCTCTGAAGCGGGGTTCTTCTTCAGGAAAAAAGAGCATTTTGATAAAGTTGGCAAAGCCTTCGGCAAAAGATGCCTTGGGGGCGATCTTTTCGTTGATGTAGTGCGAGCCATCGTGCCCGTAGGCGTTATTTTCGGTCAGGGTGAGATCCATGGCGTGACCGAATTCATGCGCGAAGGTGCTCTGCATCGCCTTTGCCGTTTCGGGGCCGAAACCCAGACAATCGGTGCCGCTGATGCGGATATCTGAGTTCATTTCAAGGTCAGTGCCGACATAGCGAAAAACTCTGGCATTCTGGGGCCAGAAATCATCGACAACCGTTTTGTAGCGACTGCTGTCGGTATAACCGTTAATATCGACCAGTTCAAGGTTAATCGCCGGCGACGAACCCGGAACCCGGCTTTTGAGAGGGTCAAAACGCTGCGATGCCGCGAAGCGGTAGCTCTCAAGCAGCCCCTTCTGTATGTCAGTCAAGGCAGCGGCGTCAGAAGCCCCCATCAGCTGAAGCAGATGCGCTTCATCTCTGACAGAAACTGTCTTGACCAGGTAAGCGTTGGTCTTGTCGCCGGCCCTGATGACTCTTTCGCCGGCCGGCAACTGGTGTGAAAACGAGGCGACCGGCCCATAACCGGTAATCACCGTATAGGTAGTCGTAAAAGTCAGGGCCGAAACCAGCCCGGGCCAAACGATAAGCAGACACAACAACAAAGACAGAATCGCAAGTTTTCGTGGCATTATTGTCACTTGTTACTGTGTAATAAAGTGGCGCACCGCTTCAAGGTAGCGGGCGGCAGCCTGCGAATTTTTTTCGACTACATCGAGCAGTTTCTGGCGCTCAAAATCATCGGGGTATTTGGCCTGATCGCTCACAGCGACCTTAATGGCCTGATAATCAGGGGTGAATCTGACCCCCATTTTTAACCATGAACCGATCTCGTCAGCGGGTTTGCCGGTTTTAACCGCCAGAATCTTGATTTTTCGGGCCGACCCGACAGCGAGGCTTTTGAGAATACTGGTATTACTGAGCACCTGCATGTCTTTTGAACTTTCAAAAAACAGTTCGAGGTTTTCGAGGCTACCAAGACGACTTTCAATAACAGCTGTCAGTCTTATTTTCCCGCCGGCTTCAGCCTGCTGATCGATAATCTGCAACGAAATATTTGGCGGAAACACATAGGCAAGCTGATTCGCATGCAATCGCCCTTGTACAAAGCTGGTAAGAATAAAAAGCATCATCAGAAGCTGAAAAATCGCTGCCTGTTTAATCATAAAACCTTTTCCTCAATTATGAATTTGTTACAATTCTACTGATTTTATGTTAAACAGGCAACGCCTGCCCCAAATAATCAGGGCAAATAATCAACTGGTGTGGCCTACCACTCGTAATGATGGGTCTTGCCATCAACACTCAGCGCATCTGAAGGCGAAATAAGCTTGGGGCGCGACCGGAAGGCGGTTGGCCTTGTCTGGCCCGGGATAACCGTCTTTTCGAGTTGAATGCCATCAAACCAGGCTGAATAGGAAGCAACGGCCACAACCTCATCAGGGGTAGCATTTTTGAGAATAATGTAAGTGTGGCTGGCCATATTTTCGTCAAACTTGTAATCGAAGGTCATATAGATGCGGTACCAGGACAAACCATCCTGGACTTCGATCGGCACAGCATCACACGCGGTGATCGCCGGACTAGTTTTGATAAGGGTCAAATTTGCAAAATCAAAAACGATACCTTCGTAACTGCTGATGCTCTCGTCAGGCAGCGTTTCCATAAAACCGATACCCACCGAACCGGTCGCCGCAACAAACGCAGAGAAGATAAAGGTCTCGGGGTCCCCGGTCGAAAAAGTCTTTGTGGCAATTTCCTGGTAGATGGCGCCAGAAGCGATATCTGGCCCGCTTGCGTCGGGTGGCACAAAAATGGTGATTTTGCGGGTGCATGAAGCGAGAGGGTGCGTTGCCAGAAGAGTGCTGTCGTAAATACTGAGAAAACCAGAATAAATACCGGAATTCTGACCGGCAGGAACGTTTATACATACCGAAACATCAGCATCGGTAACACCAACTGCCAGAGGATTACTCAGGCCAGAAACCACAACATTGCCACCGGCTATCGACGGCCCTGGCCCACTGAGGCTGGTTGACAAGAAAGTAAGATTGTTAAGGGCAATATTGCCTTCATTAATGATCGGTATGACCACCGACGGGGCGCTCAAGGTGCCGGCGGGGGCACCACCGGTATCGATCAATGAAGAATCGACAAAGGTCAGAACCGCCCGACTGCCTACCGTCAAATGAATCTGAAAGGTTCGCGAAGCTTCACCATCATCATAGGCCCCGTTGGCAATCTGGTCGTCGAAAGCGGTAATGGTGGCAATATAATTGCCCGCCGGCTTCCCGGCGGGTACCGTCACAAAAGCCGTCATGGCTTTCGTCTGACTGGGCGCGACCCCGAAACCATCTTCATCTGAAAAAGTCAGGGCAGCGGCAGAAAAAGTTTCGGCGCCTGAGGTATTAAAATCTGCCTTCAACCAGCGGATGCTGTCGAGAACGATCGTTGAACTTTCATTGGTAACGTTGAAACTCGCCGAAACCGAATCTTTCGGGTACGAAGTGCCCAACAGAACCGGGCTGGTTACTGCAATCTTCTTCTCACCAACCGTTATCTCGAGAACGAAGGTCAGCTGTTTGCCATCGTAGTTGATAACCTGAATACCGGAATAGGTGCCCGGCACCTGGCTGGGCGGCACAGTAACCGTTGCTGTGACCGTGGCCAGATAGCCATCAGCCGGCGCAACCGGAATATTGGCCGGTATGGCGGTAAAGCCGATATTACCAACCGGAATGCTGCCGCCGGAGGTTCGGATAAGCGCGGCTTTAGTAATAGAACTCAGCGCCACCACCCGGTTGCCAGTGTTTACCACATGGAATTTGGCGGTAGCAGTTCCGCCGGGCCTGGTGACCGGCAACAGACAAGGGTCAGGGGTGGCGATCATCGAGGTATTCGGCAACACCTTCATGGTGACGGCCACCGTATCAGAAGCCTCAAAATCACCGGGGTAGCCATCGCCATCATCGTCATTCCAGACTTTCAGACTACCAACATATTCACCATCCATGGTTGCAGGCGGCGTCTGCACTGCCCAGCTACCGTAATTGCCCGTATGCGGCTTGATTATCGGTATGGTAGTAAAAACACAGGCGGTGGTAGAAATTTTGTTCGAAGCATCGAGAGTGAGATCCGCTATCGCCCGAATTTTTGGCAGTTCAAGGTCGAGATTGCCGGTGTTGTAGACTTCAAAGCCAACCACATCAGACAGGGCATTCGGAACCCCGCTCGCCACAAGGGCCGTATTGATGATATCCAGATCGAAATTGCCGACCTGGCATTTGACACCAAAATTATCAGCCGCATCGGCCGGGTCGCTTTTTCCGCCACCATCCAGGTCGTTATAGAGCCATGAAGGAGAAGCCAGGTAGGTGCCAAAGGCCTGACCGCTGAGATCCATGGTTACGGTCGCCAGAAACAGAGTGCCGATCGCGGCGTTCGCAGGCACCTCAATCGAATAGTTGCCCACCGGAATAACCGGAGAGAAAGCACTCATCAGCCATGAGATACTCGCGAGATGCAAACTGCCGATATTCATGCATTTGAAAGTTTTCTGTTTGAAGCCGTCGGGCGAAATACCCCCAACATCTACGGTCTGATCGAGCACCGATATGGCAAAAAACGGGTTAACGGTAAGCGTTACCTGCATATCGAAAGCAGAGGTTGAATCAAAGCCATCTTCGTCGTCATAGATGGTTATAACACCTTCGTAGTCGCCCTCAGGCGTGCCGGGCGGAATGAATATCGACAGGGTTGCCAGGCGCGTTTCACCATAGGGGATCGGCCCGGCCGGCAGTTCGACAATGATGTTGTCTTCGGGTGGCAGGGTGTGATCGGGGCTGCTCGTGGTGCGTTGCAAACCCGTGCAGTAAGACCGGGGCGCCAGGATCGGCAGTTCACCGGCCGGCAAGGTGTTGCGAATCGTGAACGAGACGTTTTCGATACTGTTGTCAGGATTGCCGGCGCCCATGGCAACCGGTTGCGGCACCGGGTTGACCGGGTCGGAAGTAGCATCGAAAACCTTGGCACCCACCGAAAAGCGAATCTGAAAAGTGGCGCTGGCATATTTTCCATCATCATAGGCCGACCAGGTAGCAATATAAGGCCCGCTGCCTTCAGCCCCGATACTCGCCGACACCTCGGCCACCGCAACCGAACCGGCAACCATACTGCCAAGAGTTGCCGGCAGAACATTCAGCGTCGTCAAACTTGAGTCGGAAGCTATTTCTTTGAATTTTACATTCGTCAGGTCAAGGTTGCCGCCGCTGAAAAGACTAAGGGTTTTCGAAGCGGTCGTGATATTTTTGGGCCAGCCGCCCAGATCGATGATCTGCGGCGATACAACCAGATGGCTGCATTCGCTGGCAGTGACTCTGACGGTGAATGATGCCGCCGGCTCGGTAGCATTTTTTTGCGTATCATAGTTGACGTCGTCGTAGACCCAGAGAAGCTTCTCATAAGTGCCTGAAGCCTGATTGTAAGGAAGCGTCAGAGTAAAAGAACCGGTCTGAATGCCGGGAGCATTCAGGGTAAAAGGAGCCTCCGGGGAAGGCAGCGGGAAAAAGGCACTGAGAGGCAGTTTGTTTTCTTCGGGGCTTTCGAGGTCGAGAAGTTGCCACTGAATATTGGTCATTGTGGCATTGCCGGTGTTATTGATGGTTATGCCATCGATGACCTTGGTTTCACCGTGAATCATGGTGCCAAAATCGAGGGTTATCGGGGAAATGGTCATTTTGCGGTCATAAATACGAAACGCCTTGCTAAATGCAGTTACTGAAGGATAAAGACGCTCGAGTTCAGGGGCGCTGGCCGTGTTACGATCGACGCCGGTAGCCGTCGATGTCAACTGAAAAGTATCGAAGATCGAATAAGCATCGGTCATGAATGTCCAGGTGAAGGTGGCCGGGTAGCCATACTGAATGCTGACCGTATCAGGTGATGGGTAAGTCAAGGGGCTGACCGCACCGGTGCCGGCGAATTTAATCGGTGTCGTGGCCGAAGCCGGGTAAACGACAGCACTGCTGGCAACCTCATTGGCCAGCGACATGGTTACCGTAATCGGCTCACCAAGATCGACGCCATCTTCAACATTGACCGTCAGCGTTGCAACCAGTTGCCCCGGGTATTCGACCCAAAAATACTGCGTTGCAAGAGCTTCTGTGCCGACTGGCTTCCCTGAAGTACCGGCTTCCCAGCACTCAACCCGCCACTTTCTGACTGCTGCGTCGCCAGGCAGCTGAACATTGGTGGTCACCGTCTTTTCAGTATTGGCAGGAATACCATAGACCGACTCCCGCTCATCACCGATGATTCCGAGGGTTTCATCATCGAAAAAAAGAACAGCATAATTATTTTTTTTACTGTCGGGCACATTATGAAATCTGACATAAATTCTCTGATTCTGGTTAAACGTATACTGTTGCGGCAGAAAATCCTGGTTGGCACTGCATTCACCGTAAGAAACGTCGGCAACCGTCCAGTTCCCGGTGCCACCTCCGTGCGGCACTCCGTAGCCCCACGCCAGATCGTAAACCTCGGATGCGGTAAAAGAACCCCTGATAAGCGCAGCACCCGGCAGTGAACTCGCATCAACCGCCACCGTAAAAACGATTCTTGCGGTTGAGTTACCATCGAGAACGAACGGAAATACCGGCGGCGAAGCGTAAACCTGGGTGTAACTCTGGGCAACTGCGCCAGAATCAAAGGTCAGAGACGCAGCATTAACATACACCGGCGAGCCGCCAGTGTTGGCGATATCCATATTGACGGTCAGGTTTGCCTGCCCTGGTGATACATTGTCATAGGTCTCGCTCACCCCGGTTACCGAGAGAACTGGCGCCGTGGTGATCGTGGCCACATTGCTGGTTACACTCGCCGTTTCAAGAAAGCGTCCGTCGTTGTCGTCGTAACCGTAGCCCTTTACCTCCAATGAGTAGGAACCCATGGTGGTGGCAGTAAAACCCCAGCTGAACATACCAGTTCCAAAGCCACTGATGGTACGGTAGGTCGGAGTCGGCAATGAACCCAGACTGGCGTTGCCCACACTGTTAACTCTTAGAATCGAACCGGCATAGGCCTGGGCAACTGCCGCTTCACCGATGTTGGTCATCGTCATGGTAGCGTTGAAGTAGCGATTTTCGACAATTATTGGCGGAATGCCCAGACTGATTGAAATAGCAGCCGGGTCCTGGACCCAGAAATAAGCTTCGGCAAGTGGCGTGTCGAGCAGCGGCTTGGTTGCCACCACCCGCCAGCGGCCATGGGCTGCACCAGTCAGCGGGAATTCATAGGTCATGACCCCCAGATCGTTGGTCTGCACCATGCCGCTGGTCAGAACCTCATGGTCATCAGGGTCAAACCACCTGAAGCGATGACTGGTCAGAGGCTGCAGGTTCTCAGCTTTGGCAAACACGTTGTTGGCGCCGGCATTGAAGGTACTGGTGGCTGTCAGATACGATGACGTTCTGAAGGTGCGCATGATACCGGCCAGAACCGACCAGGAAGCGACCGGTGAATCATCGAAGTCAGTCCAGAAATCGCTGTCGCCCCGCAGGTTGACATCCTGGTAATAGATGCGGCCAAAAATATTGCAAGGCCCAATCTGGGCATTCGCCGAAACATCGACCAGATAACGCCTGGTAATGGTATTATTCTGGCTAATCTCGACCGGCAAAGTATTCAACGGGTCAAGTCTGAGGTTGGTGAAATCGACGGCGCCGCCCGGCTCAAACTTAAACGCGGTATTGAGCCATTCACCCGCCGCGTTCTCACCACCGTTATTCAGGGTAGTAATGTCTATGGTGGCTCCGACCTGGCCACGAAAAACCCGGGGCGGTACAGTTATTTCGGTAATTTCAAGGGAAGCTGGCCAGCAGATCGTCCAGCGTTCTTTCTTGTCGTCGTCGGCCTGGGTATCGGTGACGGTAAGGTTGCGGACGGTGGCACGTGCTGCCCCCGAAGCATTTATCGTTTCGAAGCCCGGGGCAGTGAGGTTATCGAGTATGGTCACCTGAAAAGTCAGAGTGGCACTCGCTCCCCCGGCAAGCGTCAAAGGCGCAGCCGGCGACAGGGTCGGCGGCACGACAGAGTAGGCCGCTGAAGCCGGGCCTTCAAAATCAAGTTCGAGGGCAAAAAGATCGATGGGGCTGTTGCCAGAGTTGTGCAGCTTAACATAAACTTCGGCCGTCTGACCGATGGTGACCGATTCATAACCAGATGTCACCTCATCGATTACCAGCCTGGCCGGTTTAAAAACAGCTTCGGGCGACTTTGGCGATTCATAAAGATTGGTGTCGAAATCGGTTATGCAGTAATATACGGTCTCTGAAGCAGGTGAGGTGGTATCTGTATAGGTGGTGGCCGCCGGTGCCACCCATGGCGCGGTTGGCCACTGGGCGATCAACTGCCATTCTGCCAGAGGGTCGGTGCGGCGATAAATACGATATGGAGCGGTGGCAGGATCAAAACCCGGCTGGCCAGTACCCGGTGCGCTTGGGTTCCAGGTGAGGGTGACTCCGCCACCATCAACCGCTTCTTCGGCGGCCGCCAGGCCGCAAGGGCTCATGTGCAGGTAAACGTCACTGAAGTCGGCTCCAACCTGATCTTTGTTGTTGGCAACGATCTCTATGAACCAGTAGATTCGGAAAAGGCGTTCGTTCACACCGGCAGGCGCCAGAGTGCCGCTCCAGGTCAGATCTTGCCAGGTATCTGTTTGTTGACCTTCAATCAAAGTGCGGCTAAAAAGGTCAGCAATTACCGTTTCATCGGATTTTCTGATGGTACCCTTTGTGGTCATCGACCACTTATTGGCCTGTTTTGCAAGAGTAGGTTCTCTGACAGACAGAAGCACCAATACTGTGGTTGAAGCATTTTTAGCGACGGCCGGAAATGCCAGTTGCATGTAACCATCGCCCTGCTTGGTGCCTGACTGATTGGGACGCTCATAGAGACCCCGGCGACCGTTCCCCGAAGTATTAGGGGTCGTGTTAGAAAACAGAACAGGCTCAGCAGCTAAAACTTTGCCTGTTTCTGTCCAGGGGGTGGCGAAAGTGGGGTATCGTAATTGCTGCAAAGCCGTCGCCGGATTGGCCTGGCAAAAAACCAGCAAAGCCACGAGCAAAACCAAAACAAAGCCTTGCTTACCAGTGCCAATATTGTTCAACATGATGAATCTCCGTGTTCTTATGACAGTCTTATTTTTATAAAAATGCAAATACTTCATGGTGGCGGGCGTAATTCAGGGGAAATGACAGTGCCCCGTCGCCATCGTGATCGATGAATCGATACCGCTCAATGCTGCTTAAAATCAACCCAGAGACTGTGGGTCTGCCAGATCAGCGTGGCCAGAATCAGCAGCAGCCCGAACCATTTCAGGCAGACGAGCAGCAATTGCCCATCAGTCTGCCGGCCACCGGCACCGGGAAGGCGCTGCAACACATTGACAGCACCGACGGAGATCGCCGTCTGCATGAGAAGTTTGCGGGCTTCTTCGTCACCCGGGTGATCTCTTAGATGCTTTTCGAGGGCAAGCATGCTTGCCTCATCAGGCCTGGCACGCAACTGCGCCAGAAGTTGCTGGCGGTCAAGAGGCTTTTCGGCTGCAACCCGAGGCCCGGGCGGGCTTTTAAGCCATTCAGGGTCAGGCAAACCGGGTTCAAGAATGCGGGCCTGCACGATGAGCGCCCGGGCGCGTTCCGTATCCCAGCGCGTGTGAGCCTGCCGGGCCTCAAGAAGAATTGCGGCCACCCGGTCAGAGTGGCGTTTTTGCATAGAAACTGCATAGTCTTGTGCTGAAGATGCCTGGTGAGACCCTGCCGCCCAGTCTGGCTCGGGGATTTCTTTCCAGATGAAGCGGGCTTTGAGCAGCATATTCTGGGCATCTGCATGTCGCCCGGCCAGATGAAACTCCCGGGCCTGGCGCATGATCGCCAATGCCCTGCTGCGCCGCTTGCCGTCAGAGCCTGATGCAAAGACAGCGAGAAGCAGCAAAACCACCAACAGTACCCCACCGGTCAGTTTGTATTTCATAATATAATCATAACAGAAAGCGGGTTTGTCGGGGGCAAAAAATTTTTACAGTCGGTGAAGGGCCGGTCAGAAAACTTTTAAAGAAGCATATCTGATATAAACCCCTGTCAGAGCAGGCTAAAGCAAAAGGCGGCTGTTCCATGTGAAACAGTCGCCCGATTCTAACGCTCTCAGCGTTCAGAAGCAACGCAAGTTATCACTCTGAGTGCAGCTTTTCTTCGAGTTCGCGCAGGCGCTTGAGAATCTCGGCCATTTTATCATCACCGGAGGCGGGAGCCTCAGGTTTGCCCGCTTTTTTGCCGGCCGGGGGCGGAGGGGCAGCAGTCGCGGTTGACTGCGGGGTCGCCGCCTGCTGCATAAAAGGGTTAATGCCCTGAAAAGGGTTGGGCATCTGCATCCAGGGATTCTGAAACGGCGTGCTGGGCATGGCTGGCATGCCGGGCATGCTCGGCAACGCGAATTTGCCTTCCTGGTAGTTTTTGTACATGCTCATCATCCAGGGGAAGAACTGCTGGAAAAAATAATCGAGTGCTTCGGGCTGTGATTGCAGCATCATCTGGTAAAAATAGGTCGGCACCAGTTCATAGCGGTCTTCGAGCATCACCTGCATCAGAATGTATTTGGTGATATCTTTGCCGGTGGTTTTTTCGACAACCTTGACCTTGTCGCCGCGTTGCAAAAAATCGCGAATCTCGGTGAGGGAAACATATCTGGCTTCTTCAACGCAATACAAACGACGGTTGTCGTATTTTTTAATCAGAATTTCTTTCACGTAAAACCTCGGAAATGTGATTGAGCGCTTCTGGCCGAACGGTCACGCCAACGTGGTGCATGTTCAGTGTCTTGACACTGGCAACCTTGGCACCGCGGGCTGTCAAACCCTTCTTATAGGTCGCACTCTTGAGAAACAAGACCCCGTCGCTGCTGTCAGCAAATTCGCCGACCGGAAGCTCAAGCCAGAAAAGCTTCAGAGTGTCGATTTTCTGGTCGGTACCGGCGAGAATATGACAGGTGATCGAGGGGTCGACTCCCTTTTTGCAGAGAGAGTCTATCACATTTCCGGATTCCTGTATAGCACGATCAATGCCATCTGAAACAAGCATCGCACTGACGCCACCGTTATAAAGCGCTTTACACGTAATATTTGCATCTGCAGTAAGACTTTGACCACTCAGGTCAATGCCATCGTTGGCCCAGTTATGCAACATCTGAAACTGCCCCGGAAAAAGCCGGTTGTGGCTTTCATTGTCGACATACATGCCCTGCCAGGCCATTGAACGCGGGCCAAGCGGCGCGGCAAGTTTTTGCTGCATGACAGTAAAATTATACATGTAATATCTGAAGGCAGTATCAATGCCCTTGAGAGGCGATGCGACAAAAACGATTTTTCTGATGTCGTGGCGAAAGGGAGTCAACCAGGCATATTCAGGGTATTCACTGCCGAGATCGGAAGCATAAATTCGCACCGACATGGCACCTTTGCTGTGACAGACAATATCGACCTTTTCGGAACCGGTCAGCTCGCGAATGCGGGCGATAGCATTGGCAACCTGCTGCGCCTGCAAAAAGTTATCGCCATGCGGATGTGAAAAGGTTATACCAAACACCGAAAAACCCTCACGGACCAGATGCTGCATCATACCTGGTTTGTCAATGGTTCCGGATTCGGGGAGGTCGAAGGAATATGGGTGGCAAAAACCCCGGCAGGCGTTATCACCGGCGCCATGCACCAGCAAAACCGGCACTTTCTGGCGGGGGCGATCCCAGCGGGGGGCGAAATGCAGCAGAAAATTGCGCGAATGTGGTTTGGCGGTGCCGAAGGCTTTTAAAACAATGCTGTGAGTATGACGACTCTTCAGATGAAAAGGCTCAGCAATAAAATGCGCGTCGTCGTCTGCAATGAGTTCGGTGCGCTCCCAGGGGGAGCAGTCACGACCCGACAATTCACTGACGACATTGAGAACCGCGCCGGCGGTTGCAGGCCAGCACAAAACCAACAAAAGCAGCCCGAGGCAGGCGACTTTAGATAAAGCAATTCGGATACGAAGCAATGGCAGGCAATTTCTAATCACTACTCTATCACCTTTCAAACGAGAGGTAACACTATACTCTTCATGCAGTCTCTGCTGTGCTCTGACAAGGATAATCATTGATCGTTACGCGTTAAAAGAAGTCAAAGCAGCAACAAAAGAACCCAAAACACCACCGGGTCAACCTGCAGATCAGATTATATTGAAACCACTCATCGCGACAACCGAATCAGAACCGTAACCATGCTCTGCGAAACAATTTCAATATTTTCAGCGAGGTGCAGGAATCTCCGTGCTTTTCATTCTAACCGAAATTTTCGTAATTTCCAAGAGTAAGCTAACTTTTTTTTAATTTTACGGGTACATGCGTACAATGATTGCCGAGGGGGGCAAAAATGCTGACCCCAGGCCCACCGTATGCGCCAGATCAAATGCAAAATCTCTCTGTATTCTGCGAGATTTTTTTTAAAAGACTTGCAAAAGGTGAGCAGTAGGCGTAAAAAAGCACATGCAACTGATACGCACCCAGAGGTAGTTATATATGCAGCTCTTTTTAACCGCAATTTTGATTATTATAGTCGGCGGAAGCTTCGCCGGACTTTTTGGCCGCATGCGCAACCTTTCTTCAGCGATCGGCGCCCTTTCGTGTCTTGCCGGTTGTGCAATGGCCCTGGTGACTGTCTGTCAAAGCTTGTTTTTTGCTTCTGATACCGGTCGCTATCTGCTCAACCTGCCCCTCGGCCCGGCTACCCTTTGCCTTGACCAGGTATCGGCATTTTTCGCACTGCCTGTTATTCTGCTCGGCTCACTCGCAGCAATTTATGCCGCCGCTACCGCCCATTATGACGAAAAGCATGCCCTGGGCAGTTACTGGTTTTTTTATAACCTGCTGATTGCCTCGATGTTGATGTTGCTCGCTTCCGCCAACGCTGTCCTCTTTCTCATGGAATGGGAAATCATGTCGGTTGCAGCTTTTTTTCTCATTACACACCGCAGCGAAATCGGCACGGTTCGCAACGCCGGTTGGCGTTTTATGGTGGCCAGTCACATCGGCACAGCCGGCCTGTTCATTCTCTTCGGTCTGCTGAGCGCTTCGGCCGGCTCGTTTGAATTCGACCAGTTTCTGAATGCTCCAGCCACCTACGGTTCTTATTCGACGATTTTTTTTCTCGCCCTGTTCGGGTTTGGCGTTAAGGTCGGGCTGATTCCGTTACATGTATGGCTTCCTGATTCATATACCTTTGCCGACGCTCATGTTTCGGCAGTTCTGTCGGGTGCGATGAGCAAAATGGGCTTTTATGGGCTGGTGAGGGTCATGATGTTTCTGCCGGTTCAACAGGCATCCTGGGGCTGGACCCTGCTGTTCGGCGGCCTGTTAACCGGGGTTTTTGCCCTGATCACCGCGCTGGTGCAGCATGACCTTAAAAAAGTCATCGCCTACAGCAGCATGGAAAACGCCGGTATTATTCTCATGGCTCTCGGTTGTGCAGTGCTTGCCACCATCTGGAAGCTGCCGGCCATGGCCTTTGCAGCTTTAGCCGGTGCCTTGATGCACATTCTCAATCATTCAATCTGCAAGGGCCTGCTGTTTCTTGGTTCGGGGGCCGTCTATTTCGGCACCGGAACGAGAAAACTGGAGTCAATGGGCGGGCTCGCGAAGTCGATGCCGTTCACGGCCCTTGCCTTTGGAATAGGTTCGGCCGCCATTGCCGGTCTCCCGCCCTTCAACAATTTTGTCAGTGAATTTCTCATTTTTCTGGCCGGGCTTAAAGCGACCCGCCTCGGAACCTCATCAGCCCTGCTGCTCTCTGCTACTGTGCTGGCCGGTCTTGGTCTCATCGGCGGCCTGGCCGCCGCCTGTTTTTCACGAACCTTCGGGCTGGTTTTTCTCGGCGCACCGCGAGAAGAAAAACAACCACCACCCATGGAAATAAAACCGCTGGTAAGGCTCCCCATGGCAATTCTCGTTCTGGCTATTTTTTCAGTGGCTTTGCTGTCGCCCTGGTTACTGCTGCCGGTTTCACGCGTTGTTGCCGAGATCGGCGCCCCCGCCGGCATGCTGTTTTCGGCCGATGATCTTCTGCTGTCGGCCGTGCCTTTGCGTGCCATATCGGCTTTTTCACTGGCATTGATCATACTGGTCATGCTGGGCTGGCGCATCCAGAAAAGCCGCTTTTCCAAAGGCGAAGTCCAGGATCGCCCCACCTGGGACTGCGGTTTTGCCGCCCCCAATGCACGTATTCAATATACTTCGTCATCTTTCTCTCAGCCTGTTTCTGAAGTTTTTTCGAGTATCGTCAGACCCTTTCGCCATGGCGAAAAGGTCAGCGGCCTGTTCCCGCAACACGCCAGTTTTAGAACTGAAGCGCCCGACTCCCTGTTGCGCTACCTTTTTCTGCCGCTTTTCGCCCTGATTGACCGGCTGGTGGTTCCACTCAGAGCACTGCAACATGGCCATCTGCACCTTTATGTCGGCTATCTGGCCATTGCACTTCTCGCCCTGCTGCTCTGGAAAGTAGCTGTAATATGATCAATAACACATCGATCCTCTGGTTTATATTGTCGCTGTTTCTTGCCCCTTTGTTTCCGGGTATTATCAACAAGGTCAAAGCCTTCTTCGGCGGCAAAAAGGGCCCCCCGGTTACCCAGCTCTACTTTGACCTGTTTAAACTGATGCACAAATCAGCGACCTATAGCCGCACCGCAACGCTGCTCACCCGACTCGCACCCTTCGCGATCTTCTTCGCCACCATCGGTGCCGGCCTGCTGATGCCCGGCTTCTTCAACCCGGCCTGCTGCACTTTTTCGGGTGACATCATCTTTATGGCCTACCTGTTGGGCATTGCGAGGTTTTTTATGGTAACGGCGGCTCTTGACCGCGGTTCAGCCTTTGAGGGAATGGGCGCCAGCCGTGAAGTGCTCTATAGCGCCCTTGCTGAGCCGGCGCTATTCTGCGGGCTGCTCGTGCTGATATACGAAACCGGCAGTCTCAGTATCTCGGGCATTTTTGCCGAACTGTCGCCCGGGCACTGGCAACAGAACCCTGCCATTATGCTGCTGATCGCCGTGAGCTGGATGATCGTACTGCTCACCGAAAATGCGAGAATTCCGGTCGATGACCCCAACACCCATCTTGAACTGACGATGATTCACGAGGTGATGATTCTCGATTACAGCAGCAAGGATCTGGCGATGATCGAATACGCCGCGGCCTATAAACTCTGGCTGTTTTCGGGTCTTCTGGTCGGGCTGGTGATCAGCACTCCGGCCATGCCAACCCTGCTGCATTTTCCGGTTTTCGCAGCAGGCATGTTTCTGGTTGCCGTTTTGATCGGCATGATTGAATCAACGATCGCCAGAATGCGGCTGATTCATATTCCGAAATTCATTGTCGGTTCTGGCGCTCTCGCCATTATTGCTCTGATTCTCAAGATTGCAGGGAACTGAAAATATCATGAACAGCATCGCTACACTACTTACATTATCATGCCTGTTACTGCTCGGTTCGAGTCGCCTGCGTGTCGCAATCCGCATGGTGGCTTTTCAGGGTCTGCTGCTTGGCCTTCTGCAGTTGTTCGCAGTCGGGCCAGGGCATCTCACCCCAGGTCTGGTCATCCTCTCGATTACCAGTATCGTTTTGAAAAGCGGGCTTTTGCCATGGCTGCTCAATAAAGCCATGATTGTCTCAGGTACCAAACGCGAAATTGAACCCTTTATCAGCTTCGGCGCCTCGATGCTGTGCGGTGTCTTTCTTCTGGCCGTTTCTGGCTGGATCGTCAGCACCCTGCTGGAAACCGACCCGATCGCATCTCCGGTGGCACTTACCTGCGGCTTCTTTCTGGTTTTTTCAGGGTTGTTGCTTCTGATGACCCGTCGCAAGGCGCTTACCCAGACCCTCGGCTTTCTGGTGCTCGAAAACGGGGTGTTCACCACCGGGTTGAGTCTTGGCAGCGAATTTTCAACGATGGTTGAACTGGGCATTCTGCTCGACGTTTTTGTCGGAATTTTCCTCATGGGCATCATGCTTTTCCATATTGACCGTGAATTTGATCACCTTGATGCCGACCGCTTCAACGAACTTTCAGACCTTGAAATTGCCGCTACGGTGGTTGAGGAGGCAGACGAATGAATACCGCCTGGGCATTGATCATTCTTCCGGTAATTACCGGCATTATTTCGTTATTTATTGATTCAGAGCGCCTGCGCAAGAATATCCTTGTAATAGTCGCCTTTGTGCATCTTTTTCTGGTCATTCGCCTCTGCAAAGGCGACGCCGGAGAATTGAACGGCGTCTGGCTCGGCGTCGACCACCTTACCCGAATTTTTCTGTCGCTGACCAGTCTGCTGTTCGCCGGTTCAGCCATCTATTCAATGGTCTACCTCGACAAACACCCGCAAGAAGACGGTTCTGATCTTGCCAACTGGCAGTTTCTCAAAAACCGTAACGCCATCTATGCCGCCTGTATGCAGTTATTTCTCGCGGCCATGAGTCTGGCGATTCTCAGTATGCACTTCGGCCTGCAATGGATCGGCATCGAAGCCACGACCCTGGCAAGCACACCGCTGATATATTATCACCGCAGCCGACGCTCGCTCGAAGCCGCCTGGAAATACATGATTATCTGTTCAGTTGGCATCGCGCTGGCGCTGATGGGTGTTTTCTTTCTGGCGATGACCGCTACGCATCATGTTGAGCTCTTTACCCCCGCCGGGCTGGTTCTTTACGCCGGCTATCTCAAGGTCAGGTGGCTGAAGGTCGCCTTTATCTTTGTTCTGGTGGGTTACGGCACCAAAATGGGTCTTGCGCCAATGCATACCTGGCTTCCAGATGCCCACAGCGAAGCGCCGTCACCCGTATCGGCTATGCTTTCAGGGGGCCTTCTGAACTGTGCCTTTCTCGGTATTCTTCGCATTTATCAGGTCTGCGTCGCCCTGCCCGCCACCGCCGCTTTTGCATCTGAGCTTCTTGTCATTGCCGGCATCGTCTCAATGGGCGTTTCGGGCATTTTTATTCTACATCAGCCCGATTATAAAAGGATGCTCGCATATTCAAGCGTCGAGCACATGGGAATCCTGGCCACCGGTATCGGTCTGGGTGGCGCGGCAATCGCCGGCGCCATGCTGCACGCCATCTGCCACTCACTGGTCAAATCTTCGCTCTTTCTGCTCGCCGGCAATATTCTTTCGGCATTCGACACCAAAAAGGTAGAAAAGGTGACCGGGTTGCTGAAAAGCCTGCCTTACACAGGCATGTTGTGGCTGGCAGGGTTTCTGGCCATCACCGGCACACCACCCTTCGGAACTTTCATCAGCGAATTCACCATTCTGCGTGCTGCGCTGGTCACCCGCAGCTGGTATATCGCCGCTTTCTACCTGCTGTTTCTCTTGATCGTCTTCATCGGCATGCTGACCATTTTTATGCAGATGACCCAGGGCGTTCAATCCGAAAAGCCCTTATCCAGTGGTGATCATCACCGTGACGACCATGATTCACCACATAAACACACCCGAAAACATGGCAGACACCATGCTCCGGCCGAAGAACACGAGGTTAGCGAAACTGTGTTACAGCTGATCACGCCGGTCTTTTTTCTGTCGGCGGCTGTAGTGCTCGGCTTCTATCTGCCTGATTCTTTCAGAACCGCCATCAACGGGGCAGCCACCCTTCTCGGAGGTGCAATACTGTGAAAAACCAGCTGACTATTAAAAACGGCACCTGCGCAACATTAGATCGACTGCCGGTCATGGAAATCGAAGGCTTTCGGCAGCATCTGATTACCCTGACCCAGAAAGGCGTGCGCCTGGCCTCGCTGTTCGTGCTGCCAGGTGAGCAGCCAACCATGATTGCAATTGTTGCCGATGACGAAACAACAGAGTTAGAACTGTTTGCCTGCCAATGTGGTCGAAAATTCAAGGCACTCACACCCCAGGTTCCGCAGGCCCACTGGTTTGAACGCGAAATCGCGGAAATACACGGCATCGAAATGCTTGGCCACCCCTGGCTCAAGCCGATACGGTTTCAGCCCCGGGCCGGTCAGAACCGCGAGATTTCGCCAGGCGTCACCGACTACTTCGAAGTCAATGGCGAAGAAGTTCACGAAGTTGCGGTTGGGCCTGTTCATGCCGGCATTATCGAACCCGGCCACTTCAGATTTCAATGCCACGGCGAAAAGGTTTTTCATCTCGAAATTGAGCTTGGCTACCAGCATCGCGGCATAGAAAAAGCAATTCCCACCGCAACTCCCCAAAAAATTATCCGCCTGCTCGAAGCCACGGCCGGTGATACGAGTATCGGCCACGCAACCGCTTTTGCCATGAATTACGAGGCCCTGGCCGGCCTTAAACCAGACAAAAATGCCAGTCTGATCAGAAGTATAGCTCTCGAACTTGAGCGCATCGCCAACCATACCGGCGACCTCGGCGCCATGGCCGGCGATGTCGGCTTTCTGCCGACTTCATCTTATTGCGGCCGCATCAGGGGCGACGTGCTCAACACGACTGGCCTTATCTGCGGCAACCGCTTCGGCAGAGGTCTGGTCAAGACCGGCGGCGTCGGTTACCATATCGACGCAACCCTTAAACAGCAGATTCTCGATAAACTGACACTGATTGAGGCTGACCTGATTTCGGCCATCGACCTGATCTGGGACACCCCTTCGGTAGTATCGCGTTTCGATGAAACCGGGCATGTCAGTCAGGAAGACGCCGTGACCATCGGCCTGGTAGGGCCAGCGGCCCGTGCCTGCGCACTTCTGACCGATGTTCGTCTTTCTCATCCATTTGGAGCCTATGAAGATTACCCACCCGCTGTTCCGCTCATCGAAATCGGCCGGTGCGGCGATGTGAACGCCCGCGCCACCATTCGCTGGCTTGAAATTAAAGAATCACTGCGGCTCATCAGAGCCATGCTTGCCGATATATCAGCTGAACCGGCCGGTTGTAACACCACACCCCTGAAAATGGCGGCCTCGTCAATCAGTGTCAGCCTCACCGAAGGCTGGCGCGGCGAAATCTGCCATGTGGCGGTTACCGACGCGCAAGGCAAGCTTCAGACCTACAAAATTACCGACCCCTCGTTTCATAACTGGTTTGGCCTGGCTCTGGCGCTGCGCAACCAGGAAATATCTGACTTTCCGCTGTGCAACAAGAGCTTCAACCTCTCTTATTGCGGCCACGACCTGTGAGGTAAAATATGCTGCAGATTCTTAAAGCCCGCTTGCACCAACAGTATCGTACCTTCCCGTTTCCCGATAAAATACCGGAAATGGCGCCACGCTATACTGGCCGCCCCATGATTGCGACCGGCACATGCCAGAATGACTGCACAGCCTGTATTAATGTCTGCCCCACCGGTGCTGTCAGTTGTGGTTCAGACCACCGCCCGGTAATCGACATGGGGCGCTGTATTTTCTGTCGCGCCTGTGAGCCAGCCTGCCCGGCCAAGCTGATCAGTTTCAGCCGCGAATTTTCTCTGGCGGCACGCCACAAAAACGATCTGCTGATCAGCAGCAGCGAATTTAAAACCGCCGAAGCCATGGGCGCTGAAATCAAGCGTATTTTCGGGCGTTCCCTCAAGCTCCGCCAGGTGAGTGCCGGTGGTTGCAACGCCTGCGAAGCGGACTGCAACGTTCTTGGCACCCCAACTTTTGATCTGGCCAGGTTCGGAATTCAGTTCGTCGCCTCGCCACGGCACGCCGATGGACTGCTGGTTACCGGGCCAGTTTCCCAGAACATGAAACTGGCGCTGCAAAAAACTTATGCCGCCCTGCCTTCACCCTCAGTGGTGATTGCCACAGGCGCCTGCGCTATTTCGGGCGGGTTATTCAGGGGCAACAGTGAAGTCAACGACGGAATCGGCGACCTGATACCCGTCGACCTTTATATTCCCGGTTGCCCGCCGAACCCCTGGACCATTCTCGAAGGCATTCTCAGGTTTATGGGCCGCATTTAAGCCGGATAGTGTTGCAAGATTCAATCTAATTTTGCTAGAGTGGGTGCAGGAGATTAATAATGCCGCGCCAATATTTGTTTCTGGCAAAATTTTGCCTGATTTTGCTGATTTTGCACGCTTTCTTTGCGTGTCAGCCCGCAACGGCTCAGATGATCGATCTCAGCCAGTTTATCGGGCCATTGCCCTTGCAGATGCCCGCGATCAATGCCTCTACCACCCCTGACAACGCCAATGATTCGATGGCTGAGGTATTGCCAAAGGCTGAAGCGCTGAAAGACGAAGTTGACGCCCTTTACGTAACTATTACCGAATTAACCGACGTCAGCAAACTGCTCGCCGAGCACAAAATTCACAAAGAAAAACTCCATGATCAGCAGCAGCAGTTTGTCGAAGTCAGGGAGTCCGGAAGTTACGGCTTCGAAAAAATTTCCGGGCTGCGCAGCGAAATTCGCGCCCTGATCGATGCCATCGGCCGCCACGCACGCTACATCTCAGAAAGACTCGTTAAAAGCGAAACCCTCAAGCAGAAATGGGCTGAAAACGAAAAAGTCTGGCAGAACCAGAAAAATGCGCTGCCCGCCGAAACCGGTTCATCGCTGCACAACGTTGTAACTAATGCCAGTGAAATCATCGCCGTCGCCCGGGGCAAGCTTGAAGGTATCGAAGCGCCGCTGGTAAATTTTCAGCAGCAGGTCATCGAACTTCAGCGCGAAACGCAAAAGCAGTTGAGCGATATTGACCGGTTGATGAGTGAGATGCGCAAGGATCTTTTTCGAAAATCCCGGCCGGCCATGTTCACCCCAACCTTTGTCATGCAATTCGACAAAGCCCTATGGGAAGAATTCTGGCTGGGCATCGCCAGTTTTGAGCTGCCTGACCGCAAATTCTTTCAAACTTTTGGCTGGGTGCTGTTTTTGCAGATTTTTTTCATTGCCGGAACCGCCTGGTTTCTGCGCAGTCAGAAAGACCGCGATCTTGATAAATTCAAACTCGGTTTTATCGTTGCCCGGCCATGGTCAGCAAGTTTTCTGCTTGGCCTGCTGGTGCCGATGCCGCTCTTTGAATCCGTTCCGAAGCTTTTTCAGCTGCTGTTTGCCGGCCTGATCTCAATATCTTCAGCACGGCTGATCGGTGGGCTGATCAGCCTGACCTGGCGGCGGCGCCTTCTCTACTTCATTGTCACGCTATATCTGACCATTCAGTTGTTTACTTTCATTGCACTGCCGGCTCCGGCCATGCGGGTTTTTACGGCGGCCGTCGGCCTGGCGGGGGCCATGCTCTGTTTCTGGCGTGCCAGGGTCAACCAGGCAGAAGGCAGATCAATGACCTTCGTCGCCGGGGTTAAAACGGGTGGCGCTTCGCTGGCAATGGTGTTTCTGTCGCAGGCTGCCGGTTACGTGGCTTTTTCCAACCACCTGCTCGACGTAACTATTAAAACTGTATTTATCGGGGTCGTGGCCTGGATGATCAATCTGGTGCTCAGAGGCATTGTTGATGCCCTGTTCGACAACAGTTTCGTGCGCAAATACGACTTGATCAACCGGCATTACCATTTGTTCATCAAGCGAACCAGCGTCATCATCGATACGGTCGTCGTCTTTTTTGCTTTGGCCGCGATGCTGTCAATCTGGGGCTTTTTCGACAGTATCTGGCTGGCCGCCGAGAATCTGCTCGCTTTTGGCATCTCACTCGAGGGCTACCGGCTTTCACTCGGCATGTTGATCTGGGCAATCGTCATTGTCTACGCATCGTTGACCATCTCATGGCTGCTGCAGCGGCTTCTCGAAGAAGAAGTTTACCCAAGGCGCAAAGTTGAGCGTGGGGTCGGTATTTCGATCAATCGCCTTATTCATTACGCATTCATAGTTCTAGCGGTTACCACCGGGCTTTCGACCATTGGCATCGGCCTTCAGAACCTGACCGTAATCGTCGGGGCGCTGGGCATCGGTATCGGCTTCGGCCTGCAGAATATCGTTAATAACTTCGCCAGCGGCATCATCATGCTTTTTGAGCGCTCGATTAAAGTCGGCGATATCGTGCAGATCAAAGGCGAATGGGGAACCATAAAAAATCTGGGTCTGCGGGCAACGGTCGTCGAAACCTTTGACCGCTCAGAAATGATTGTGCCCAACAGCGATCTGGTTTCGAGCACCGTCATCAACTGGACTCTCTCTGACCGCCAGACCAGGCTCATTATACAGATTGGGGTTGCCTACGGATCTGATGTGCAAAAGGTTACCCAGATACTACTGAGAATCGCTCAAGAAAACCCTTTCGTCATGAAATTTCCTGAACCAGCTGTGTATTTTATGAATTTTGGCAGCAGCTCACTTGATTTTGAACTGCGTGCCTGGGTTGCCGACATTGATGTTCGCCTGAAAGTCAAAAACGAAATCAATTACGAAATCGAAAGGCTGTTCCGTGAGAACAGTATTGAAATTCCGTTTCCGCAACACGACCTGCATATCAGATCTATCGACGGCAAAGCAGAGGCCACATTAAAAAAAGCTGCCACCGACCGCTAGCCTATTTGCGGCACCAGTAAACCAGCGCCGGTGGGATGTTGTTCCAGACAACCGGGCTGGTTTTGACTTCAGAAAAATACCTTTCGAGCTTGCGCCGAAACCTGATGCCCGAGGGCAGCAACAGGCCGTGCAGATAGGCAAAAGTCGTGAAAATACCGCCCCTTTTCAGGCTGGCCACCGTCTCATAAAGAATGTCATCCTGAAGTTCCTCTGAAAAAACCGCCCAGGGCAAACCGCTGATTACCGCATCGGCATGCTTGACCCCGTATCTTCTCAGATATTTGCGGATCTCAGCAGCTGAATCCTGAAAAATTCTGATGCCCGGAACGTTTTCACAGGCGATGCGATTCATCTGTTCGTTGAGTTCAAAACCAAAAAACAGGGTTTTTTCGGGGTCGATTCGTTCTACAACCTGGCGCGTAAAAGCACCTGTGCCTGAGCCATATTCAACGATCACCTTCAGACGGCTGAAATTGATCGGCTGCAGCATACGACGCGCCAGCTTTGAAGAACTCGGGGCAATGGCCCCGATGCGCTTCGGTTCGCGGCAGAACTGTTTAACAAATTGCCAGCGGCTCACATTGGGCCTTTCTACTTCATTTTACGTTTAACAAACTCATCGACAAAGAATGACGCAACGTGCTCCGCGTATTTCCCGGGGCCAAAACCGGCATCATAACCCAGTTCTTTGGCGACATCATTGGTAATGCGCGGCCCGCCGGCAACAAGAATAACCTTGTCGCGAAGGTGAGCGGCTTCAAGCAGTTCTACAAGCTCAACCAGATTACTGATATGCACGTCTTTCTGGGTAACGGTCTGCGATACCAGCAACACATCGGCTTTAAGTTCAACGGCCTTTTTAACAAAGTCTTCGTTGGCAACCTGACTGCCAAGATTGTAGGCTTCGAGCATCTGGTAGCGCTCAAGGCCATAATGACCCGCGTAACCTTTCATGTTCATGACGGCGTCGATGCCGACCGTGTGGGCATCGGTGCCGGTGCTGGCGCCGATGACAACCAGTTTGCGACCGATATTTTCTTTGATGAATTCATCGACACCGTGCATGTCCATGATCTTCGAATCGATGGTGGCGACCTTGATTCCGGTTATATCAACCGTATGGCTCAGGTTTCCGTAAACAACGAAAAACGAAAAATCCTTGTCGAGCGCTTCGTGATGCGAGACCTGCACATCGCTCAACCCCATACGGGCGCCCAACTGGCGAGCCGCTTCCACGGCGCGTTCATCGTCGGCCACTGGCAGGGTGAAGCTAACCTGCACCTTGCCGTCATTCATGGTATCGCCGTATGGCTTCAGGCGTGTCAGGTCGAGTTCTTTGCTGAAATTCTTATCTCTGGTCGAATACAAGCCGCTGCTCATTTGAGGCCCCCTTTCAGCATCATTTCGACAAACGGGTTAAAATAGTCTTTGTGTTTTTCGACGACGCCGTCAAGGCCTTTGCCCCCGGTGAATGGCCTCTTAACATTGGCAAACCGGCCCATCTCGAGAGTTTTGAACAGGCCGTCGCGCTTGATGGTTTCGAGCATATTACAGGCCTCGTTGAGCACCTGATTGGCACGACCGGCGATGGTGCCGTTTTGTTTAAATTCAATTTCATCGCCGAGATCGGCCATGGTATTGAAAATATAACGGGCGTTCTCTATTGACAGGGCGCGGTCTGACATCAGCGGCGTGTGAATGGCCTCAGTGAGCATGCCCAGCAGATGCAGTTTCTGGTTCGTCATGATGGTGACCATATTAAAAAGGGCATCCTGAACGTGACCCCTGAAAATATTACCAGTCTTGAACTTGGTCGGCGGCATGTATTTAAGCGGCGCACGCGGGAAAATTTCGCGTGCCATCTGTGCCTGCGCCAGTTCAAACAAAAAGCCGTTCTTCAGATCAGGGTTAATTTCAAAAGCATGCCCCAGACCCATCTGTTCTTCTGGAATGCCGCTGATCAGGGCGAATTGCTCGTTGATCAGCTGTGAAGCCAGCACTGTATGGGCTTCTTCAACGGCATCGGCGGTGGTGAGATAATTGTCTTCGCCGGTATTGATAATTACCCCGGCAAAACCGTTGATGATGCGCGAAAAATACTGGTCAACCAGAGTGCGCTGCATGTTGATATCGCGAAAAAGAATACCATACAAAGCATCGTTTAGCATGACATCGAGGCGTTCAAGCGCACCCATGGCCGCGATTTCAGGCATGCATAGGCCTGAGCAATAGTTACACAGCCTGATATAGCGACCTTGTTTTTCAGAGACCTCGTCGAGAGCGGCACGCATCAGTCTGAAGTTTTCCTGGGTGGCGAAGGTGCCGCCGAAACCCTCAGTGGTGGCGCCGAAGGGCACAAAATCAAGCAGACTCTGCCCGGTGGTTCTGATGACGGCGATAATATCTGCGCCCTGATTGGCAGCGGCCCGCGCCTGAATAATATCTTCATAAATATTGCCCGTGGCTACGATCACATAAAGGTAAGGGCCTTTTTTATCGCCGAAGCGGTCCAGGTAAGCTTCGCGTTGCTGCCGGTTCTTTTTGATGCGTTCGACAGTCTGCGTCGCGATCTCTTCGATTTTCGCGCGAATTTCGAACAGGTCGGCCATTTTAAGCCTGGTAATATCAAGCTCGCCGGCTGCAACCGCTTCGGCAATCTGCTGCGGCGCTTTGCCGGTCTGCAGCATGGCATTGCCAAGATAAACAGCCAGACCAAGCGCCAGGCCGTTGTTGCTGCGAATATTATCAACAAGAATGTTCGGCAACGGCACGCCCTGGGCATCGACTCCGTCGATACCGAGCAGGCGGGCGCAGGTGCGCTCAATGGTGACGCTGGTATGTCTGATGATGAACTTCTGGGTGTCTGCTGCGATGTCGCGGGCAAATTGTCTAGCTTTATCGACTACGGCAAAATTAAGATTGAGTTTGCTTTTCATCGTCTTCCCTTAACCTTGAAATATTTGCTCAATTATACAGCTGAACGGTACATTCCGCAGTATTTTTTATGCCTTTATTTATCCTCAGGTGGGTAATAGCCCCGCAAAATTGCCATGAACTCAGGGTCTACCTCGAGTATCGTCGCAATATGCAGCGCTTCCTTCGGCACTTCATAATCACCCGCAAGTTTTTTCAGCCGATAGTCCATGTTGGCACACAATCTACCGAGCACCTCGTTCTGATCGCCGCCGCCGTAATGCTGCGAACGGTTTTTCAGCCCGACTACCTGCCAGCAGGCAGCCCCGGCAATTTTTATACCATCATAGTGAGTTGCAATTATGCCATAAGAACCGCTGCGCTGCAGAAACTCACCGAGAGCCTGCACGAAACGGCGACCCTCAGAAGGGTTCGTCGATCTGGCAAATTCATCGCAGACCGCCAACCCAACCCCCGAGCGAACCAGAGCTGTCAACTCGGTCAACCTGATGATTTCGGCACCAAAACTGCTCAGGCCCGAGGCCTGATTCTGCGCGTCACCCGCCATCAGGCAGATAAAATCAAACAACGGCATGCGAAAACGACTGGCAAAAACAAAAAAACCGAGAGAAGCCAGTTCCGCATTCATGGCGAGAGTAAGCAATGCAACTGTCTTTCCACCCATATTCGCTCCGGTCAGCAAGGTGGTGCCGTTGATAAGTTCAATTGTAACCGGGGTAAAACCATGCCCTTTGCTCAGTAATGCCTCAGCAACTTCGGGGTTTATCATATTCTCAGCCAGCAGCGACACCCGGCAATCTGCGGGCAGAAGCTCGGGCCGACAACAGGAATGCTCGACGGCAATTCGGGCGCGAGCCAGCAGCAATTCGAGCTGACCGGCAAGTTCGCCATTCAGGCGTAGTTTGGCCACCCAGGGGCGCAGGCGATGCCCCAGTTCAGCCCGAACCGAGCTTTCTTCGTCTCTTTCCTGATGAACAATTTCAAGGCGTTCTCGCCTGAGTTCTTCGCGCCTGTGCGAATCCTGGCATTGAAGAATGGCGCTTTCAAGAAGTTTCCTGGCGGCTCTGATTTCTTTGAGGCGCTCAGAATAGGCATCATGAAGATGAAATGACGCGACAAGCGTCTTATCGGGATTCAGAATTTTAACCACCGCGTCGATTTCAGCGAAGTCGATTGAAGAAAGGCTCAGCCCCGAAGCGTCATACCAATGCTTCAGATCGGTGAGGAGCAACGAGAAGCCTTTTATTTCGAGCAACTCGGTCTCATCAATAACCAGCCCGGCCTCAAGGTTATCGAGAGAGCCGCCAATATAGCGCAGGTGCTTAAAAATACTGCCGGGCCGGGCAAAGAACTCGCAATCCTGTTCAGCAAACCCGACAACCCTGGCAAGTTCAACGAAATTTTGCTCAAGACTGGCAAGGTCTTTTGCCCTGGCAGGCCTGAGCGCTTTCAGCGCGGCCAGGCCATAGGGCGAGTCGATCTGCAGGCCCGCAAGAACCCAGGCAACGCCGGGAGTTACCGCCCGATATTTCTTCTGTCGATGCATAAGTTTTTATCCTTGCCAGTCTTGAATTCTGCAAAAAAAATAATTAAATCGATTGATCAGCCCGGCCCGCCTGGCGCTGATCATTAAACGAACATCTGCTGACCGGCCAGCACGTCAAAAACAGGCAGAGAAATGGTTCTGGCGAGCCGGCGGCACAAATCGCCGCTATCAAAAACCAACCCGGCCGGTGAAACAGGGTTAACGGTGACGGCACAGAGGTTTACCCGGTTCAGAACCTGCAAATTGCAGCCCCGGCGCATCATTTCACTTTTCTGGGAAGCGCTTATCAACAGGCGGGTGCCATCTTCGCCAACCAATCGCAACCAGCCCAGCTGCCGGCATTTATCAAGAAGCCGCTGCGCCAGCCGCTGAGTAAACGCGCCGCGCACCATAACGCACGTTGACTCTCCGTTTCGCGCGGCAATCAGTTCGGCACACTGATCATCAAGGGCGCTGCAGCTGTTGACCAGCGTGCCATCGCCCGAGAAGATCAGGCAATCATTGATATTATCTGTGGGCACACCGGCGGGCAGGCCAGGCTCAAAGCGTGGCAAGGTCAGCAGTTCGACATAATGCCGCGTCTGTTCGACCGTTTCTTCAATATTATGCGAAAAAGATGCACCGGTAGCCAGAATGCAGGCATCGGAAGTAGAGAGCGCCGCCGTAGACTTGCGGGCGGCGGCTCCGTCAATGTAGACCCGTTCAGCGCCGGCTCTGTGGAGCATTTCGACGAGTGCCGACATCTGCACAGTTGTCGATGGCCCGGCAATCTGGGCATAGCCATCGCTGAGCGCCCTGAGAATGACGACTTCGCCCATCGGCGTGTGAAAATCCGTGAATCTCAGCAGTTCCCGGGTAAAATCACATGCCCCGAGAAGACCGCTGGCTGTGGCCACCAAGGTGCCACAGCCAACGTAAATCGCGGGTTTATCAGTGCCGGTGACCTGATCGGTGTCTTCACCATCGTAGCCGATCGAGGTAATGGCATGAATCAGGGGCAATCGCCGGCCGAGCAGATAATTCAGAACCGTCGTCTTGCCGGCATTTTTTTCCATGCCGATAATGGCAACGCAGCGACAGTTATCTACACATTCAGCAAGCGACCTGCCCATAGGGTCATGATCTTTTTTTGCGTTTTTTCCGCTTCAAACCTTCGGGTTCAAGCGAAATTTTGCCCTGATGCAGACCAGCAACGCCTTCGATCTCGACGTTGCCCTTCTGGCAGGCTTCACATTTGCAGGTCGGCCGGTAGCCCTCGGGTTCGTTATAGCAGGTAATTACCCCTTCATAATTGCGCAGAATGGTCTTTTCGTAACCGCTCGAGATCAGATAATTCGGCATGACCGGGATCTTGCCGCCGCCGCCGGGCGCATCAACAACGTAAGTCGGCACGCAAAAGCCGCTGGTATGACCGCGCAAGGCCTCGATAATCTCGATTCCCTTCGCTACCGGGGTTCGGAAATGCGATAACCCGTAAGACAGGTCGCACTGGTAGATGTAGTAGGGTCTGACCCTGATCTTCACCAGTTCATGCACCAGCTTGCGCATGACGTGAACGCAGTCGTTGACGCCAGCGAGCAGCACCGACTGATTACCGAGCGGAATACCGGCGAAACTCAGAAGCTCGCAGGCCCGGGCGGCATCGGTGGTGATTTCGCGGGGGTGATTGAAGTGAGTATTCACCCACACCGGGTGATACTTTTTGAGCATATCGCAGAGTTCGGGAGTAATGCGCTGTGGCAGCACCACCGGCGTACGGGTGCCGATGCGGATGATTTCGACATGCGGAATAGCGCGGAGTTTCTGAAGAATGCCTTCGAGCTTGCCATCTGCCAGAAGTAGCGGGTCGCCGCCCGACACGACGATATCACGAATCTGCGGGTTGGCAGAGATATACTCGATAGCCTTGTCGATCTGGGTACCAGGCATGGCCGAGTCTTTATGGCCGGCGAAGCGGCGGCGCGTGCAGTGTCGGCAATACATCGAGCACTGGTCAGTAACCAGCAGCAATGCCCGGTCGGGGTATCGGTGTGTAAGACCGCTCACCGGGGAGTCCCCGTCTTCGTGCAGCGGGTCTTCAAGATCTGCCGGCGAGCGATACAGCTCAAGATCAGTCGGAATCGCCTGCTTGCGCACCGGGTCGTTCGGATTATCGGGGTCGATCAGCGTCAGGTAATATGGCGTAATTGCCATGCGCAAGGTGGTCAGACAATCTTTGATACCGTCGATTTCGGTGAGAGTAAGCTTGACGAATTTTTTCAGATCTTCGACGGTTTCAATCCGGTTTTTGACATGCCATTTCCAGTCGTTCCAGTCGGTATCACTGACGTTGGGAAAAAGTTTTGCACGTCTCTGGATATGCTCGTCACGAGTGTATGCGCTGTTCAATTACTCAGTTCCTTTCGCTATCAGCAGTACATTTCTTCGAAGAGTTTGCGGAGCGGCGGACATTCACGCAGAACCTGGAGAGAAATGGCGGCATGGTCTTTGGTGTAGCCATTGCCGATGATCATGTTCACGTCTTTGCCAACGCCTTCGGCGCCGAGGGCAGCCTGGGTGAAGCTGGTGGCCATGCTGAAGAAATAAACGGTTCCACCGTCACGGCAGGCAAGAATGCTGGCCATTTCGGTGTTTGGAATATTAACGCAGTTGATTACCAGGTCAGCGAGCTTGCCATCGGTCAACTTCATGATCTTGTTATACATGCCAACCGCATCAGTCGCGTCAAAAGCGAAATATTCATCGGCGAGACCAAGATCTTTGGCGCGTTTGGTGCTCTTTTCGCTGCCGCCCACGCAGATAACCTTGCCGCTGATGCCGGCGCGTTTTTTGGCTTCATAGAGGCAGAGCAGGCCTGATTTGCCGCCGCCGCCGATTACAACGACGATATCGCCCGGATGCACAAGTTTGGCAGCCTGAGCGGGAGCGCCGGCCACATCGAGAACCGAAAGGGCAAGAGTTTCGGGCATATCTTTGGGAAGCACAGCGTAAATACCGCTTTCAAAGAGAATCGCCTTGCCCTTGATATCGACCTGGTCGATGTCGGGTCTGACTTCGAGGATTTCTTCGATAACCAGCGGGGTCAACGACAGCGATACCAGGGTAGCGATCTTGTCGCCGACCTTGAGAGGGGTTTTTCCCTTGAGAGCTGACCCGATCTGTTTAACAGTACCGATCAGCATGCCGCCGGAACCGGTTACCGGGTTTTTGTGCTTGCCCTGCTTCTCAACCAGACCCATCATGATCTTTTTGATTTCGGCAATATTACCTTTAGCCTGTTTTTCGATCTGGGTGAAACTGGCTGAGTCGACATTCAAGGTCTGAACATCGATCAGGACTTCGTTATCATAAATTTCCATGTTGTTGTCGATTCGGGTCGCCGGCTGGGGCAATACGCCTTTTGGTTCGATAACTCGGTGGGTTCCGTAGGGGCATCCTTTTTTCACAGTCATTTCTCCTTGCCTGGTTTGAATTTGTATAGACTATGCCTTGCGAAATGGCATCTTCAAGAAAAGCAGATTATCATATCAACAAATCTAGCAACTTACCAATTCGAAATTAGCGGCTTTGCGCCTTAAACTTCCATGGTTTTGAGATGTTCAGAAACAATAAATTCAGCGTCAGTGTTTGCGCGTATTTCATCGACGGTGCTGGCTTTATTGATTTCCACCAACGAAAGCCCGGCCTGCGTCACCCTGAAAACACCAAGCTCAGTTACAATCATGTTAACGACATGCCGCGCGGTGAGAGGCAAACGGCACTTTTTGAGAATCTTTGGTTTGCCGCGTTCGGTGTGCAGCGTTGAAACAATGACGTTCTTCGCGCCAACCACCAGATCCATGGCGCCGCCCATTCCCGGAACCTTTTTGCCCGGGATGATCCAGCTGGCCAGACTGCCTTCCTGATCGACTTCAAGAGCGCCAAGCACGGTGTATTCGACATGTTTGCCACGAATCAGGGCAAACGAAGTTGCGCTGTCGAAATAGCAGCCATAAGGCAGGATTGTAACAAGAGAAGCCCCGGCGTTGGTCACTTCGGGGTTTTCTTTGCCTGGCTCAGGGGCAGGGCCCATACCGATCATGCCATTTTCTGACTGCAGAATGACATTGACGTCAGCGGGAATATGGTTGGCAACCATGGTCGGCAGGCCGATACCCAGGTTCACCAGCTGATTATTTTTAAATTCTCTGGCAATACGTTTTGCGATAATGTTTTTAGCCAGTTCGATATCTTCGATCATCTGTTTTGCTCCTTGCCGTCAGCGTTTTTCAGTCTTGAAAATGTGGGTTACCAGAGGTGAGGGCGTCATAACCAGCTCAGGCATGATCTCGCCAATTTCCACAAGTTTCATGGCTTCGACCACGACAACCGGTGCAGCCATAGCCATCAACGGGTTGAAGTTTCGGGTAGTGGCGTTATAAACCACGTTGCCAGCCTTATCGACCACACTGCCGTAGATAATAGCCAGATCTGCCTTGAGCGGCAATTCAAGAAGATATTCGTGGTTATCGATCGAAATTTTTTCTTTGCCTTCTTCAACGACTGTGCCGACCCCGGTTGGGGTAAGCACCCCTCCCAGACCAGCCCCCGCGCATCTGACCCGTTCTGCAAGGGTTCCCTGCGGCACCAGCTCAACATTGAGCGTACCGTCAACCATCTGCCTGCCAGTTTCAGAGTTGGTGCCAATGTGCGAAGTAATGACCTTCGCGGCCCTTTGCGCAGCAATCAGGCGACCCACCCCACGATCGACAAAAGAAGTATCGTTGCAGATGAGGGTCAGATTTTTTGCACCACCGGCAAGAATAATGTCAATAAGCGTTTCGGGCGTTCCGCAGCCAAGAAAACCGCCAACCATGATCACCATATCGTCTTTGATCAGGGCGGCAAAATCATCTCTGGTGATAATCTTGTCAAACATCAGATGAACCTTTCCTGTTTTTTAATAAATAGGTCATGCGAACAAAAATCAACTGACTGGCCTGAACAGATGGGTTTTGAACTTTTGCAACAATGCCATGCATTCAGATTGCACGCCACAAAAGTCAGCGGGGGGCAAGCCCAAGTATAGCCCGCGCTTCTTCGGGGTTCGCGATCTCACGGCCGAGTTCTTTAGCGATTTTGGCAGCTTTGGCGACCATCTCACCGTTAGAAGCGCCAAGCACGCCCTTAGCAAGGTAAGTATTGTCTTCAAAACCAACACGCACATGCCCGCCTAGCAGTATGGCGGTAGCGGCCATCTGAAACTGCGATCTGCCAACTCCCGAGACCGTGAAGGTGCTGCCCGCCGGCAGACTGCCCTGCATATAAACGACATCTCGAACCGTGGCACTGATGCCCCCCGGCACGCCCATAACAAAGTTGAAGTGCATCGGCGCAGCGATGAAACCCTTTTTCTGCAGTCGAATCGCCGTATCGATCATGCCCTTGTCAAAGACTTCAACTTCTGGCTTGACGCCGAGTTCGAGCATCTTTTTGCCAAAGGCGATGATGGTATTTTCGGAATTGACAAAAATGTCATCATTGCCGAAATTGACCGTGCCGCAATCAAGCGTGGCCATTTCCGGGCGCAGATCGACGGGCTGCAGGCGTTCTTCGTTCGACATGCCCACAGCACCACCGGTTGAAGGCTGAATGATCGCCTTCGGGCAGCGGGCGCGTATCGCTTCCATGGCCGCGCGAAAGCGCTCGCGACTCTGGGTTGGCTTGCCATCGTCTTCACGAACATGCAGATGAATGATCGATGCGCCGGCATTAATGGCTGATTCGGCTTCACGCACCAGTTCGGCAATCGTGTAGGGAACGGCCGGATTATTTTCCTTGGTAACTTCGGCGCCACAGATCGCGGCGGTGATGATCAGTTTTTCCATGGGCTGCTTCCTCAGTATTTCTTTTCATCAACGAATGACAACGACTCGTCAATGGCTTTGATCGTGTATTTAAGGTCTTCGTCGGTGTGGCGGTAGGCGATATAGCCGTGATGATAGGGCTGCAAAAAGACCTTGCGCCTGATCAGCTGAGTATAAAAATCGACGCGTTTCGCTTTGTAGGTCTTGGCTTCGTCTTTATTGAATGTGACGAAAGGCATCTGTGGCACCGGGGAAGCTGCGGTCGAAACTTTGTGCCTGGCCAGCACCTTGCCGAGTTCAGCGTTGAACCATTCGCCCTTCTTTTTAACCACATCGAGAACTTTGTCTCTTTCAAGCATTTCGATGGTTTTGAGAGCCGCGGCGAATTCAAGACTGTTCGGAAAGAAAGTCGAAGAGATGAAAACTTCCTTTTCGATTTTTTTCATGAATTTCGTTTGACCGACGCAGGCACCGATCGGGTAACCGTTGGCCATGGCCTTGCCAAATGTCGATAGATCTGGGGTAACGCCGAACAGGGTCTGGGCGCCGCCAATGTGAACCCGAAAACCAGAGCGGATTTCATCAAAGATCAACACGGCCCCGTATTTGTCAGCCAGGGCGCGAACCCCTTCAAGAAAGCCGGGTTTGGGGTATTCGACCTGTTCGGCGAGGGGGTGACCGATCGGCGTAACAATGATGGCTGCCGTCTGGTCACCATGCTGTTTCATCAGGTCTTCGAGCTGTTCGAGGTGGTTGTAATGAAATTCATGAACATCTTCGTAGAGTTTGGCCGGAACGCCACCCTTAACTTCAACACACCAGTCATGCCAGCCATGATAGCCGCAGCGCATGATCTTGTTTCGACCGGTGTAACCACGTGCCACTCTTGTGGCGAGGGTGGTGGCGTCTGAACCTGTTTTAACAAAAACCGTCATTTCGGCGCATTTGATAAGGCTTTTCAGCTTAACGGCCAGCCGGTTCTGAATCGACTGGGTCAAAGAAAAACAAAAGCCCTTGCTGCGAATCTGCTCAATTGCAGCATTGTCGATTTCTTCTTCGCGATGACCGATGATAATCGGGCCATAAGCGCACAGATAATCAAGATACTCATTGCCGTCGATGTCAGTTATGCGACCACCTTTGCCATTTTCAAAATAGATCGGGTATTCGCCTTCGATAAAATTGTATGGGCGTCTGATACCAAGAACACCGCCCGGGGTGCAGGTCTTGCCATGTTCAAATTCGGCCATGCTTTTGCTTAAATTCAATTTGGCTGCGTCGTACATTTCATTCCCTCCAGATATATGCCTTCGGTAATGCAAATTAAGCTGTGTCAGAGCAAATCAGCTGTCTTGTTTGTTAATGCTATCACAAACTTTTATTTCTTTCTGCAAAAAAAAGACACTGGCAACAGGCTTTGATGGAAAGCAAAATCCAGCCCACGCCATCAAGGCCCGGGCTGGATTATGAAAAGTCTATTCAGCTGATATCAGTCTTCGGATGAAGAATCGTCAGACGAACTGCTGTCATCTGAACTGCTGGAGCCAGAATCATCAGGTGGCGTTTCTTCAACAGGTTTCTCGTCGGTGTCGCCGCTGTCATCAGCAGGTTTTTCGTCAGTGCCGCTGTCACCAGAGTCATCAGTGGGCTTGTCGCTGTCGTCGGGGGTATCAGAGTCACCGGAGTCACCGGAGTCACCGGAGTCACCTGAATCACCCGAGTCACCGCTGTCACCGGAGTCACCTGAATCGCCGGCAGCCGGTTCGGGGTCTGGTTCTGGCTCGCCAGCAGAAGAACCTGATGAACTTGAGGAGCTAGAAGAGCCTTCAGCAATGCTTTCCCAGGTGTCGGCTTTGATATCTTTGCCGGTCAGCATGCCATCGATCTTGATATCTTTGTATTCATACTGCTGGGCAATTGCCCGGCCGTTTTCGTCCATGACGATGTTATAAGCCACCGGGTTGCCTGCACCATCACGATTGCTGGTCTCGAGAACGGCACCAGTAATCTGGCGACTGGCATCACGCGTTACTTTGATCATTCCGGAAAAAGAAGCGGCCATGAGCGGATCGCAGCTCATGGAAGCCAGGCCCAGCGCCAGGGCAACCGTCAGAATCCTGGTTCTCATAATATTTATTTCCTTTCGGTTTCTCAAGCCACCACGGCGTTTTATTCCGGGGTGGTATCTTCTTCAGGATCAAAGAGAAGCTCTTTGTGGCCGCGGCGCGGCTTTTTGATCTTCGCTTTGCGCGACTCCTCGTCAAAGAAATCATCATACTCTCGCTTCATTTTTCTCAAAGTTTTCTTTTCTGGTTTTTGAGTTTTCACCTTGCCGGTCTCCTTTGCAAACATAGAAAAATCAGTGAAGATTAAACTTGTTCCTACTTTGCTTATGCCAAGTTTAGCAAATTTTGTCAAGTACCCGTACATTTCAGGGGCGCCGGGCGATAAAAACTGCCCTGAGGGGTGCCGGCAAACCTTCAATGGTCAGAGCGGGGTTGTTGCGGTCAAGGCAGCAGTCAAAAGATTCACCTGGCATCCAGCGCGTTGATCGCTGCTCATGAATGGTAGTCGGGCAAAGATCGACGGCCCGGGCGTCACTGAACCCGGCCTTTTCGAGCCAGAGAAGCATAGCTTCAACAGATGGAATGAACCAGACGTTGCTCATGCGGGCGTAACGCCCGGGGGGCACCAGCACCTGCCGGTGGTCGCCCTCAATAACCAGGGTTTCGAGAACCAGCTCGCCGCCCTTTCTCAGAAGCATCTTCAGACTTTTCAGAAAATCGAACGGGGAACGGCGATGATAAAATACTCCCATCGAAAAAACCGTGTCAAAAACTTCAAGGTCAGTGGGCATCTCTTCAAAGCCGATCGGCAACATAAAAACGTTTTTTTGACCGACGAATCTCTGCACCGCCGTGAACTGCGCCAGAAAAAGCAGCGACGGGTCAATGCCGATTACAGCCTCGGCGCCTGAACCCGCCATGCGGAAAAGATAGTAACCATTGCCACAGCCGACATCGAGAATCAAACGACCCTTTAGCGCTGCCAGGTGCGGGGCTACCCGCTCCCATTTCATGCAGGAGCGCCATTCACTGTCAATTAAAATGCCACCCAGCCTGAAAGGCCCTTTTCGCCATGGCGAAAGACCAAGCAACCCGGCCTCAACTTCAGCTGAAGCCCCGTCATCACCCGCAACTGCGGTTATTGCATCGCAGTCAAGCTGCACGCGCCTGGCCTGAACCTCGGGAATCAACTGCAAAGAAGCGAGCCAGCGGGGCAGGTTGCCATCCGGCCGGTTCAAAGCCGCCGCGATGCCGGTCGAAAACTGCTGCTGCAAATCACCCAGACCGCGCTGTTGCAGAAAACTATAAAAATCTGAAAAATCAAACGGCGAGCTCATTTTATTGCCAGCATCGACATGAAATTAAAACATTGAAACCAGACGCTGGCACTGCTGAAACCTGCGGCCAGAAGACGCTGAACGTGGGTATCGATAGTTTCCGGAAGCAGAACTTTCTCGAGGGCAGTGCGTTTCTGGCTGATTTCGAGATCACTGTAACCGTTAGCTTTCTTGAAGGCGTGGTAAACATCGATAAGCAGTTCATTGACCTGTTGATCTGCAAAAATCACTTTTTCAGACAGCACCAGCACACCACCCGGCAGCATACCAGCAGCGATCTTGTGCAGCAGAGTGCTTCTCAGGCCAGGGTCAACAAACTGCAGGGTAAAATTCATCACCACCACCGAGGCATTTTTGATTGAACTGCTGCTGATGTCTTCACAGATGAAATCAAGGGCAGCACGGTCACCAGGCCGGGCCGCGATTTTATTACAACCTGCAATCATTGACTCTGAGTTATCTATGCCTATGATACGGCAGTTATCGACCCGCAGGCCTTTCAGCATTGCCAGCGAACTTGCCCCGAGCGAGCAACCGAGGTCATAAAGATTTGAACCCGGCTGGGCAAATCTGGCCGTCAGCGTCTCAATCATGTTGATAATCGCGGGGTAACCCGGAATAGATCGTTGCAACATATCAGGAAACACTGCCGCTACCCGCTCATCAAAAACAAAATCTGCCGGCTTCTGTATAATTTCTGAGAAAATACGGTCTTTTGCCATGAAAAATGCGCCTCAAGTTAAGTTAAAGCGCATTATAACACAACTGCCAGGAATACAAACACAGCCTTGGGCGCAGAACAACCGGGCTGTTGAGTCGGCTCTAGTTTGCTTTCACAGGGTTCTTCATCAGCCAGAAATCGTTATAAAGCAGACCATGATCTGAATAATCAAGGTCAAAACCGGTTACCTTGCTCACCCCATGGCGCCATGGACCATAAATAAAAAGATAGTCTATTTTTACATCCGGGAGGTTTTTGTATGTGGTGTTCAGATTGGCTGAAGCGTCTTTCATCTGCTCTGAAAGCCATTTTATGCGCTCAGATTTCGGTCGTGAATTGAAATCACCACATAGAATTACCGGGTAACGACTTGCCCGGGCAATATTCCAGATTTCTTCGATCTGCCGGGTCGCTTCTTCTTTAACAAGACTGAGGTGAGCCACCAGAACCATTATGCGACCAGCCTTGCCGAGATCGAGAATCGCTTCAAGACAACCTCTTTGTTCATGCGATGCGTCGTTGCGGTACAATAAATGGTTCTGATGCGAAACAATTGGAAACCTGGTAACCAGAGCATTACCCTGGGTTGCAAGCAGGCCGCGCCTGAAATTTTCAGCATAAACATGATGATAACCAAGATATTCGGCGATGAATTTTGGCTGGTTTCTGAAAAGAACGCGCATATCGCCTTTCGAAATCTCGGTAAAACCTATGATATCAAGCTTGTTATTCTTAACCAGCCGGGCAATCCCTTTCAGTTTTGAAGGCTTTCCGATCTCATTCAGGCCGCCAGATTCTTCACCCCGCGCATGGGCAATATTGTACCCGCCGGCCCGCAGCTTAATCAAACTCTGACTGGCTTTGATGATCGCCGTGCCCGGAGCCTGCGTCAGAGTTGCCGCCCCATCACTGACCTTGACCGTATCGGCAGCAAACGGGTTCGCAGCCCATAGACCGTGGCTGCAAAAGATTCCAGAGAACAGGGCCAGCAAAATCAGGCGCAGTTTCATGAAATAACTCCTTAAAAAAACATCTCTTGAATAATATTATACCGCACCAACCGGCGGCTGGTTTTTAAGAATGAAAATTTTACTGATCTGAGATAGAATGGCTGCAGTTAAAAAATTTCGGGAGGAATCAACATGGAAAATCTGGAACGTAAAGACCTGCCTGGCAGACTCATTCTCACCAACATCGACCGAGTACCAGGTCGTGAAATAGTCGAGCATTACGGGCTGGTCGCCGGTTCGACCATTCGCGCCAAACACGTCGGCAAAGATTTCATGGCTGGCATCAAAAACCTGTTTGGCGGCGAATTGACTACCTATACCGAGCTTCTCAATGAATCCCGCCAGGAAGCCACTGAACGCATGGTAGCCCAGGCCAAAAAACTTGGCGCCAATGCCGTCATCAACATCAGGTTTTCAACTTCTTCGGTCGCCCAGGGCGCTGCCGAAATCTATGTCTACGGAACCGCCGTAAAGGTGGCCTGATTATGGATAGCATGGCAGAACTGGTAATGACGGTGCTCTTTTTTGTTCTGTTTACCGCGGTGCCGCTCTATTTCTGGTATAAGATCGGCAAGCACTTCGAAAACAAGCATTACGTTTCTATTAAAGAACGCGAAGCCCGGTTCAGCAAATTGCCTTTTTCGCCTTCAGATACCATCGACGAAACCCGACACGTTGAATCAATCATGCTGGTTACGGGTCAGGTCGTTATCGGCTCAGACCCTTTCAAACGCTACATCGCTTCTCTGGTTAACCTGGTCGGGGGCCGCATTTCGGTTTTTGAGGCACCTCTCGACCGGGCGCGTCGCGAAGCCGTACTGCGCATGAAAGAAAGCGCTGCCAAAATGCAGGCCGACGAAGTCATTAATTTCCGCATGGATACCATGAGCGTTGGGCACAATGCCGGCGGAGAACCAATGGGCATCGTGGAAGTCGTCGCCTATGGCACCGCAATCCGTTACGCCAGGCAATAAAATGAAATTCGTAGCCAGACTGGTTGAAGAAGACGAAAACATCAATGTCTCGCCCTATTCAACATTCTCTGCCGGCCTGCGCGTCATGTTTCAGGTGGTGCTGCTCGGTCTGGGCGTCTATCTGGTGCTCGGCCTGCTCGTAGATTTTGTGGTGCCCTATATCCCCCCAAGCTGGGAAGACGCGCTTGCCGCCCCCATAATGGAAGAAGTCAGTGCCACCCGCAAAAATACCGACAACTTCAAAACTGCCGAAATTCAGCAACTGCTTGATTCTCTGGCCGATAAAATCGAAAACAATTCAAGGAAATTCAAGGTCAGCGTTGTCGTCGAAAAAGACATAAACGCTCTGGCACTGCCTGGCGGCCACATTGTTATTTATTCCGAACTTCTCGAACAGATCGAGTCAGAAAATGAACTGGCGATGGTTCTCGCCCATGAGCTTGGTCATTTCGTCAGCCGCGATCATCTGCGCGGCCTGGGGCGTAGTTTTCTATTCTTTATCGTGGCAAACGTTTTTTTAGGTGACAGCTCCGCGACCAAATCACTGATGAATTCGTCAGGAATACTGCAAAACAACTACTCCCGGGAGCAGGAATACGCCGCTGACGCCTTTGCGTTGCATCTGCTGGTCAAACATTACGGGCATTCTGGTGGCGCCAGCGATTTTTTCACCCGCCTGGCCGCCCGTGAAAGCCTGCCCGATCTGGTGCACTATCTGTCAACGCACCCCGCATCAGCGAAGCGAATCAAGGCTATTGAACAACTCACTGCCAACAATCACTATCAGATAGGCAGCGTTAAGCCGGTTTTCTGGAAATCTGCACCGCAGGCCGAAGCCACCAGCACCTCTGAAAAATAAAAAAAAACCGCGAATGCGGTTTTTTGCTTACTGCTGGTTGAGGTTTGCTGAGCTCTGAATTACTTGTGAAATGTTCTGGCGACCGCACCAGCCTCAGGCTGGGCTTGTGTGTCGGTGTGTTCTCGGCCGAAAGTCATGAAACGATCATTTTTATCTGGTTCTGAAGGAGCATACAGGGCAGCAAGAACCTGAAGAATACGACTGGGGCTGAGAGTGTCGGGGCATGAAAAAGCCAGCCCTGAATAGAGCGAGGCCAAAAACAGCAGAGCAACCAATGTGGTTTTTTTCATACCTGCTTCACCGACCTTGATAATCATGATGTAATAATATGCAATTGTTGTACCAGCCTTTCGGCATTTGCAGCTAATTTGTTAACGCTTTTGCTGGTGGGTCTTCTCGAATCTGTTGCACCTTTTTATAACGTGTATTTTTTGCACAAGTGCCAGATATTCAACGCAAAATGCCAGAATTTGACCCCTGAAAAAGCCCCTGAGAAACAAGTTTTTTCTGCAATCTCGACTCAAATTCGCTGCCAGTGATGCCGCCCCACCGCGGCGCCACAAGAAAAGGCTCCGGAACGCGGTTGATAAACCTTTCAACAAACAGAACCGGCGAAAGATGCGTGATAAAGCGCACCGCGACTTCAAGAAACGAATCGACGCTGTGCAGACGCACATCAATTTCGCCGCGTTCGAGCATCGCTGCCAGTCTGGTTCCGGCAATCACCTGCAAGTGATGAAGTTTTACCAGAGATGCCCCAGACTCTGAAACAAGGCGTGCCGACTCTTCTACGCAACGCTCATCTTCATACGGCAGCCCAAAAATAAGATGAATGCAGGTCTCAATACCTGCCTGCCGCAGCAGTTCAACGGCCTGAAAAATTGCATGCGAATCGTGACAACGATTAATCACCCGCAATACCCGGTCGTCAAAAGATTCTACCCCGAGTTCAACTCTTAGATTTACCCGACGGGCCAGTTCGCTTAACAGATCGACTGTAGTGGCATCCAGGCAATCGGGCCGGGTCGCAATCACCAGACCTTCGATTCCATTGACTGCCAGCGCTTCTTCATACCTGGCCCGAAGTATCTCAGGGGGCGCATAGGTGCCCGAAAAACTCTGAAAATAGGCCAAAAAACGTTGGCAATTATAACGCCGACCGAAAAACTCAATACCGGCGAGCAACTGCGCGGTAATTGACTGCCCGTTGCCTGTGTAAAACGGCGAAAAACTCTTGTTGCAGCAATAGATGCAACCATCATTAGAAAGAGTGCCATCGCGATTTGGGCACGAAAAGCCTGCATCTAGCGGTATCTTCTGAACCCGACCACCAAACAGCCTTTTATTGTAGGCGTTGGCGCTGTTGAATACCTCAGACAAGTTTCTTCTCGATTTCGGCAGTCAAAAACAGCAAATCGCGAGAAATATCATGCAATTGCAACTTCAGCGCTGGAACCATTGCCGCGGCCTCCGCAAATTTGCCGTCCCGGCTGAGGGTTTCGATATCTCGGGCAAGTTCAAAAGTAGTGTTAGCGGCAAGCATACCCGCCAGGCCCTTGATTGAATGTGCGGTATCTCTAAGTTTAGCGCTGTCAGATGTCTGCAGACATTCATCGATAGCCGCCACGAGCATCTGAGAACGGCGCTGGTAAATTTCATTGATCTGCAAAATATTCTCGGGCTTTTTCAGAACCCGCAATTCAAGCTCCTCGCGATTGATCTGCCGCAAGCCAGAACCAGTAGTCACCTGCCTGGGTTCAGTCGGCTCCAGAACCCTTTCGGCAACGAATGTCGATTCGCCAGAATCTGCTGCACCAAACCCTGAACAAGGTTGATCAAGCAACAAGTTTTTAAGGATCACAAAAAGGTCTTCAGGAAAATAAGGTTTGCCTAAATAAGCCTTAGCACCGGCATCGCGGGCCAGGTTTTTCTCCTGGTCAGAGGCAAAGGCACTGATGGCAACTACCGGAATAGATGCAGCAGTGGTTTTCTGTAATTCTTTCAGAGTGGCAATGCCGTCGAGGCGGGGCATCTGAATATCGAGCAGTATGGCATCATAAGAGCTTTTGCCAACGGCTTCAAGAACCTCAACTCCATCATTGACGCACTGCGAGGTGCCCTTGAATCTTTCGATGATCGAACTGGCCAGAAACAGGTTGATATCATTGTCGTCAGCAATGAGAAAATGCAGGGGCCGACCATCTCTGATGAGTTCTAAATTCAGCAAGGGGCTTGCATGCACACCGGGAGTGGCAATATCCTTGCAGGCAACCGGAATGGAAACCCGAAAGGTGGTGCCCTCGCCGGGTCGGCTGTCAACATTGATGCTGCCGCCCATCAGATCGATCAGCTGTTTGCTGATTGACAAGCCAAGATTGCCGTTCTGGGCATCATTTTTGACAAAGGGGTCATTAAAAACGAAGGCACCAAAAAGATTGCGCTTCATTTCATCCGAAATTCCCATTCCAGTGTCTGAAACCATAAAATCAACTGAATAATGGCCGTTTCTGTCAGTTGAAAGATCGGCAGTCAGGCTTATTACCCCATGTCGGGTAAAGCGGACCGCGTTGGCAAGAAGGTTAAGAAGGATCTGTCTGATGCGGTCAGGGTCGGCAATCACGATTTCTGGGATAGTGGCAGCAACCTTGAGCTCAGCCCTGACAGCGTTTTTCTCTGCCTGGAACCTGATAATCTCGATCAGATCATGCAGCAGCAGTGGCAGATTAAACTGCACCGGATTGATAGCGAGTTTTCCCGACTCGATCTGAGCGAGTTCAAGAATATCATTCAGCAGGGTCAGCATCGCCTTGCTTGAAGTGCGTATCAATTCAATGAGACGTTTCAGCTTTTCTTCCTGGCATGCATCAACAGCAAGTTCAGTCAGGCCAATAATCGCGGTCATCGGTGTGCGGATTTCGTGACTGGCATTGGCAAAAAATCGCGCTTTAAGCGAATTTGCTTCTTCGGCGGCATTTTTTGCTTCGCGCAGGCGATTTTCGACTTCATGGTGAACGGTTATGTCATGAAGAATCAGCAGCAGCGATTTTTCGCCGTTAAAATCTATGACTGAACCAATAACCTCAGCAAAAAAAATCTCGCCCCCCTGTTTGCGAAACTCACGTTGATGCTTGAACATCTGTTTTGAGACGCTGTGCCAGGCATTGGTAATTTTGAGTCTTCCCTGAGGCATCAGGGCAGGGTATAAGAGACCGACTGGCAGAGCCTGCAACTGAAACTGCCGCAACATGCTCTGATTGGCCTCAACAACTTTCAAGCCGGGCACTGAAACTACCAGAATGCTTTCGGGGGCGTTTTCAAAAAGGGCTTTGAAGTGATTCTGAGCCGCTTCAATTGAACGCACCGACTCGATATGCCTGGTGAAACTGCTCAAAACCGCAAGAAAAACGATAACAATCAACAGAATTATCGAAAAGACCCAGGACTGGTTAAAACCGGCATCAGAAGGAAGCAGCATGATCATTCGGCAATTCAAAAGCTCAAGGGTGGCAAGCCCAAATAAATATTGATTTGCGTCAATACCCGGAAGATCGACTTTCGTTTCGGCAAAGGGTTTAACTGTTGAAGAGATGCCAGCCAGTGATGGCAGACTGGTGCCGAGCAGCGACCGATTGCTAGCAAGAATTACGGTACCTGAGGCATCGATGAGCATTGCAGGATGATACATTTTAAAGGTCTGGTCAAGGTCATCGAGATTACGTTTAACTGCACAGACGCCGATAACCGGGCCATTTTCATCTTTGCGGATTGGAGAACCCGCATAGAAGCCCAGGGTATTGGTTAAAACCCCGACATCAGCCTGCAATGAATATTTTCCGGTCATGGAATCTTGAAAATACCTGCGAAAACTCAGGTCTTTGCCAATAAAAAGTTGCTTAAGATCAGAAGCCGCCTTAACCAGACCAGAATCGTTCATGATATAGCAGATCGAACCTGGGTTTCTCTGAGAAAAAGCCTCGATGAAATGGTTCAAACGGCGAAAATTATCGGCATCAGGATTGGCGAGGTAACCAGACATGATTGGCGCGGCCGCCAGAATAGCCGAAGCAGTCGATACAAAAGCAATACGCTGATCGACAATTTTGCCCAGACTTTGCACTGCCTGTTCAAGACGGGCCTTACTGTTGTTAAAATTATTCAGAGCCACCTGGTGGCTTAAGTGCAAACCAAAAACCGTAACCGCCATGATCGCCAGTGCAATAGCCGCCGGAATGTACTGAACAGCCGGCGATGACAGTTTATGGGCTTTTTCACGGGCAAAACCTGCCAGCAGCACCAGAATCATTATCACGCCGAGGGATGCCAGATCAAAATAGAACTTCAGCAACCATTTCTCAGTAATCTGAGAAAAACCAATGCCAGCATTGGCCATCACCAGATGCAACACACCCTGCACCAAAATCATCGGTATGGCCACAATGAAAGCGGCGATGCCAAAGCGTCGACTCTCGGGCGGCAGCCGACTGGCGAACTTGATTCCGGCCCAACAGGCCAGCAGCCTCACCAACGACATAACCACCAGCAATGATGGCGAGGCTCGACCGGCTGACAAGGCATAAAGACTTATTAAAGCAGTCGCAAGAGGCAGATGCACCTGCAATGCGTTGCAGATATGCGTGGCAAGCACCTGTCGTGCGAACTCAAGAAACGCGTGTGTGGCTACAATGCGTGCGACCGCCTCGAAAAGAAAAAAAACTCTGTCAGGCAGCAGCGTAGTAAACGCCATGAAAATTCGCCCAAGCCCCAGGGCAATCAGTGCCGTCACCAGCCAATTGAGACTGGTTCTGTCGCGGGCAAAAGGGGCACCGGCCTTCAGCAAAGCACCAATTACCACCAGGCAGATACCACCGATAAAGATATAGTACCCCGGCAGCATACGAAAGATATCAGATAGTTCTAGCATTCATTCAGCCTGAGAATTCAGAACAGCTGAAAACCCGTTTGTTTCTTAATGGTTACGACGACCGCCGCAAAAGAACCAAGCAGACAGCCAGCGCCGAGAATGAGAAAAAGAAACCCCAGAGCGCCGAGAGCGGCGCCGGTGAAGCCATAGATGTAGTTTTCCCATTTTCTCATATTATCCTCCGTTGTTTCGAACCGCGCTGTACAGCTTATGTGTTTTTTTAAAAAAATGCAACTCGAAAAACTTACCGGCAGGCAGACTGGTCAATCTTCTACGAGACTGCTGAGACGGCGGAAAAGAGTTTTTTCGGCAATCCGGGTCGGGCTGAAAATGTTCTGCAGTTCACTGAAGGCCAGTCGAGCTTTATCATGGCTGCCGCAGGTAAAAATATCGATCTGCACCGCCGAGAACTCGGGCCAGGTATGCAGCGTTATATGTGATTCGGTGAGCAGGGCCGCCGCGGTATAACCCACCGGCGCGAACTGATGCGACATGAGCATGACACAACTGAGGGCGCTCTTTTCGATGGTCTTTTTGAGAATTTCTTCGCCCTGACTGCTGAATTGCAAAAGGTCAGCCGGGCAACCGCTGAAATCGGCGATAATATGGATCGAATCTGGGGTTTTCATAGGCTTGCCATTGTTAAAGCGACCATTTATCCCAGCCTTCTTCGTAGTAGGTTCTGACGATATGAGTATCGATTGAATTGATTTCGGTATCTACGCGGGCAATATCAGACGGAAACCGGTTCATTACCTTTAGGTAATCGCTGTTAACGAATCTTGCCGGCACCCGCACCTCGATGTTCTGCCAGTTAAACGGGGTGTTTGAGGCCATTACAAACCCCCAGCTGCCAAATGATGGAACGTAGCAATGATAAGCTTCGGGCTGCAAAAAAATGGTTTCTGAGGCATTTTCGGATTTAACGAGCGGGTTTTCGATCTGGGCCAGAGTGTTGTGAATGCACCAGAAAGCCTTGTGGGAATAGAGCGGCGAAGTTGCCTGCGTGACGATTTTGCCGCCCCGGGCTAACTTCTGCGCCAGCAGTCGATAAAAAGTTTTCGAATAAAGGCGGCTCAACGACAGATCATCGGGGTCTGGCAGATCAATAATGACTACATCATACATATCAGGGGCGCTCTCAAGATATTTCCAGGCGTCTTCGTTGACGATGCGGGTACGGGTATCACGCAGTGAGTTCTTGTTGAGTTCTCGCATCAACAGGTTATCGCGGGCAAAATTGGTGATGGCCGGGTCGATATCAACAACGGTCAGGTGCTCAACATCGCTGAATTTAAAGATTTCACGAGCCGCCAGCCCATCGCCACCACCTATAACCAGAACATTCCGACGGGAATGGGCCGCCGACATGGCAGGCAGCACCAGAGCCTCGTGGTAACGGTATTCGTCCTGACTGCTGAACTGAATGCTACCATTGATAAACATGCGCACATCATTGCGGGTTCTCGTAACTACAACCCGCTGATAAGGCGAAGTCGCCGCATAAATAACGTCGTCTTTGTAGAGGGTATCTTCGGCATAGCTCGAAATGCGGTCAGCATAGGCAAAACAGGTGGCGAGCAGCAGCATACCGGTCGTTGCCAGCAGCAGCAGATTATTTCGCGAAGTCAACCGGTCGCGAAACACATGAATAGCCGCTGTGGCCACCGCAACATTCATCAGACCAAACATCAAGCTGGTTCGAACCAGACCGAGCTGCGGCACCAGTACCAGCGGGAAAAGCAGCGAAGCAAACAAGGCACCGGCGTAATCAGCGGTCATGACATTAGAAACGACAATTTTGAGGGTATTGTGTTCTTTGACGATGCGAAGAATGATCGGCAATTCAAGGCCAATCAGTGTGCCGATCGTGATTGAGACCAGCAGCAGAAATGGCGTATAATTCTCTATCTGGGCAAAAGCAACAAACAAAATGATTGAACTTAGCCCGCCAGCCATGCCGGTCATAATTTCCACAAAAACAAACCAGTCATGCAACCGGTCGTTGATAAATCGCGACAAAAAAGACCCCAGCCCCATTGAACTCATGAACAGGCCGATTACCAGAGAAAACTGGTAAACAGAGTCACCGACCAGGTAACTGGATATAGTACCGGCGAGAAGTTGATAAACAAGACCACAGACGGCAATAAAAAAGACCGCCGCGAGAAGAAATACCTGCAATGCTGTAACCTTCCGTCATTGAAACGCAACCAGCCGGGCAATCAAACAGACTGACCATCTGGGAATTTCGCTGCTGCTCTAAAATGACTTTCGCTATTTCTGGATAATTAACAGGCCGCCCGCCCGGTTAACAGAGAAAAGTCGTTCAATGCATCGATGATGCGATGATGATTGACAGACCGATCATTACTGAACCGATGATAATGCCAAGCGAGGTGTTCTGATCAATTTCGATTTCTTTGCGCACTGAAAACGGTGAAATTTTGCAGATGAGCCAGAAAGCTATCATATAAATTACCAGGCCGATAATCGAATAAACGATCGTCGATAGAATCGGACCCGTCGAAAGGTCTGCAATATTGTTTCCCATGTTGTCTATGCTCCAGTTTTATTGATTTTGCTGCAATAACTGCGGCAGATAATTACTTGCCATGCATGAAACCGCGATGAGTGCCATTCATGTAGACACTGCGTTCGCGGATATTCTTTTCTTTTTTTACGGACGGGGTGGTCGAATAGCCCTCGGGGCGCAGATAGTCAGTTGCAATTGCCAAAACAGTTACCATCGTAAAGACGCCGGCAAACATTAATACCATTTTATTCATCAGTCGTCATCCTCATCGTCGTCATCTGAGTGCCAGCGAGCCTGCTCAAAACGCAGATACTTGATGGCATAAGGAGCGGCAAGCAACAGGCAGAGTACAAACCAGCTGAGTGTGTAATGCCCGAGCCTGACGCCCTTGCGAATCGTAACGGCAACATTTCCAAGAGAAAAATTAGGGGCCGGTTCTTCACCGGTACCACCCTCACCATCAATAGCGAGCTTGAATTCACCGGTTTCAGGGACCCTGAAATACGAAACGACCTCGGTTTCGCCTTCTGACCAGTATTCGCCATCTTCGTAACCCTCATAGTAAGAGAGTGCGGTCGGCATGGTGAACAACTGATTCGTCTCGTCACGATCTACAACCCTGACATCGAAGAACGACCAGGCGTTCTTAAGGTTGGGGGTTTGGACGGTTATGCCATAAAGAGTGCCCGGGGAATCAACTTTGAACTCTTTTGAAGTCTCACCGTCAGCGAACAACTGATTGGTAAAGTTTTGCTGAAAGACAGTTCTGCCATTGCTGGAAATCATAAAATACATAATCAGGGCGAGAACCGAAGCCGCCAGCGCCCCTTTGGAAAAAGCTTCAAACAAAGGGCTGACCAACATGGGCTGGCAGCAAAAAACCGAGGCCGGCTCGATATTTTCGATGCGGAAAGCTTCGTTCATTTCGGCCGGGCTGATGTATTCGCCCCAGAAGAATTCCTGTTCGGAGCCGCGCTGCTCAATTGAATACATGTAAGGCGGGCAGACAGCATCAAGATACATGATCTTTTCGCCCTGCTTGGCCAGCCAGGTCAGTTCGCCTTCGACGTAGGAAATCTGGGCGCCGGAGCTTTCGAAGACCTTGAAACTCTTATCGCGGACCTTGAATTTTGTCTTGCGGGGGCTGAAAAGTTCTACCGGGGTCTCGGGCAGATCTTTAACTTCGTGCACCAGCACCCAGTGGCCATCTTCGTAGCAGAGATAGACATAGCCGTGGGTTGGCGAGAACATGAGGTATTCGAGCCAGTGATAGACTTCACCTTCTTCGCGTTCTTCGTATTGAAGAGCGCCGATTACCGTGAACATCACCCCTCTGAGCTTGCCGGAAGCACCAATTTTAATGGGCATATACGGCCGTTTGTTATTAACAAATTTATGCAGCAGTTTGAATTCGTCTTTAGCGTCAAGGCACGAGCCACAATACTGACAAACGATTGATCTGACGTTATGGCCACCGCGCAGTTCAATTGAACCGCCGCACTGAGTACATTTTAAGGCTCTGAGAGCCGGTTTTGCTACTGCCTGTGCCATAAATTAAACCTCTTGAATCTCGAACGGGTCGATCCAGACGCCTTTGTAGCACTCGATGCCGCCGGCCTGGTATTCAATTGTGAAAGAAGCGCGTTTCTGGCCAAGAAGGTCAATGTAGCCATATGTTTCGCCTGGGATGATGCGGAATGGGAGTTCGCCCTGAGCACCTATCATCGTGCAGGTATTTTTTTCGATGACGGTCATGCGAATGCGATTGATAACCAGAACCCCGCCCACCGAAAGCTTATCGAAGGGGGGCACGTTGAGTTTATCTTGAACGAGGGTTTCTATGGCTATTTCGCCCTCATCGACCGAAACCCAGCTTTCTTTGCCGTTGTCGCTTCTAACGAACCATTCATCCCACCAGCCGTCACCATAGTCGTATCTGACACGCCCAACGGGGGTAAAACGCCAGTCTTTGTGGCGAAACATCTTGCCGATCTTGAAAATACTCGGGATATCGGTCAAAATCGCTGATTTGCCAACATCTTCGAGCTTGCCGTTCTGCAAAAAGCTTGTGGTATTGCAGGCCGGGCACACAAGAATCTGCGGCGACCTGGTGATCTGAGTGATCTGGTTGCCACAAGAAGGACAGGTTAGAGTTACGGCCATCCTCACACCCCCCGGCAGATTATTTCATAATAATATTATAACTCTTCTGCCAGAATTGTCTACCCTTTGCTGTTTTCTTCAGGCGCAGGAACGGCTGTTTCTTTGCCAGAAGCGAAATCAGACGAGAGAAACCGGTGCAACAGGCAGACCTGGGCGGGCATGATCGTCACCTCGCATACCAGAGCCACAATGATGGTCAGCGACAGCAGCAGGCCAAAATATATAACTGATTTGATGCTGGCAAAAACCATAAAGAGAAAGCCGATCGAATAAATCAGCGAGGTCGAAACGATTGCCGGGCCAGCTTCTCTTATGCCATCGACCACAGCTTCAACCGGGGCAAACTTCGACCGCGATGGATCATAAAACAGGTACAGCGCATGAATAGAGTCATCAACCACAATACCCATGGCAATAGCAGCGATGGTAACCGTTGCAATATCAAGCTTCAGGCCGGTTATGCCCATGAAACCAAGAGTAAAGATAATCGGGAAAATATTCGGCAGAATTATCAGCGTCATTGCCTTCAGGCGCCTGAACAGAATAAAAATGGCCCCGAAAACAAAAACAAAAGCGGTGGCAAAACTGCTGATCTGGCTCCAGGTAACATAGGTGATGATGCGGGCATAAAGGGGTACATAGCCGCCGAATTTCCAGGTGGTTTTGCTGCCGGCAAAGTTCTTTTCGAGAATCCGGCTGGCCTTTTCTTCAAATTCATACAGACCGGCGGCACTGATCATCGGAACCCGCACCGTCAAACGCGCTTCAGTATAATCAGGGTTATCGGTCATGTATTCGAGATCGTTATCAGGATCAGATTCATAGAGCATCAGCAACTGGCTGACCGCCTCATCACTGGCCGGCACCACATAGGTCTGTGCCATATCGCCGGTACTCATTACCTGATTCATCTTTTTGAGCACGTCAAGAATAGAGGCCGGTTTTTCGACCCCTGGAACCGCGACGAGATCGCTGAGGGTCTGCTCGAGTCGTCTGAGAAATTCGACCTTTTTGACGCCATCCTTTTCACCGGTCAGCAGTCGAACCTCTAGGGGCAGATAGTTGCCGTAAGTAGCTTCAACGGCATCGCTGTCAACTCTGATGGCATTCTGTTCCTGTAGAAAGCCCATTGAGTAGGTATCGACCTGCAATTTGGTAATACCGTATATTGAAAGCACTGTCAGAATAAAAGTGATTACCATAATGTGCATGTAATAACGCGGCATTCGCTGCATCCACCAGTCAACCGGGCCTTCGAAAGGCCTTCTGATCTGAACATCTTCTTTAAGATCGACCCGGCCAAGTAGAAATGCCGAAACAACCATCGAAACGATATATTCGGCGAGGCAGGCAAAGGCAGCAAATAGACCAAACACCCTGAGAACCTGGAGCGGGCTGGTCACCAGTGCCAGAAAACCGGCTGCATTGGTCAGCGAGGTGAAGAGGCATGGTGAGAGAACCTCGTAGAATACGTGTTCGAGGCCTTCTTCGCGGTTTTTTCTGACGTGGGCTGAGTTATAACAGTAGTTATTATAAGCGTAGGCGACATCAGAAACCGACAAGATCATCATCAGAGTAGGCAGAACAATGGTGACCATATTGAAGTTCTGCCCGAACAACCCGTAGAAACCCAGAAAGCCGAGACCGCTGAAAAACATGGCGCCCAGGGCCATCAGCAGAAAAACCCAGGAACGGTAGAGAATAAAAACCATGGCGGCAATCGCCACGTAAGCGACCGCGTTGAAAACAACGCCATCCTGGACACTGAGCCGGTTAAGCTCATTATACATGACACCCATACCAGCCAGGCGAAAATTGAAACCCGCTAACCGGCTACGCATCGCCTCGATAATTTCGGGGCGGCGAACATCCATGTCTGGCGTAGCGACCGGCTCGGCAATAATGATTGCCCAGGTCGAACTGGCATTTTGCAGAATTCGCCGTTTGAATGGGTCATCATTGAAGCGGCGCTTGATTTCTTCGGCTTCTTCAATAGTATTAACCGGCCCTTTCATCATATCCTCAATGGTCAGATCATTGCCATTGAGGCCGATGTAGGGCGACAGACCGACACTCAAAACCCTTTTAAAATTCTTTGTATCGTCTTCAATTTCTTTCGATGCCTTATAAATGGCAGAGAGCATCGCCGGCGAGAACATGCCATCTTTCGTGCAGTCAACCATGGCGAGAATGACTTCATCGTTGCCATATTTCTTTTTGAACTCATTGTAGGCTTCAAGGGCCGGGTCGCCTTCGAGAAACCAGAGTTCGAGGCTGTTATCAAGATTGATATTGCGCGAAAATATCAGACCGCAGAACGAAACGATAACAAGCGCCAAAAACAGCAGGCGACGCCGGCGAACAATAAAACCGGCACCCCATTTGAACCAGGCATCAGCGAATTTTTCGTTGCTCATTGGTATTTCCCTTCAGCGGTATTGTAAAGCCGGCAGGCGCTCTGCCAGGCGGTTGATAACCTCAACCGGCCGGGTCAGCGCGAACCTGATATAACCTTCACCACAGGCGCCAAAACCCGAACCGGGGGTGGTAATGACGCCGCATTTTTCCATCAGGTCGATGGTAAACTGCATCGAACTGACACCTGGCGGGCATCTGACCATCAGATAAAAAGCACCGGCCGGCATGAAACAATCGAACCCTGCCTTGCCAAGAACCTGAACCAGTGCATCACGACGTTGCCGGTAAATCTGCATCAGCTGGTCAGAACAGGCGGGGAGTTGCTGCAGGGCTTTGATTCCCGCGAGCTGAATCGCGTCAAACACCCCTGAATCGATATTGGTTTTAAGCTTGACCAGACCAGCGACCAGCGAAGGGTTCCCGACCGCAAACCCCAGTCGCCAGCCAGTCATGTTAAAAGTCTTGCTGAACGAATGATACTCGATCACAACCTTTTCGGCCCCGGGCAGACAGAGGGCGCTGAAGCGGTCGGCCGGGTCATAAACCAGCTCGGCATAGGCAGCATCAGCCACCACAATCACGTCTCTGGCCACCGCCCAGTCGATGATCTTCTGCACCTGGCCCCGAGTGGCCACCGCACCGGTGGGATTATTCGGGTAATTGATGAACATCACCTTGCTGCGGGCCGCCACCTCTTCGGGTATAACGGTAACGTCGGGCACGAAATTGTTCTGTTCAAGAAGCGGCATCAGGTAGACACCAGCACCGGCGAAACGGGCCGAATTGGCATAAACCGGAAAGCTCGGATCGGGTATCAGCGCGAGATCGCCTTCTTCGAGATAAGCCCATGAAAAGTGCGCCAGGCCTTCCTTGGTGCCAATAACTGAAGATGCCTGGGTCTCAGGGTTCAGTTTGACAGCGAAGCGAGTCTGCATATACTCGCAGACCGCCTGGCGAAAGGCGGCACTGCCATTATAGGAAGGGTATTTCTGGTTGTGGTTCTGGTGTGCCTGTTCGCAGAGTTCTTCGACCACAAAATCAGGAGTAGGCAGGTCAGGGTCACCGATGCCAAAATTCAGCAGATCGATTCCGCGCCTTTTCAGCTCGTTTTTGCGGTCGTCAATTTCGCTGAAAATATAAGGCGGCAGGTTTAATACCCGGCTGGCAGGCCGCAGCTTCTGATTTGGATTGCGGTTCGGCTGGTTTGTCATGGGTCAGATTGAATGGAAATTATGAAGGAAGCCGGCACTTTGCCCGGCATTCATGCGATGCTTCGCGGAAAGAAAGCCCGAGCGGTCGAATTTATCGAGATAATACGTTATCATTTTTTTCCACCAGGGCCAGTCATGGTTGACGTCGTAACCCCACAGGTCGAGCATAACCGGCACGCCGGCACCGCTGAGATTGTTGCACATCTGAATGGCTTCGCCTGTCCACTCTTCCCAGGCGCCCTGACCGCTGCAAACGATCAGCAGATTCTCTTTAAGCTGCCCGATGATCGCCTTGCCCTTGAGGTCGGCACTGTAACGCATCGGATTGTGCAAATGCATTTCGTTGCTGTAAAAGCCCTGCATCGCGAATTCGATGTTGTAACAACCGCTCAGGGCAATACAGCTGTCGAAGGCGTCGGGGTGTCGCAACGCAAAATTGGCGGCATGAAAAGCGCCAAAACTACAACCATGCGCGATGATACCGGCGCCTTCATGGCCATCACGCTGAATCAGCGCGACTACATCTTCTTTAACCGCCTGGTCATAATCGTTGGCACGCTGCACCCGCTCGACCGGGTTGACCCGGGCGAACCAGCTTTCGTGATCGATGCTGTCGATGCAGTAAACATGAAGCTTGCCGGCTTGAATATAGGGCGCCAGCACATCAATCATGCCAAAGTTTTCATAGTCAAAAAACCGCCCCTCCTGTGATGGAAAAACAACCATCGGCTTACCCGAGGTGCCATAGACAAGCATTTCCATCTGACGGCCGAGCACTTTGCTCGGGGTTGTCCGGTATTCCCTGTTCATTAGTCCTCCCAGGTCAGGTCGCGGATGATCTTTTTGAGTTCATCGAGATTGGCAGAACGTGCAAGATACCCCCAATGGCCCATTACATCATATTCAATCGGTGCCATTGGCTGACTGTGCACAATACGTTCGCCCCACTTCGCGTAAAGCTGATCATGAGAGTATTTGTAGGAACGATCATGTTTTCGACCGATGAAAGCGCAATGGTAACGCCGGCTGAATGGGCGTTTCGGGTTGTGGCCAGCCATAATCGATGCCCACCAGTCATAAACATCGATATCGCAGGCGAAATTGAACATGTGGGTGGTCAGGCCTCCGGGGGGGCGCATATTGATTTCGAGCACCTGATACTTGCCGTTTTTCAGTTTAAAGAATTCAATATGAAAGAATTTTTCACGCACATCGGCGGCCTTAACGACCGCGCGCCCGTATTTTTCGATTTCTGCCGGAATATCGATCTGCGAATAATACCAGACGTTCTCGTTATTCTTGACGACCTTGTGAATGTCGTTGCTGAAAACATGTGAGGTGCAGAAAACGATGTTGTTGTCTTTGTCGGTGAGGCCGTCAAACGACTGCAGATCGCCATCGACAAATTCTTCCATGAAATAATCGTAATCCTGCTTGCCGGCGAAAAACTTTTTAAGATCGTCTTCGCTGCGAATAGTGTAGGTATCAGCGGCGCCGACGCCGATGTCTGGTTTGATGAACACCGGGTAATGGTCATTAATAAAGTCGAGGCACTGCTGCATGTCTTTTATTACAATACCGCGAGCCGCCGGAACGCCGGCTTTTTTGAAAACTTCCTTCATCAGGGATTTGCGTTTGATAAACTGCAGTTGTTCTGGTTTTGGGCCAGTTACATTAAAGGCATCCCTGACCATGGCTTCAAGTTCGATCCAGGGTTCAAGATGCGACTCAACACGGTCGATTTCGCCGACTTTTTCATGAAAAAAACCGGCGGCATCAATTACCTGCTGATGATTTTCGAGACGTTCAACCTTGTAATGGCCGCTGAGAGCCTGTCTTACCCTCGGGTCAAGTGCTTCGTCAGGCAGGTCAGAAATACCGAAAACCCTGACTCCATGGCGGGCCAACGCTTCGACGAACTGTGAATAATGAGAAGGATAATGTGGAGAAAGATAAACAAGGTTCATAGATAGCTCCCGAAATTTGATTCGACAGTAATTTATACACCAATTTGCCAATGACAGGAAGTGCCGTAATTATATATCATCACTCAATTTGTCTTTTAACGGGCGGGAATGGTTTTATCAGGCATTAGAAATTGGGCTGGAATTGGCGGGTGGCTGTAAACTTTTTCGCCTTTTTAGAGTATACTTGTACAATCAATTTTCGGTGGGGTAATAAAATATGCTCAAAAAAGTTAAAGTCTCACTGGCTTCGATGTTATTTTTGCTCGCGGCGGGCGGCTCATGCCAGCCACTTCTGGCCCAGGCAAACCCCTTCTCGGTCAAAACTGTGGTCATTTCGGCCGGTAAAAGCGGCGATTTCACTTCGATCAACGCCAGTGCCGCCCTTGACCTTACCGAAGAAGAGCAAAAGTTTCTTGAAATGCAACTGTTGCCTTATTACTACCCGATATTGAAGCAATGCCTCAACGGCAAAGAGCCGTTTACGGGCAAAGATGGCGGGTTAAGCAAAGCCAAAGAACTTTGTCAGAGCTTTTTTCCCTATGGGCAGGGCAACTATTCACGCGATTTTGGCAACCCGGTTCGCATGCTTGACTGGGCCAAAAGATACTGCAACGACGAAAAGATGGTTAAGGTCGTCACTTCGTCAAGGCGTGGCGATGTCTATCTTACGGGGCCTCAAAAGCAAAAAGACATTGATGAAAACTTTATCTGCCTGATGACCAAGGGTCCTTATTACCATGCGACTCTGGTCGTTGATGCTGTTCCCCCCGTTATCATCGAGGCGGTCGGCATTACCGGCAATAAATTTGACACGACCAGTGACAAGGTGCGCATGAGCACCTGGTATGAAGAATTCGGCAACTGGGCGGCGTACCGCCTGGTACGGCCCACATGGGGGCAACCGGCCGACAAGGCTGGTGAGGCCATCGAAAAAGCAGTTGGTTACGCCATAGCACAACTTGGCAAGCCTTATGACTACTCGTTTTCTGATGGCGATGGCAACAACGCTTTTTATTGCAGCGAACTGGTAAGCAAGGCCTATCGCAGTGCCGGCACCGAAATCGCCAGCAAAAATGCGAACCGCGATAAAACGATTATTGCCCTGCACGCGGCTATTGATGGCCTTGAGCCCAAGGATAAATACGTGCTGGCCGACAAAATTATGAATTTCGGGATCGATTATTCACACAGCCCCGATCTTAACAAACTTCAGAGTTTTATCATTAATGAAGTAGCACCCGGCTGTAAGGTGCTTGATGACGCTTTCCCCGGCCAGGAAGGCCGTGACCGGCTCAACAAGGTTTTCAACAAAATCAAAAGCAATGAAGCTTTCAAAAGTTTTGCCGCTGCCAATCAGTCTTATGAAGCCGACAAAAAAGCCGGAAAGTTCAATGCCGGCTGGGGCATCGGCAAGCTGCGCGAACTCAAGAGCAAGGCGGCAATTGGCCTGTCTCTGCTGAAAGACATCGACAAATTGGGCAAAGAAACCGGCGCCAGTCGCAAAAGTCTGTTTATCGTCGCAACAAAACTGTTTTTGCCGATTTACAAGAATCTCGGCACTTTTGGCGAACTGCTCACCGGCCTCGACAAGAACAACGTTGTGAACCTGCCCGAAGGTGTTCAGACTGTTCTTAAAATCGTCGACTGGGGCGTCAACAAGCGTGAGGAAGTCAAAAAGTGGCCGATCGTTGGCGGATGGCTTGCAAACCTGATGCCCGGTAATGGCGATGGCAAAATCAAGACTGATTTCGTCAGCCCGAGTGATTTGTCGCAGGCCAGCCCCGGCTTCACCATCGATTACCCTTGAGGGTGGTTGCCCTCAGCTCAGAGCGCCCGCACCAGAACCATGGTGAGATCATCAAAAAACGGGCCTGGAACAACGAAACGGCGGTAATCTTCGAGCATAGCCGCCACAAATTCAGCAGCCGGGCAACCGACAAGACGTTCAGCACAGGCACGCAACGCCGCGCTGCCGTATGCCTGTTTTTCAGTGTTTCTGCCGTCCCAGAGACCATCAGAATAGAACAGAAAAAGATCTCCGCTGCCGTAGGCGACTTCTTTCTGTTCGAAAGGGTTTTTGAACGGCAGCCCGACCGGCCCGCCGCTGCCCTTGACTTCACGCCAAGCTCGGTTGGCAGCCGAATACCAGAGAATCGGCGTGTGCCCGGCATCAACGAAGGTCAACTTATGGGCCGCCACATCAAATCTCGCGTACATCATGGTTATAAAAATCTGAACCTGGTCTAACCCTGCCGCCATTGCCTGTTTAAAGGTTTCCATTATTGAATCGGGTTCGAGAGCCTGGGGCACGTTCTTTAATGAAAGCTGCCAGAGCACCCGTGCCAGCTGGTTTCTTGCCCCGGCACCGACCATGGCCGCATGCAAACCTTTGCCCATGACATCACCGATCACCACATCAAGACGCCGGTCGTTAAACCTGAAAAAATCGATGAAATCGCCATCTACATCTCTCGACGGCACGGTTACGGCAGCAATATCGAGTTCACTAAAACCGACCGGCACCCCCTCAACCAGCAGGGTTTTCTGAATCTCGCCGGCGATGACCAGTTCCTGGCGGTGCGCCTCTTTTTCGAGCTGCTGAAGGCGATACTGATGATAACCCTTCTGCAAGGCCTTAACCAGCTGTTCTAGCGGGCAAGGTTTGGTGATAAAACGAAAGATATTGCCTTCATTAACAGCCTTGGTAGCGATATGGAAGTCGCCTTCGCCGGTCAGCACCATGCGAACAGTCTCGGGTGATATCTCGATGGTTTTGGAGAGAAAAGTAATGCCATCCATGCGCGGCATGTTAAAATCTGAGACGATCACCGAAAATGGCCCCTGTTCCTGAATGGCACGCAGACCCTCTTCGCCGCTCATGGCGGTCACCAGATCCCAGTCTTTGCGAAGTCCGCGACTGTATGAATGAATTATATTCGGTTCGTCATCGACCAGCAGTATTTTTGGTTTCATTAGAGCTTTCCCTGTAGATGTGTGCGGCACGTTTCTGCCAGCTGTCAAAAAATTTCTTCACGGTGGCATCAGCCATAATTGCCGGGTCAATGGAAAAGGCCTCGTCGGCCGCCATGCACAACAAGGCGTTGGCAAGATGCGTCGCCCTCAGCACAACCGAACTTTCGAATTGCAGCTGGGCCGGGCGGTGGTGGCAGGCGACCGCCTCGACAACCTGATCTGATAAACCCCACAAACCAAGAAGATAAGCGCCAATTTCGGCATGTGAAGTGCCGAACGTTC
>DAOPYA010000013.1:0-58375 GCA_035352635.1 Candidatus Rifleibacterium sp.
TGTACCGTGACCAATGATAATACCGTCGATACCTTTATTGATTTCCTTGCCGATTACTGCCAGATGAAAAACATGTATATCGTCTCGGGCTTCTGTGAACGCGAGGGTTTCAAGATGTTCAACTCGGCGATTCTCGTAGGTCCAGAAGGTCTGGTCGGCAAATACCGCAAAATCCACCTTTTTAACAACGAAAAAGATATTTTTTCGGCAGGCGATGTCGGTCTGCCGGTTTTTAAAACCCCGATTGGCAACATTGCGATGCTTGTCTGCTTTGACTGGATGTTTCCGGAAGTCTGGCGAATTCTCGCCCTCAAGGGCGCTGATGTGATCTGCCATTCATCGGCTCTGGTTCTGCCGGGTTTCGCGCAGCGATCAGTTCCGATACATGCTTTGATTAACCATGTTTATGTGATTACCGCCAATCGAACCGGCACTGAACATGGTCTGACCTTTACCGGCATGTCAACGGTCGCCAGCCCAAAGGGTGAAATAATCTATCAGGCTTCTGCTGCTGATGATGAAAGCCGTGCTTTTGATTTCGACCTCAATCTGGTGCATGATAAGTTCATCACGCCGCGTAACCACATATTTGCAGATCGTCGCCCCGAACTCTACGAAGAGCTTCTGCACCTATAAATCATGGCCTGATTTGTTTGTCACTAAATCAATATCCTTTTCTCGTGACTTTCTGGTAAGATATAGTCAGTAACTAAACAGGAGGAACGCCTTGAAAAAAGTATTATTGTCCGTATTGGTTATGTTCATGTTCTGCTTCGGTATCGTGGTTCCCGGTTGCTCGCAGAGTGTCGGTTCGCCGGCTCCTGAAGTCAGCGCCACCACCTGGATCAACTCACCTGGTTTTAAAATTGCCGATCACAAAGATTCAATCGTTATTGTCGAATTCTGGGCTACCTGGTGCCCGCCTTGCCGACAGTCGATTCCCCATCTGAAAAAACTTAATGAAACCTACAAGGATCGCGGCGTGGTTCTGGTTTCGCTGACTGATGAACCTGCTGAAACTATCAATGAATTCAACAAAAAAGCCGGCATGGACTGGACAATCGGCGCTGGCAGTTCAAGTGGCCGTGACTACGGCGTTAAAGGAATTCCATCGGCCTTTATTGTTGTTGACGGAAAAATCGTCTGGAATGACCACCCGATGAATGGTCTCGACGAAGAAATCAAAAAGCTGCTTGGCGAACGCGAAGCCAAAGCCCCTCAGACTGCTCCGGCAGCAACGGTTGCTCCGTCCGCAGTCGTTGAGACTCCAGTTGTAAATGAAGCTCCAGCGACTGCCGTTGCCGCACCCGTTGTTGAAACACCAGCGGCGCCGGCAGCAGTAGAAACTCCCGCGACTGCACCAGCCGACGAAACGTCTGCACAACCGGTACTGCCGCTGGGGGAGTAATGAAAGCAGCAGAATTGCAAAGCGGCGATCTCGCACCAGAATTTGAACTGCTCGATCAGGACGGAAAACAGCATTCCCTCAAGGAATATGCTGGTCGCAAGGTGCTGCTTTACTTCTATCCGATGGCATCGACTCCTGGCTGCACCAAACAGGCATGCAGTCTGCGTGATGCTTTTGCTGATCTGAAGGCCCTCAATGTGGTAGTTCTTGGTGTCAGCCCCGATCAACCGCCTGCTTTAAAAAAGTTTGCGGCGAAATATTCGCTTAATTTCGTTCTGCTTTCAGATCCAGATAATAAAATTGCCGAGGCTTATCGGGTACTCGGTGAAAAGACCTTGTTCAGCCTTGTTGTGGGGCGCATAATCAGATCATCTTTTCTGATCGATGAATCAGGAAAGGTTCTCAAGACCTGGTATAAAGTGAAGCCCGATGAAACGGCGCCACAAGCGCTCGAGTTTGTTAAGACTCTTCGTTGACCTCAGGCGGGGCTCTCTTCTCAGAGGGCCCCCTTTTCTTTGCCAGGGTATTGACTCCGCGCGGGGGTCTGCCGATATTAGGTATGAAGTATTATCAGAGCGAGAGCAGCAATGAAAAAACAGGAAATTGAATTCAAGGTCCTCGATATCATCGATCGCCTCGAAAAAGGTCAGCTGATCGAAGACGACACTGTTGAACTGAAAACCGAATGGCCCCGTGACCATTTCAGGGCAGCGCGACGCATTGCGGCCCACGCTAACTCGGCCCGCGGTGAACCTGTAATGTGGTTGATCGGTATAGACGAAAAGAAAGGTGTGGTCGGCGCTGACTTTGAAGAGCTTTCCATCTGGTTCGCCAAGGTTAGATCACGATTTGACCAGCTCATGGCACCAAATCTCATCAGCCTGTCGATTCCTTATGACGGAAAAACCGTCGTAGCACTGGTATTTGAGACCGAGCGTGCTCCATACGTTATCCGTATTCCCGACAGCACGGGCATTATTACTCACGAAGTGCCCTGGCGGGAGGCCAATTCAACCCGTTCGGCCCGTCGCTCTGACCTGATCAAGCTTCTCTACCCCATTCAGAAAAAGCCGGACCTTGAAATTCTCGATGGCCGAATCGAGTTGCAACGCGCTATTGCCGGCATGAGCCAGGCCGCGGCCTATCAATGGACTCTCAGCATGAAAATCTACGTGGTTACCTACTCAGCCGAAACCGTGGTAATACCTTTTCATCGCTGTGAAGTGCTGTTCAGGCCGCAGGGCCGGCCCGATGAAAAGCGTTTTGAAAACTTGCGCATCAGCCCGCCAACTTCATACTCCAGCCGTGGACTCAAGGAAAAAACCCAGTCGCTGACCGTCAACAGCACAGACCATGAGGTGCTCATCGAGACTGCCGGTATGGCATTTTTGACTGCCGAATGTTTTGCTGACGAAAAACCTGGCCCGAAACTCTTCGATACAATTGAAGTTAAGGGCTGGCTTCGCTCACATCATGCAGAAGACCCGGTCAGCTTTGAAGCAATTTTTGAGCTGGTTTCGCCTTCGCAGCATAAAGAAATTTCTGAGCGGACACTCGGCGAATGGCGATTCACGCGCAAGGACCCGGAGTCAGAAGCCTGAATTGCCGCCGACCGGCTTTATTTGATACCCAGTTCCCTTTGGTCAAGCACTTCGTCCCATTTGCTGTCGCGTGAAATATCGAGGGCCTTGTAAAAAGCGCGGTATTTCTGGTAATCAGCTTTTTCGGGCCAGGTAATGCTGATGATGCCGTTTTGGGTGCATCGTGCGGCGACGGTGGCGTCAATCAGTTCTTTGCCCATCTGTTTGATGACGGCTTTGTTGCTGGCGCCATTTAGATCAGAGTTCTCATTGTAGAAGGCTTCGCCGACCTTGATGAGATTCCAGTAGTTGGTTCCCTTGCCGAAAGCCGCCTGGCCGCGCAAAGCAAAGTTTTTGCCAGTTTCGTTCATGGCGTTGAGCAACTGCATTGCCAGCTGGTTAATCGCAAAAACCACCTGGGCGGCCTGAGCCGGTTTCCAGGCGCCGATCTGGCTGTTATTAAGTCTTTCGGCCATGTCAATTGCGAAGGCTTCAGGGCTGATAACCGTGTTTTTTGCCATCAGGCGGGCCATCGCCTCGTAATTGAAGCCGTTTATCGGAGTGGTTTCAGGGCTGCCTACCATGTAATCGCAGGCATCACGCAGCTGATAAAGAACTTCGATACTGCCAGGCATGCAGGCATCAAAGCCAACGACGTCGAATTTGCCTTCTTTTTTGCAGCGGCTGTTAAAGGCTTTGAGAACTTCGGCGACTTCGAAAATCGTAAGAGCGTCGTGATCAGTGTGGTCGTAAGCTACGAAACGACCGGGGCGGCGATCAGGGTTAAAGACGACTTTGCCAGGCTCGCTGCTGCTGACCGAACCATCGCCCCACCAGGTGAAGACACCGCTGCCATGGCTGTTGATGATCAGAGCGTAATGTTTGGCCGGGTATTTGTCAGAGGCCCATTTAAGGCAGTCCCAGAGGGTTTGTGGGGAGCCCATGTTGGTTTCGCCCAGCACGCCTTCATCGACCAATTTGCCCTTATCGATGCGCAAACGGCTGCCACCCTGATAATTAAGTTTCTGCTCGTCAGTTGAACCGGCTGCCAGACCGTCAAGCTGAACGAGGATGGTTTTGTTTTCCCCGGGACCCCAGGTTTTGAGATTGTTCAGATTGCGAAAATTGGCGTTCTCAAGCGTCGTGTCCTTGTCATCGTTAACCATGTAGACGATGACCGTCCAGTCGTTTTCAGCAAGGCAGGCGGCCGGCATCACCAGCAGAAAAAATGCACCCAGCAGCAGCAAACTGAAATTTCTCATAAACTGACCTCCGACGCAAATATAGAGATAACTTCTTATTCTCTCACAATTAACAGGCCGCTGCATCTTCAAAATTTGGGGGCTGGCGACTCGATGATTTTAATGTATAATGGCCAACGGTCAACAAACATGTCACAGGAAAACAATTTGCCGGCGAAATGGCACCAGATACTCGAAGAGTCTCTGGCCTCAGAAAATATTGAAGAGCGCACTTTTGCGCTTGATTTTCTCAGTCAGCAGAGTTCGCTTGGCCTTGAAACCGCACGCAATCTCATGCCGAAAATCACCGCGGCAGTGGTTCACCCCGATACCCGGGTGCGCTATTTCGCACGCCGCGCCCGCAATCACCTGCTCGATTCGTTTCCCGAAATCGAAACCGGGCGCAGTGAAGAACCTTTTAAGCTTGAACTCAAAGAAGGCCAGCAGCTTTCTGCCCAGGAAATTTTGCTGCACAAAATGCGCCTTGGGAGCCGATATGTAGTTTTTGAAGCCATGGATCGTCTTACCGAAAGCGGTGATACGGCATTGGCAGGGCCGTTGATTGCCTATCTTAAGAACGAAAAAGATGAATACAAGGTTTCGTATCTTCTGCGGCTGCTCGGTCGCATCGATGATCCTCGCATTCCTGAAACCCTGCTCACTTACCTTGATCACGAAGATTCACGGGTTATCGCCAATACTCTTGAGGCTTTGTGCGAGTTCGAACGACCTGATTTTGCCGAGCGGTTCGCCGAATTTGCCACCTCGTCAGACAATCGTATCCGGGCTAACGCGATTCTCGGCCTGCATCGTTATTCGCCAGCCCTCGCTGAGCAGCATATTTCTGAAATGATCCACAGTGGCAATATCGCGCTCCAGGACTCAGGAGTATTTCTGCTGCGCACCATCAGACCGGCCAATCTGCCTGAATTGCTCGAGATTGCCAATCACTCGCGCTATGCAACCGTGCGCCTCAAAGCTCTCGACATTGCCCCCCCTTCTGAAGAAGAGACGAAACACGCTGAAATGCTGTTACACGAAGATGTAGAACGACCCGATCACCGGCGTGATCTCATGTTGCTCGTCGGGTTTCTGGCTACCGCGGTCGCGATTCTCTTTGTCGGCGATGAATCGAATAAGAAACTTCTGTCGTTCCTGTTTCTGGGGTTGGCCCTGGTTACGATGCTGATGCCCGACAAGGCTCGCACCAGTATTCAAAAAACTTCATTGTCGATGGGTTTCATAAGTTCAATGGCCTGGGGAAACACCCGTCTTATGGTCTTGCCAGCGCTTATGGGCCTGTGGCTTACCTGGAACGCCGGGCAGCTGAACCGGCGCGGCAAACCAGAAAAGGCCAGACCCGCCCATATTATCGCCTGGTTCTTTGCCGTGGGGGCTATCATGGTTACCCAGTTGCTTCAGGGCAATGGCCCGGCGGTTTATGAACTTGCCGGAACCATAGCCGGTTCAACCCCGCCTGACCCTTCGGTTGCCGACATCATTGCCCGGCAGAAAAGTTTTGAAATTACTGTTTTTTCTTTTATTGCCATGATGACTATCGGTATAATGACCTTCGAATCCTGGTTCCCGGCGGGTCGAGACGCCGTGCCTGACCCGCAGCCACGCTCCCCGCAGAAAAAGCTGATCATCGCCACGATTCTTTTTCTGGCGGTCATAGTTTTAATCAACGTTTTTCACACCATCGGCGTCAGCTTGCAGCTCAAACTGAGCGGCTTTGGCGATTCCATGGGCGTTCTAAAAAGGATGCTGCGCTGATCTGACCCCGCCTGTACCCGTTGCCTGCTACATAAATGGCAGCATGCATCACAAAAAAAAGCAGCCTCGCGGCGTTTGGCCGGGAAGCTGCCTGTTGTGAGCGTTTTGGTTGGTTATTCTTTGCGGCTGTCGAGCAGCTTCAGAATTTCATTACACATTTTTTCGGAATGATTCTTGATCTGTTCGGCTTCAGCGGTTACCCGACCAACAAAATCGTTGTCTTTAATTCCGGTCATGTTGATCATGACATTCTGGTAAGCCCCCCAGATGCCGACCTCAAGTGAACGTGCGCCGACCTGCATGTCTGATTTTGATGCGATATTACCGCATCTCGCGGCTTCGAGCATCATTTCCCAGGCGGCGTTGCCTATTTTCATGGTGGCCAGTGGCACTTCGATGGCTTTTTTCAGACCGGCCTGCATCTGTGCGAATCTGAGGTCTTTTTCGGCTTCGGTCGATTGCGGCAGGCGCATTGCCTCAACGTAATCGTTAAAAGCGTTAGTATCGGCATCAATCATCGGTATAAGTTTCATGGTTGTGCCGTGCAGAACCGGGATGATCTCACGAAGCCTGCTTTCAAGATGTTCAAACTTCCTTACTCCGTAGGTGAGCTTGGCGACCATGGCGCCGAGACCGCTGCCGATGGCCGCGATGGCTGCTGAAGCACTGCCGCCGCCTGGCGCCGAAGTGCGGGCGTTGATTGCCTCGATGAACTTACGGGTGCTCAGATTGGCAAGCGGTTCGTTGGGTTCATCTCTGATGAGATACTCAATGATGCGCTCACGTGGCTTGAACTGAGAAACGGCGCTAAGACCCATGCGATCGATAACTAGCTTGATCTTCTGGTCTTCATCGAGAATAAAAAGATTTTCACGGGCGATGTAAAAATCGGCGGCCTTGAGCATTGCTTCAAGGGGAATGAGCCCGACGAGTTCGGAGCCGGCAATGCCGACGTTGATTTTGGCTGCTTCTTCTTTGACTGCTTCGTAAACTTCGTGCGGAGCGGTGACATGGTAGTTGTTGAGGTTGAAGGAGCACTGCGCCATGTTGTACTCATCGACATACCAGCCCAGGCCCTTCAGTTCTTTGAAACGCCCGGGTTCAGCTGGGCTGCGCCCTGCTTCGCGCAGGTCGAGAGCAATGCGGTGTGCCTGGTTGGTAGTGCCGAGTATGTTGACGTTGTAGGCAACCAGAAAGAGTCGGGCGCCGGTTACCGTTGCCCCCCAGGTTGGCACGAACTCTACGGGGCCGTAGTCTGGCTTCCAGTCGGGGTGGGAAATTTTTTCGGCGAGACCCTCGTATTCACCTTTGCGGATCTGAGGCAGTTTTTTGCGGTATTCGCGGGTCTGAGAATGCTCATAAAGAAAGAAAGGCACTTTCAGCTCGGCGGCAGCACGCTCAGCGAATCGTTTTGAGATTTCGACGCATTCTTCCATGCTGACATTGGCGACTGGCACGAACGGGCAGACGTCGAGGGCGCCCATTCGCGGGTGCTCGCCTTTCTGGGTGCGCATGTCGATTTTTTCTTTGGCAACGCGGGCGGCTGCCAGAGCGCCTTCAATGATGGCATCCGGGTCACCGACAAATGTGTAAACTGTGCGGTTGGTTGATTTGCCAGGGTCAACATCAAGCAGCGTAACGCCTTTGACACTTCTGATCGCATCAGAAATCGCATCGATAACCTTCTGGTCCCTGCCTTCGGAAAAATTCGGCACACATTCGACGATTTTTTTCATACTCTTTCCTTTGCTGATGTTTGAGCTGGTTGCTGCTGTTTCGCCATCGCTACCAGCCTGTTTCTGAATTCCGGTCGATAACAATTAAACGACCGGCCGCATTTGCTGTTAAAGGCTTTTATAGCCTATTCAATAGACTTTGTAAAGCATCAGCGTAGCAAAAACAGATGCCCGTCGATTACCCAAACAGCTGCGGGTTGATTTGCCAGATCGACCAGTTCAGTATTGATGCAAAGCTCACCCAAAGAAGATAGGGTATGAGCAAGGCCCCGGCCAGTGGGCTGATGCGCCAGAAAGAGACCATGGTCGCGACGATCAAAGCCCACAGCAGCAAGATGTCGGCGAAAGAGACCGCGCCAAGCTGCCAGCCAAAAAATAACCAGCTCCAGAGCGCGTTAAATGTGAGTTGCACCAGAAATAGCGATAGTGCGGGCCTGGCAGCGCGAAAGCCGCCATTCCGCCAGATCAGCCAGGCCGAAATTGCCATCAGAAAATAAAGAACCGACCATACCGGCCCAAAAACCCACCCGGGAGGGGCCCAGTCGGGGCGCTGCATCTGTTGATAAAGCGGCCCGGCGTTGATTGAAGCAGCACCACCAATGCCAGCAGCGCAAAAACTAACGATCAGCCAGCCGGCCAGACCTGAAATTTGTTGTGGTTTAGTGAAAATGCTCATTGTTGCCACCTTCTATGAATTTTAAACCTGAATAATTGCATAAGGCGATTATTGACAACTGCAATATTAAAGCGGATTTTGTTGATTACGCCAGTGTGCATCTGTGTTAATCCGTGGCAGAAAATTTGAATAGGCCGAAAGACAGGTTCAAGTTTATTTATGCAGGACTCAATAAATCCATACTATCCTAACATTCAGTTGCTCAAAAGAGACATAAGTTGTTTTTATTGGTAACAGCAAAAGTATTGATAACTGCAAAATGAAAAAGTAACACGGCAGATAGGCGGCGCCAGCCTTCAAACCGACATTTATCTTAAAGACTCAATAAAGCAGATTTTCCTGCCTGTTGAGAAGAATGCCACAGGCACCGGCGGAAAACGGGCTTCATTTTTTATCGGGCCAGCTCAATCGCTTTGGAGGCTTCTTTTTTAACGACCAGGCTTTTCAATGAGATCATGCCAGTATTTTTTTGGAATGCATTTTTGTTGCAGGGCCAGGTTCAGGCGTTCGCGCACCGCAATGCTGTCAAAAAAGCATTGCCACAATTGTTGAGTTGCGTCTTCTTCTGGCGAATCAACCGGCAGATCGGTCGCCGCACGTTCGATGATTGTCCAGGTGCGGCGGTCATAAATCGCAGCGATGGCACGCCGCCGGTCGTGAATTATCCATTGCTGGTCAGAAAAACGTTTGACAAAAAACGGTGCCAGAATCGGCAGAATGAAGTTGTCAGAAGCAATCGAGGCGTAATAAAGATCGGCGCCGATACTGCGAAAACGCAAGAGACCCATGAATCGATGTCGTTCAAAGGTGACCCTGCGTGCGAGGCGCTGAATGAGCCGCACCCGGTCGTCGGCCATAAAAGAATCGACACCGCCGCGTTTTTCGATTGCCAGCAGCAGGTAGCGGGCAATTGCCTGTTCAATGCCCGGTGATTCAGAGAGAAAGGCATGCCAGGCATTCAGCCAGGTTTCGTTGCCAACCCCGGGCAATCTGAATGCCTGAGGGTCACGGGCCAGATCAGCCGAAAAACTGCTCAGGGAAGTTGTCTGCTCTTCTTCGGGGGCGAACAGCATTGGTTGCCGGGCATTTTCGCGTTCGATGCCATCGGGCAATTGCCCGCGCTGCAGGTATGGCACCAGAACGCTTATCAGACCGTAAAAAGAACCGTCGTAACGAAGAATATTCATCAGAGCTGCCCCGTAACTGCGGATTTCCAGATTTCGGGCTGAAAGCCTGGCACGTCATTTAAAGATAGCTGAATAGGCTTGATAACCCCAGGCTCGCTGGCAAGCAGACGACGACGCAGCAACTGAGGGTCAAGCCCAAGATCGGTATTCGTAGAACCCGGTGCCAGAAGAAAAAAACGCGCTCTCTTGAGAACAACGCCAAGTTTGATCAGATCAGAGTAGCTGAGCTTGCCGGCCCGGCGTGCTCGAACAATTCGCTGCGCCGAGATCATGCCCAGGCCGGGCACCCGCAACAGCATAGCAAAGTCAGCACGGTTCACATCAACCGGAAACATCTCAGGGTGCCGCAAAGCCCACATGATTTTCGGGTCTAAGTCGCTGTCGAGGCTGGGGGCGCCGTTCTCAAAAAGCTCGGCAACTGAAAAATGGTAAAAACGCAGCAGCCAGTCGGCCTGATAAAGACGATGCTCTCGCAATAACGGCGGTTGCTGAAATTCAGGCAGGCGGCTGTCGTGATTGTATTGAATATAGGCCGAGTAGTAAACGCGTTTGAGCTGCATCTTTTTGTAGAGATTCTCGGAAAGAGTCAAGATCTGGCGGTCGTCTTCGGGGCTGGCACCAATTATTATCTGTGTACTCTGCCCGCCTGGCACAAAAGCTGAGGCTTGGGCAACCGGCTTGCATGGCTGCATCGGGCCTGAAACCGAGGCGTGGGAAGTCAGCAGCGATGGCCCGTTTTTGAGGGGGTGGTGTTCGCGGTGCCAGTCACGAATGCGCGACATGGGCAAGAGAATCTGTTCTTTGGATTTATCGGGAGCCAGCAATTGTAAGCTGCTTTGACTGGGCAGTTCGAGATTTAAACTCATGCGATCAACGAGACTGCCGGCTTCGAAAAGAAGGGCAGGGTCCGCGCCGGGTATCCCTTTCAGGTGAATGTAGCCAGAAAAACGATGAACCTCACGCAGCAGGCGCACTGATCTGATGAGGAGTTCCATGGTGTAGTCGGGGTTGCCGAGTATGCCAGAACTCAGAAACAGACCTTCGATGTAGTTGCGTCGATAAAATGAAATTGTCAGTTCGGCGAGTTCTTCGGGGGTAAAGGAAGCCCGCTCAATGTCGTTGCTGCGCCGATTCATGCAATAAGCGCAATCATAGGCACAATAATTGGTAAACAAAACCTTGAGAAGAGAAATACAGCGCCCGTCGGCTGCCCAGCTGTGGCAGATGCCGCTTGCTGCAACATTGCCAAGGCTGCCTGGGGCGCTTTTGCGTGAACTGCCGCTCGAAGCGCATGAAACATCGTAACGCGCAGCCGCCGATAGTATTCTGAGCTTGGCAAAGATACCGGTCAACCGCTCTGGTTCTTGCTCGGTGCTTCTCGTTGGAGTTGTAATTACATTCGCCATTCGTTCGCCCTTTAATTTGGATTATAGGCGAATAAACGGCGAATGTAAATGCCTGGGCCAATTTTTTTTATTGAATCCTGCATAAATAAACTTGAACCTGTATTTCGGCCTATTCAAATTTTCTGCCGCGGATTAACACGGATGGACACTGGTTTAATCTACAAAATCCGCTGTAATTGTCAATAACCGGGCAAGTTTGCTTCAACTGGCAGGCGATTTGCCCGATTCTTTCGCAGGTATTTGCCCGGTTGTTCTAGGCATAACCTGATAAGTTTGCTATGATTAAAAAATCACCCACATGGAGAGTACCATGATGAAAAGTATAACCGTCAGAACCCCCTGTAATAGTTTATCTTCGAGCCCCTGCAATTTTGCGGCGCTGTTGCTGGTGTTTTTGCTGGTTTGCCAGTTTGAAGCTGTGTTTGCAGCAGCTCCAGCGCGGGCAACAATTAGTGGCAAAGACTGCCCGATTGTTCTGGTGCATGGTTTTATGGGCTGGGGTCGCCCAGAGATGGGTGGTTATCGTTACTGGGGCGGATTTTATGACATTCAAAAGAGATTTTCAGAGAATGGTTTTGAAGCACATACTGCTTCGGTAGGGCCGATTTCTTCGGTTCATGATCGGGCTTGTGAACTTTTCTGGCAGCTTTTTGGCGGCCGGGTCGATTACGGCCAGGAACACGCCAAAAAGTTTGGGCACAAACGCTTCGGAAAAACATACAAGGCCATGCTGCCTGGCTGGAGCGCCGAGAAACCGGTTCATCTCATCGGGCATTCAATGGGTGGGCAGACGATAAGATACCTGTCAGAATTGTTGGCTCGCGACTTCTTCAAAGCCGGAACCAGCGAACGCTGGATATTCTCGATTACCTCAATTTCGACGCCCCACAACGGCACAACTCTGGCAACAATTGTCAGCACCCTTTTCTGGAATACAGCTGAAGAATTGTTGTCTGGTCTGAATGCCCTGGCCAATGGTTCAATTGATTTTGCCTATGACTTTGATCTTCAACAGTGGGGTATTAAGAGACGGCGAAATGAGAGCCTTCGTGACCATCTGCGCAGAATACTCTCTACCATGGGCGATACCACCGATATTTCTTCATACGACCTGGCTCCGGCTGGGGCACACGAGTTGAATGAAGTTATCAGAGTTTTTCCGAGTATTTATTATATGAGCTACTCAAACAGCTCTACCTTTAAGGCGCCGATTATTGGCGTGAATCTATCACACCGCCTCAAAATCAACCCGGCACTCTATCTGCCGGCCGACTTCATGGGCACATACTTCGGTTCGGCTATCCCGTCAGGCAAGCACCGGGCCTGGCAGGCCAATGATGGTATTGTAAATACACTTTCGATGGCCGGGCCTGACAATTCAAGAATTTCCCGCCCGAAAGCTGATAAACCACTTAAAAAAGGCATCTGGAATAATATGGGCCTGACCTCAAACACCGACCATCTTCAGATCGTCGGTCACTACGTTATTGATTCAGAATGGCTATACGGCTTTTATGACGGCATTGCCCACCAGCTGGCCGCCTTGAAGCGCCGCTGAGCAGGCAGATGGTTGTAGCGCCAGCCACACAAAAGCTGATTGAGTATTCCAAAGCAAGGTGTATAGAGAGAAGTCACGACTGTGCCAATCCTGGTGGCGGCCGCGCATCGCCTTGCGCTATACTGCTTTTCACGGCTGAAAGCTTCGTGCTTAAATGTTTTTTTGCTGACATGAGGTCCGGTCAGTTCTTTGTCTCGTTTGAATCAGTGATTTCTCTGTCATTTCAGTGCCAGCGCGAATGAAGTTTAACTGACTGACAGACTGTTTGCCATGAAGCCTGCAAACAGAAACAGGTAATATAAAAAAGCCCCGGTTAAAAACCGGGGCCTTCACTAAGGTGGGCTGTTGTTTGTAGGGTCAGCGGCGCCGGGTGGTGGCGGCTTTTACCCAGACGGCGTAACCGTCACCGCTGGCGGCGATTTTATAGCTGCTGTCGGGTGACCAGTCTTTGCCGCCGATTTTCATGGCGACTTTGCCGTCAATGATTGCGGCATAAAGGCCGTCTTCGGCTTTGATGATTTCGATTTTGCTGGCGCTGTTAAGCTTGCTGCTCTTGCGGATAGCGACAAGTTTCTGAATCGGCGCGTAGAGGTTCCAGTCGAAAACGTGTTCCCAGAAGAGGCATGGGATGCCGGGGTGGGTGAGAATATAAGCGTAGCCCTGCATTACCTGTTTGTCAGGAAACGGCCAGTGGCTTTGTTGCGAACCAGTATCGTGGTTATCAAGAAATGTTACGGCACGAGTCGGCCACCAGCCGATCAGCCCACTTGGTTTGCCTTCAGAATCTTTGAGGCGCCAGTATTCACCCTTGACCGCCACGCTGAGAATGCCTTTGGTGGTGAAATCGAAGAGGCAGGCTACTTTGCTGGGGTTGCTGTCGAGCCAGGTGCAAAGGGTCTGGCGGTGGTTGTTCTGGTCTGGCTTCATGCTGGAACCTTGGTAATCCATGTTTGTCCAGACTTCGCCGACCGAGAAGAGGGGTTCGGTCTGGGCGTCATAGAACCCTGCGTATTTTGAAGCGTAGCCCTTTGAATAATCATAGCGCCAGGCTTTGAAGCCAAGATCTTTAAGCCAGTTCATCCAGGCGGCGATATCTTTTCGTACCACTTCGTTACTGTGATCGATATCAGGGGCTGCATGGTAGCCGTCGCCTGAATCGGCATTGCCGGTGCCGCCAAAAGAACCACTGCAGACGGCCCATTGTTCCCATTTTGCCTTGCCCGAAGGAAAGTGATAGATGTTCCAGATGCCATTGCTGTCTTGCTTGCCCGCGCAGCGGTGATTGACGACAATGTCGGCGACCGGGGCGATGCCCTGGGCATTCAGTGCTTTGAGTGCGCTTTCAAGTTGTTGCTGGTCGCCGTAAAAAGTTGGCGAATCTTTGCTGCCCAGGTCGTAATAGTCACCGGGCAGGTAGCCCTGCGGGCTGACCGAGCGCGAAACCGGTGGAAACCAGACGAAATCAATGCCAAGCTCTTTAAGACTGGCAGCTCGACTCTCAATTAGCTGATACCATTTGCTGGGAGTGCCGCGTGACTGACTGTTCCAGCCGAAGCCTTGCAGCATGACACCGCTCGAAACGCGGGCCGGCGGATCAGCGAATAAAGTTGCGCTTAAAAATACTGCGACAACTGTCGCCAGAAGCATTGACCAGTTACGAGTTTTACACATCATTTCTGAAACTCCCCTGATTGGCTGGTAATCAGACCGATCTGCCGTCAGCGGCTGAAAATTCAGCCGGCTATGACAAGACCATACAAAATTATACCAGCAATCAGGGTCATTTGCCAAGGTCGAGGCGCACAAGCCAGCGAGGTTCATGCTTGTGCGGGTGTAGAGCCAGTTCAGCGACTTTTTTGAAGCCGCCTCTCTTAATGTACAGCTGATAAGCCGCCTCGTTTTCAGGGTTCATCGTCAGTTCAAGTGAGCTGATACCGGTTTCGACGGCAAGATGGGCAATCTGCTCTAACAAGGCGGTAGCATGGCCATGGCGCCGCTGCCCCTTTTCTACTGCGAACCCGAAGACTACGGCACCCGTGTCCTGATGCTTGCGCAAGATTACTGCTTCAGCAACGACGAAAGGCCCGAGTGCCAGGCAGAAAACCGCGCCACTGCGCGCAAACTGCGAGAGGTTAAAAACCGAAATGCCGTCTTCGCCAAAGGCCTGCCGGTCAATTTCGGCGATCTGTTCGAGTATCTGCCAGTCCTGGGGGTCTGGCTGGATAAGATTGACTTTATGAGTCATTTGTCTGCCCCGTATTTACTGTGTTTTCTACTGTTGCGATACAGCCGACTGATTCATCGCCGAGCACCATGATACACAAGCGTCTTCGTGATGGCAGCAGCGTTCTAAGCTTGAATGGCAGGGTGTGTCGCATTAGTATCTGACCATCGTTGTTGATCAGGCCGATCTGGTCGAGGTCGGTACCCACAACCGCACCGTTTTCATGCGGAATAATCATAGCCGGCCGCCCGGTCAGGGAAGTGCGCATCATCTGACCGGTGCGCCGTTGCAGCACAAAAATGCTGTCGTCAGCCGTTCCAGCGAATACGGTTTCCTGATCGCGGTTATAAGCCACCGCTGTGATTTTGCCGCTCAACCGGTAGGCGAAAACCGTGTCGAGTGACGGGTCGAATATGCTCACCAGGCCGGTTTCGTTGCCGCAGAGAATGAATTCCCCGTTGAAGGATGACCCTATAAAGGAAATAGTGCTGTCAAAAGCTTTTTCTGCTGTTATAGCACCTGCATTATCGATCAGAATAAACTTCTGTTCACATCTGATTATAGCCTGCCCGCCAAAAGGTATGATCTGCATGGCTGGCCCGGCCAGTTCAAGCTGGTGCGAAAAATGGTCGAAGGCGTGATAAAAACGGCAGTTGTGGGCGCCATCGAGCAGCAGAATTGCCCCATCTGCAAAGACATGCGCATCGCCATACTGACCAAATAACCTGAAAACCTCGCTGCCAGAAAGGTCATAGCCGGTGACGCCGCTTCGGGTTACAATAACAGCCAGGTCGGCGGCTGACGAAACTGACATGGCAGTGGTGTCAGAATCATTCAGCCTTTCCTGCCAGATTTCTTCGCCGATGTCATTGAGACAAAGCAGGCGTTCGCCGCCATCCCAGACCAGGCTGTATTCAACCCCGTCCTGGCCGGCCCATGTGCAGATAGCTGCGTGGTGCTCGGCGTTACCCTGCAGTTCGAGTGACCAGACTTTGCGAAAGGTCGTGGTTTCGGGCGAAGAAAGCGGCTGAACCGGAATTTCCTGAAAGGTCATACGGTTTTTCTGCCGGCGGTCTGATTGAATCAGAAAGCCGATTTCGCCACGCTCGGTAGCATAAAAAATACCGCCGCCATCTGCAGTGAGCGAAACTTTGAGCAGGCGGTCTGGAAACCAGTGTTCCCAGATCGGTTGCCCGGTGGGGCTTAGTTTCATGATCTGCCCGGCAGCCGAATAAACGAGTGATTCACCGGTTTTTGCCGCATAGGAAACGCCGGTTGATTTCTGGCCCGGTTCGCCCTTCCAGATGCCACGGCCTTTGACCAGATTGAGGCAGAAGGTATGACCTGTTTCGGCGATGGCGATGACGAGCTGACCGTCATCGCTGAGCTGAAGTTCAGTAATGGTGCCGATGCCCATGAATGCGTCATAGGGCTTGCCCAGGTGGTTAACGGCCGAAAGGCCCTCGCCACGGTCATCGCAGCATGGAAAAGCTGTGGTTTGACCCAGGGCCGAGATTGCTATGTCAGCGGGGCGCTTCATAAGATTGCGGTAAGCCCATTTGACGCGCAGACTGCGGTCAGCGCCGATGATGGCCGGGTCAGAGGTGACGAAGGCAAATGAGTCGCCTGAAGCGCTGATTTTGCCGATCATTGCCGGAAACGGACGTTTGCGCCACAGGGTTGCGCCTTCAGGACCGAACAGCATTGAATGTTTTTCGCTGTCGATGGCAAGAACTTCAAGGGTGTCGGCGAGTGAAACCGAAATTATTTCCTGACCGGCATTGCGATGCCAGAGTTCCTGCCCCTGGCTGTTAAAAAGCCTGAGAAGTGAGTCTTTGTCACAGGCAATAAAACTGTGATGATCGCTGGCAAAGTCGAGGAGTTTGAGACCAGGCACCAGTATGTGCCAGGCTTTCTGAAAACTGACTTTGTTGCTGTCTTCAGTCATGCTCCCGTTCCCCTCGTCGAACTGATAACATTAAAAGATATCACATACCTGACTTTGCACAAGTTATTTATCGTTCAAAATTTGACAGTTACTGCCGAAAACCCTGCCATCATGAAGAGAAAACCCTTTAAATTTGCATTTCTTATCGGCATGGCGTTACTGCTGACCGGTTGTAAAAGTGGTGGCGATGGTAACAGCAGCACTGAACCAGGCCTGGGCTACTACCAGAAAGGCAAGGCCTCGTGGTACGGTGCTGAATATCATGGGCGGGCAACAGCTTCAGGCGAATTATTTGACCGAAACGCCCTGACCGCGGCACATCGCACCCTGGCCTTCGATACCTGGGCTGAAGTTACCAACCTGGCAAATGGCCGCCAGGTAACGGTGCGTATTAATGACCGCGGGCCAAAACCGGTTGACCGCATCATCGATCTTTCTGAACGGGCCGCCGACGAACTCGGCATAAAAACAGCCGGCCTTGCCGAAGTTACCCTTAATATAGTTTCAGGCCCACGCTGACTTCAAGAAAAGGGCTAATCAGAGCTTATTGCCGCTATCTTCTTCTTCTTTTGGCGAGTAGCGATGATTTTCGTAGATCGCCCAGCCATTCATACGCCCGCTTTTGCCTTTGTAAGGGGTGGTAACTGAACCGCCGCGGGTGTCAAATTTATATTTGCCATAAAACTGCACCAGCCGGCCAACTTCGAATTTAAGAGTTTCTGAACCGGTTATCTGATAGGAAAAATCATATTCTACCCGATTGTCGCGGCTTTTAACGCGACACCTGACCGTATCGGTGGCCGTCATCGGGTAAAGTTGCACGATATTGCCGCCATCACGCACTTCGGTTTCGGGTAATTGCTGTTCAAAGGCGTCAGCAACTGTCAGATCCTGGCTGAAGTGGTTGGCGAGGATAAAAATAGTGAAAACTACAAGAGGAATGGCAACAAGTATGGCTTTGTCCTGCCAGGTGAGTTCGGGTGGTCTTTTGGTCACAGATTCCATCTCCGTGTTCAATTGGTTTACTGCACATTAGCACATCTTGAGATTTTATATGAACTTTTTTTTCAAAAAACTAAACACCCGGCGAAAAATTGCCGATTGTTTAACTACGGCATCAATTAACGGAATTCATGGATGGGTTCCAGAGATTCAAATGGATGGTTTCTCAAATAAGGAAACTGCAAGGAGCGCGACGTGTGGAATAATCTTAGAGCAAGACATTACTCAGTGCTGATCCTTCTGGCAATTGTGGCTCTCGAAACTTCGGCCATTGCAATTGACAGATTCATCAATCGCGAGAGCGAGACGGCCTTTACTATCGAAAGCCCATTTCAGAACAATCCTTTCATTCAGAGCTTTCGTATGGCAGATGCCAGTTGTGCCGTTCTCCCGGTCAAACTTGGCAGCAGAAAAAGTTCCACCACCGCTGCTGTTAAAAGCCGAAACAACGCACCCATCCAGACTGTTTCAGCTGAATTCATTGCCGCCGCCAATGAAAATGACAATTTCAGCAAGTTTGTAGAATACGCTGTCCAGCCAGGCGATTCACTGTCGAATATCGCCATGCTCTTTGGCTCAGAGACTGATGCAATCAAGCGCTACAACCGACTTGATGACCGCCATTCGATCATGGCCGGCCAGACCATCAGGGTCCCAATGCCATCGCAGGATCTCTTCTACACTGTCAAAAAGGGCGATTCATTAACCCGTATTGCCAGCCGCTTCAGAATTCAGCTCAAAGACATAGTTGATGCCAACAATCTGAAAACGCACATGCTGGTTGCCGATCAGCGCATCAAGATTCCAGTCACCGAAAACAAACCAACCATGGCCATCGTCAAGCCGGCTCTCGAAACCTTGAAGGCTCCAGGCAAGCTTGAACTGGTACGTGAAGCCAGGATGAGCATCGTTCCCGAACAGAAACTCGAAATGGTCAAACTCGAAAAAGTGCAGATGGCCATTGCCCCTGCTGCCCGACCGAAAATTGAATTTGCCGGCAAAGAATTGCTCTCGCAGCCTCCTGTGATGACCGAAAAGGTTGCCGCTGCTGTGCCGGTTGCTCCCGCAGCCGAGACCGTTATGGTTAAGGCTCCCGAAGCCAAAGACAACCATGAAGTGACCTACACGGTCGATAAGGGCGACAGCCTGATGAAGATCGCTCAGCGCTTCAACACCACTGTGGCTCAGCTTCAGGAAGTTAACAGCCTTAATGGCACCTTTCTCAAGGTTGGCCAGGAAATCAGAATCAACCCTGATAAGAAGCTCTATCGTGTGATCAAGGCCGAAGAAAAGAAGCCCGAAGAGAAAAAGCCCGAGATCAAATCTGCTGCCAACACTTTTGCTCATACCGTTAAAAACGGCGAATCGATCTCGCTGATCGCCAGAAAATACAGAACGACCGTTGGTGCGATTGTTGAAGCTAATTGCCTCACAAACACTGTGGTCATGGCTGGCCAGACGATCAAGGTTCCCGCCGAAAGAGCCAATATGCAGGCCGCCGGCGAAGATGTAAAAGACTACAAAGTAGTTCAGGGCCGCTCAGAGATTACCCGTGCCAGCTGGCGCATGCCTGTTCGCGGTCGCCTTTCTGACCAATATGGCTGGAGAAAACACCCGGTCTATCGCAAACGCCTTTTTCATGCCGGTATTGACATCGCCGCTCCCAAAGGAACTCCAATTGCCGCCGCCGCTGCCGGTAAGATAATTTACGCCGGCCGCCGCCCCGGTTACGGCAATCTCGTGATTGTCAGCCACGTCGGTGGCATGTCGAGTCGCTATGCTCACTGCAGCTCGATTCTCGTTAAAAAGGGTCAGTCGGTTAAAGCCGGTGCTCTTCTGGCCAGAGTCGGTGCCACCGGGGTCGCCACCGGTAACCACCTGCATTTTGAAGTCAGAAAGAATGGCAAACCCCAGAATCCACTCTCCTTCCTTAGATAGCATTAACCACCAACTGTCCTGGATGAAAGATCATAAAACATGAAAAAAACCGCCAGAAAGACCTTAGCCATTCTGGCGGTTTTTCTGTTCGTTTTTGGCACCGGTTTTAAAGCCAGACAGCAGAATCAGCAACAGCAGGCTCTGCCCGAGAACCTGGCCAGTCAGAATGACAACCGGGTGCAGTTTCCGGCCACCAGCTATAATCGCGAATTTTTTAATCCGCTCGCGATACCCGAGCTTAAGGCCCCGGTCAATGCGCGGCCCCAAGGTATTATTGTTAACAGTCAGTCGCCGGCAGTCGGCGGCTACGAGGTTCAGACCGCCCTTGACCCGCGTTTTGCAGCAATGGGCGACAAGCACCGTGAATATTTCGTGCCGGCCTCTGAACAGCGCCCACCAACGCCGTCGATGAGTATTCCGGTTCTCGATCGGCGCCCTCCCGATCGTTACGACCTCAACGAATGGGATGAAGAACGTCTGTTCAGTTCTAATCTTTACACAGATACTGGAGTTTACTTCACCAGGGTTAATGGTGATCGGGAACTCTCTTCGCGTGATGCCGGCGAGTTTTACGAGGCAAATTATCGTTACGAACTTTTTTCGACCCGCACTAATGGCGATTCGCTGGCGGTTAACGTCGATGCCACCTATACTAACGACAAACGCCCTTACCGCGATGGTTTCACCCTGAACCAGATGAGCGTCGATTCGCGCACTGCAAAGTCGCGACTGGTGGTCGGGCACGCCTTTCCTGAAATGTCTGAATTTACGATGACGCAGAGCATGCTCGGCGTCTGGGGCCGCCAGGAATTTGATTATACGAGCGTAAGCGGTTTTGGCGGCTATTATGCCCTTGAGAAGGATGACCTGAAGAATCCGCGTTATGTCGGCGGCTTCAGGCTCGAGCATGCTCGAGATGATGCGTTGCGTTTTGGCTTTAATGTTGTCGGAACCGAGGACGAGCGCGATAATGCTGCTTCGAGCCTTGAGCTGCCGACCCTGGCTAATCGTGTTTATTCATTTGACGTCAGACTCCGGCCGACCGAAAACATCTATCTTGACGCTGAAGTAGCCCAGAGCGATACAGATTTTGACAAGCGTGACGATCAGGGCGAACAGAAAGGTGATGCTTACCGGGTAAAGTCGAGTTATGAACGCGAGAATTTTAAGGCGGAAGCGGGACTTGAACAGGCTGATACCGCTTTTATCAGCCCGCTTGGCCAGTCACCTCGTGACGAACGGGCCTATTTTGCGCGGTTTTATTACGAACTTAACCGTTATGTCAGCACCAGACTTGGGCAGCGGGTGGCGCGTGACAATCTTGCCAATTACCAGCGCTCGACAATTATTCGCGAGCAGCCCGAAATGCAGGTAACTGTTAAGCCCAGCGATTATTATCGCGATATGCGCATCGACTTTTTTTATCAGCCGTTGCATGAGTATTCAGAGAATTCAGGTTTTATGGATCGCTACAAAGATCTTCTCTGGGTCGAATTCAATCATCGGGCCGGCCAGATGCTGTATTTTGCCGGGCTTAGCCAGACTATCGACAAAGATGACGTCAACGTGCTCAATGACCGGGATATTCAGCGCTTCGACCTGACATTGACCTGGGAATTCGACAAATTAAACCGGATTTATGGTTCGATTGGCCAGGAAAAGCTTAGTTACAAACGCGCCGGCGGTATTGATGAAACTTCCTGGGTTGGTTTCGGCGGCAGTTCAAGATTTCATGAGAATGTGCTGCTCAGCATTGATTATCAGCGTGAAGAACTCGAATTACTGACTCCAGGGTCAACCCACGACCGACTGAACTTGTCACTTACCCGCGAATACAGCCCGACTGCACGGTTGGTCATCGATCTCGAAGGTAACCAGAGTGATTTTGATACAGGCGCAAGATTTGATGACTACACCGCTAAGCTTCGCTACTTAAAGGCTTTCTGATGAAAAAAAATGTAACAATATTGGTGACTCTGCTGTTGCTGCTCAGTGGCAGTCATGCGTTAATGGCAGCGGCAAAGTCAGTGCAACCGGCGTTGCAACCGGGTCGAAGCTTTGTCGTCGGGCAAATGATGGTTATGATGTGTGATGGCCCTGCCTACTTCTGTAAGCCTGGTGATCAAACCTGGCACCGGGTTTCTGTCGGGCAGAGCATTGCCGACAATTATAGCATAAGAACGGCGGCGCATGGCTACATGATTCTCTCATGGGGCCCGGCCAACCATATTTTGCTCAAGCCTGAATCGGCAATAAACGTGACCCTGCAACCGGCGTCACCGGTGCCTGTGCTGTTGCAATTATACCGTGCCGATCTGATGCTGGCTGCCCGCGATTCAGGGCTTGTTGAAGCTCAGGGTCGCCACGGAACCCTTATGGTTCAGGCCGGCGATTGCAGTATAATCAGCTCCGATGAGGGCGAAACCGTGCGCTCGATCAAAGGTGAAGCAGTATTCAGGCTCCAGGGCAGCGCTGAAAATATTGCAATTCCTGAATCTTACTATCTCACCGTAGATTCACAGGGTAAGGAATCGCCACTGGCGCGTTTTGACCCGCAGAGTGAATACGAGTCGTTCAGAAGATTCTCAACCTGGGTGCATGCATTCGACAGCCTGCATCGCAACAATTCAAGTGAAGTTCCGTTTCAGATTGACTCAGTCAAAGTCAATGGCGAATTTATCAGCAATCTGCGCCAGGAAAACGGCATGCATGTGCTGACGACGCCTGACGGGCGACTTCCAGAAACAATTCTTTTGCAGGTTAAGATAACCCCTTACCCAGGGCCGACCCATCGTTTCGAACTTTCGTTTGGCAAAGATCTGGTTTATGCATTCCGCGAGGGGCGTGACGACAATTTTGAAGTGAATTTTGCTCTGCCGTCATTTCCTGAATTCACGGCAACCATTAATCAGGTAGATTCTCAGGAAAGGCGCCTGCGGGTTTTCAGTGCCGGGTTCACTTTTCACAGCCGCCGGGCCGTTGAAGACCAGGCCAGGCGCTTCTGCCGCGAACTTTCTGATGCAATGGCACGACGCGATACTACAAGGTTGCGTGGGGCCGTGTCTCGTGATTATCGCGACTGGCAGGGCAATACATGGTTTGACTTTTTTAATATGGCTGACGAAACGCTGCGTAATTACCGCGATGTTCGCCTGACTTTGCAGCCTTACAGGTTCGAATCGAAAGATGGCTTGCTGCTGGTCAGCCTCAACTACCGTCTCTCAGCCCTGACCAACACCTGGAATTTTCGCTATGAGGATCGGGGAACGGATGTTCTGACTCTTAAGGTTGAAGATGGTGTGCTGAAGCTCCTATCGAAGGTGTCGGGCATGTTTTTTAACCGGTTAAAAGTCGCCGTCGATCTTCGCCAGGGTATTTTGCGTGGTCGGGTTACTGATGAGCGCACCCGCCGCCCGCTTTCGGGGGTTTCGGTGAGCGTCAGAGGCACTAAATATCAGACAAAAACTGATTCCATGGGTGAATATGTCATCTATAACCTGCCCCCGGGCCGGTATGACCTAAGGTTCTACAAAAATGGCTATGGCGAGTTGATCGCCACAACTGTAACCTTGAAAGCTGCAGGTGAACAATTTTAATGTTACTGAGAAAGTCACACGTCAATCTCTGGGTTCTGGCGGCGATCTTTTCGGTCGCGTTTCTGCCCGGTTGCCTTAACAGCACCGCTAAAAATCAGGAATCTGGAATGCTGACCGGCACCCTCGAAATTGCCAGAAGTTCTCAACTGGTAGCGGTCTGCGGAACCACCAGGGTTCAGATTCCGGTCGATGCCGACGGGCGCTTCGCGGCCCGCCTGGCTCCGGGTGTCTACCAGCTGATGATGCAGGCTTCCGATGGAAAACTGACCCTGATTCGCAAGACCGTAGAGATTGATAACAACATGACCGTAACGGTTGTGGATACGGATATGGTGCCGATGCCGCAGGTGGTCGCGGTTTCGGTGCCCCTTGTCTATTCAACTTCGGCGGTTATCGAGTGGGAAACCAGCATCGAATCAGATGGTTACCTTGATTACGGTGTTAACGAACTCTATGGTTATTCAAGCTACGCGATCACTGATCTCAAAACACGCCATCGCGTACAACTTTACAGCTTGCAGCCGGCGACTACCTATCATTTCAGGGTGGTTGCCAGCAGATACAATCTTGACCAGACCCGTTCATGGTCGCGTGATTTTTCGTTCACAACTGAACCCTGAAGCCTCGCAGCTATACAAAAGCAACGTGCTTGATAGGGGGCCACGTTGTCGAATCGGTGAAAAACTCTTAATGCGCTCTCATATAGCTCTGCTAAAGAAACTTCACCTTTCAGACCGGGCAAACCGTTTGCCGCAATCTCGCTAAGCAAGTGGTGTTGAGATGACGATACTAATGACAGGGCAGCTGGTCTGCCCGTCAATGCAATTCCGGAGGCACGCAATGAACGCATTTTTCGTTGGAATCGGCGGCATGGGCATGAGTGGCCTGGCAAAAATTCTGCACAGCGAAGGCTACAAGGTTGCAGGCTCAGACCGTAATCTTGATGGCGACTATTGCCGGCGTCTGCAGGAACTTGGCGTGCAAATTTACCCTCAGGATGGCCTTGGCCCTGAACATTTCATGAGAGAATGCGGCCTGGGAGTTGCAGATTTCAGGATCGTTAAGTCAACTGCCGTAGAAAATCAGGTGCCCGACGTTCAGACTGCCGAACGCCTCGGAATTCAGCAGATTATGCGTTCAGACCTGCTGGCGATGATGTTCAATGCGCATAAAGGCATTGCAATTGGTGGTACTGCCGGCAAGACTACTACCACCGGCCTGGTGGCCTGGATTCTCAAGTTCGCAGGCAAAGAGCCTTCATGCGCGGTCGGCGGCATTATGGCCGGCCTTGATACCAATGCTTTCAGGGGTGCCGGGCCTCACTTTGTTATCGAAGCTGACGAATCAGATGGCTCAATCATAAAATATCGCCCCTGGATTTCGGTGGTGACCAATATTTCTCGCGATCACAAAACGCTTGATGAACTTAAACACCTGTTTGGCGAGTTTTTTGCCAATACTCAAAAAGACGGCCTGCGCCTCGTCTGCGCTGAAAACCCCGAAGCTCTCAGTCTTAAAACAAGTTGCCCGGCCAGGGTTAAAACCTATGGCTTCTCTGCTGATGCTGATTATAGGGCGACTGCAGTTGAAATGGATCATGATAACGCAACTTTTAAGGTTGATGATGTTGAATTTCTCATAAAAATGCCGGGCGAACACAATATTCTCAACTCACTTGCTGCGATTGCAACAGCAAGAATGTGCGGGCTTGAACTCGAAGAAATTGCCGAAGCATTGCGTGCCTTTCCCGGCATGAAACGTCGATTTGAAAAAATTGGTACTGTGGGCGGCATCACCGTAATTGATGATTTTGCCCATAATCCGGCCGAGATAGCAGCAGCGGTTCAGGCTGCCCGCAAGGCTTCGACCCGGCGCTTCATTGTTTATCAGCCGCACGGTTTTGGCCCGACAAGCTTTACCCGTGACGATCTGATAGAAGTTTTCAGCAACCTTCAGGAAAATGAATTTCTCTTTCTCGATGATATTTTTTATGGCGGAGGCACGGTTAATCGCGATATCACCTCTGAAGATATTGTAAACAGCGTGCGAAAACGCTTTAAAAACGCCTTCTATACTGGCAGTCGCGATGAAATTGTTGCGAGAATAACAGCCGAGGCTGTTAGCGGTGATATTGTTCTGGTGATGGGCGCCAGAGACATAAATGTCATCTGTAAACAGGTTCTGGAGCGTTTGCCGGCCAGACAAAAATGTGCGGCCTGAAAAACTGACGCTGATGTGGTAGAGTAAAAGAAAACACCACAGGATTCACTACTATTATGAAATCCAGTCTGATATTTTCTTTACCCCCCAGCGGTCTCAGGGTCGGTCTTGTCGAAGCCCGCAACGTTAACATCAAGCCGTCTTCTGATGATTATCGGTTGCGTATTCTTCAAGAAACGCAGCGCTTGCTTGAGCCTGACTTCATGTACCCCGACGACAAACAGAAGGGCATCCGCAGTCTGTTGAAAACATTCGGTTTTCACCCCTCGGGGCGTAGTCGGCCGGCGTCTGAGTTTCTGCATAAAGATTTGCAGAACCGGGGAAGCTTCAATTTTATCAACAATGCCGTAGATATCAACAATCACCTGTCACTGCTCAGCCATTTGCCAATCAGCGTCATTGATCTTGATAAATCAGGCTTTGAACTTTGCCTGCGTGTCGGTTTTGATGATGAATCCTATGTTTTTAACCGCGAAGGGCACGAACTCTCTCTTAAAAAGCTCCTGGTGGTGGCACGACATGGCGGCGACCGCGCCGCCGTTGGCAGCCCGGTAAAAGATTCCCAGCAGACCAAGGTTTTTGCTGAAACGAAGAACCTCGCCCTTATCGTCTATACTTCGGTTAATATTACCAGTGAAGAAGAGCTTAATACCTTGCTTAATCTCGCCGCCAGGTTGCTGCATACCGAGGCAGATGCCGCAGAAACAGCAAGCATGGTTCTTGATGCCTGTCCGTAGATCGACCCGAAACTCGGGGGAGGGGATTATGAAAAGATTTTTTTTGGTTCTTTTTGGAGTGTCAATGCTTTTGCTGAGCGGGTGCTTTGGCAAGTCGATCGAGGGGCAGCTCGAAAAAGAAATGAAGTCACCCGATGCAGCGGTTCGCTTGAAAGCAGCCCGACAACTAGGTGAAGTAGCAACTGCTGAGTCATTAAGGATTCTGCTGCTCAGCAAGGAAGACTCCGATTTCAGGGTTAAAGAAGAGATTCAGAAATCGCTGAAGAAGATCGACAAGCGCACATTTCTTAATTAGGTCAGCCATGTTTTATTGAGAAGTCGCCGCTTGGCTTTTGTGAGAGCGCTTCGCGACTGACTTCTTCGACCTCATCGACGCGCGCAAAAAAAGGGCCATTGTGCATGGCTGTGATGAAGTGCTGCACCGTTGTGCCGGCGCCGGCCGCTTCAGTTTCGACCGATCCGTCGGGGTTGTTGCGCACCCAGCCGCTGATACCCATAACTTGCGCCTGTTTAAAAACATAGCGACGAAAACCGACGCCTTGCACCCGACCCCTGATGACCATTCTGACTTTTAGATAATCACGCGATTCCATGCCGGTCAGGGCCTGCTCATGGCCAGAGAAGCGAGTTCGAAGAATCTCATCACTTCAGGCTGATACAAAAACAGCAACAGATCGCGGCGCCCAAGTCGATTGTGAATCAGTCGCATCAGGCTGTAGGTATCGGTTTTAAATCTTTTGTTGTTGGCAGTTTGCAGGGCCTTTTGTTCAAGACTGCTCACAAGTTGCGCGTCAATTTGCCCTTTGATCATCGCCACAAACCGCCGCAGATTGTTGCGCTCTGTTTCAATGATCAGCAAAGAATCGGTATGTCTCTGAAACTTCTCGAGAATCTCGATGTCGGTTTCTTCGATAAAATGTGGGCGTTTATCGCTGGCAATGGGGTAATGACACGAAATGATGAAGGTCAGGCGACCTGCTGCAGCGATCTCTCGAAGTTGCCGCATTTTCGGCGCAAATTCATCTGCAAAATCTTCTTTGCAGGCTGACTCGATGATCACGAGTTTTTCGCGATCACCAGGTATCATTTCGGCAAGCTTTTTAAATTCGTGGGGGTCGAAACCATCGTGGGTGTTCTCGACACCTGAAAAATAAAGAGTGGGAGAAATTTCGTTCAGCAGCTTTTCAACCGCTGCCCCGCACTCGCTTCTGGCGGTTTCTCCGAGGCTGCCGGCGAGCGGAAGATGACCGAGAGTCTCATTGTAGTTGACCCCGGAGTTCATCGAAACCGCACGAAGCATGAATTCGCGCAGGTTTTGCTCGTAAGAAACGAAAAGCACCGGCATTTTCTTTTCGCTGACGAACGCTTGCTGCATAAGCATCGTTGCTTTGCCTGATTCGCGGGGGCCGGCAATGATGTGAATGCCGCCAGCCAGCCAGCCGCCACCCAGGGTTTTGTCGAGGCCGTTGGCGAGTGAATTGTAGACTGCTGGCGGTTTTTGCAAGAACGCTAGGTCTTGTGAGATTCGATTTTTAAGAGGTTGGAAACCGGTGGTCGGCGCCTGGTGTCGGGCAGACCCACTGGCAGCAACGGTGCCAGCGGCCCCGGGCATTGGCGGCAGCGGCATTTTTTCAACCTTTGCCTGCAGCCCAGGAATCGGGGGCATCTCTGCCTGTACGAATTTGACCCAGGCAAAAGTTTCCTGGAGACATTCTTGCAGTGAACGCTTCTTGCCGCAGAAATCAGAGAAGGCGGCGATGCCATAGGCAAAGTGGGAAGCGCCTACTCCGACTTTCGGGCGATGCAGTGACGGATGATTACTGCCAGGCAACAACACCTGAAAGCTCGGTTGGCAACTGTTGAGCAGAATCGTTTTGACTTCGTGCTTGACCGGGCGGTTGCCGACAGCCTTTATACCCGCAACAAAACCGAGAAGACGATAATGAAATTCGCCAGGATTATCGCTTACACCGCAGCCGGTTGCACCTCCATGCACTTCAACGCAGATTTCTTCGGGAGTGGCATGGATTGCCATGGTTTCCTGGGTGAAGCCAAGCCTTTTCAGTGCTTCTATGCAGTGAACCGCGTCGTCATAAACCTGCTGAAAGCCAAAAACCTCGCCGGTCGTCTTGAAAACGCTCCCATTAACATGCACCAGCGTATCTTGCGCATTGAGAACCCGCATCAGTTCAGCGGCCACTGGAAGTTGTGGCAGCACCTGCCCGGCAGCTTCGATTTGTAGTTCCATGCCATGATAGTCGCACCCCTCAAGCAGCAGGTCGCGGGCGCGTCTGATCGCAAAAACCAGGGTAAGAGGGCCAGACTCTGTTCTCTGATCTTGGTCTTTAAAAAATGTGCCACGAAAACAGCCTTGCGGGTGGGCTTTGACTATTTCAGGAACCCGGGTGATGTCGCTCTGGCATTTTCCGCCTTCGAGTTCGGGGTGATACAAGGTTACAAACTTTTGCATCGATTACTCCACGGGTCTGCTTATTTAGAACCGGCTTCCAGGCCCAGGGCCAGCCCAATACGTCTGAAAAATTCATTAAAAGAACTGATCCCAAAAAACAGGTCGGCATTCTGACCCTGAGCCAGAATGGTATGGCCTGAGCTATTGCCTGCCTCAGCAAAACTGTTAAATGAAACGCCGAATTTGCGGTTGACTGTTTCCTGAATCAAATTGTAAGCCTTCTCGCGGTCGCCTTTGCTTAATGCTTCGCGAATGGCAGCGATTTCAGGCGACCCCTCGGGGCAGTACTCTTTCAGCAGAGCTTCAAAGTCGGCGGTCGGGCTTGCAAGCTCAGCAGAAATGAGCGGCAGTTTTTTGAGAACGGCTGAAAAATCAGGGGCCTGGAACTTGGGATCAGTTTTCCAGTAGCCTTTTTCGGGCTCATCGATGATCAGCAGCAGGGTGTCTTTGCGCCCGGCCGTAAAGGTTTCAAGCTGTGTCAAGACTTGCTCTCTGATACGCATACCGGCAAGCATCCCGGCAAAATGACCAGCGTCGCGGTGCCGGGCAACGGTTGATAGGTTGATAAAAACGGCAAAACCTTCTGGAGCTAATGCCATGCGGCTCACTGCTGTCGAAACCAGCTCAGAAAAGCCAGGCCGGCGGTTTTCTTCGAGTGGCAGACAGGCCATGATTTTTTGACTCTTTTTGGAAAACAGGTTTTCAAGCCCGGCCAGATCGGTAGCACCCTGAAGGCCCTTGCCGGCTTCTGCCAGCAGCGCTGCTCTTTCGCTGGCGTTTGTTCGGGCCGAAAATGCCAGAGCCATCGCAAAAGCGGGCAGCTCGGAAACCTGGGGCGTATGGTTTCCGGAGAGTATTTCTGGGAGGTTAAATTCATCGTCACTTATCATCGCCAGCTTTTTGCCGATTCTGCTCATGGCCTGAATGATATTATTTTTGGAACCGGGCTTGGAACTGTAGTCAGCCCAGGCTGGCAGAATCAGTTGAAAGCCCTGCCATGGATAAGCTTCCCGTCTGCTTGTTGCATCTCGAAATGCAGCTGATGCCCCAGTAAAGCCTGAAGTGCAGAAAACGATCAGGTTTTTGGCGGGTGTATCAACCAGCAGGCCCCGGCGTCGGGCAATAGTCTCGATCGAGAGAGGCTGAGCGTTCAGCGGGGTGATTAAATCGCTGCCATCCAGGGTGACCGGGGTGAGCGATTCCTGCGACCATGCGGTAAGGTTGCAGAAAATAGTCAGCAATAACGCAGCCAAAAACATGCAATTTCTCATGATCAGGTCCTCCGGTTATTTAACTCTGTTATCTTAGACTAAACAACAGGGCGGTGGCAAGCATACAAAATCGCCCCGTGAATTTGCTGAAAATTTTTGATGGATGAGCTAGAATACCTCAAACCAAGTTTCGAGAGGTAGCAAATGAGTAGAAAAGGCGTTTTCGTGTTTTTTGCCCTGACCTGTCTGTTTGTCTTATTTAATGGCAGCGTTTCAGCCGCTGCCGACCTCCAGTTGAAAGGCTCGTTCGCCTTGACTGGTGATGTTCAGCCAATGGACTGGCGTTTGAAACTTGAATTCAGTCTGCCGGTTTCATCTCTCGAACTCTCGAAAAGGCTGAAATGCCGCTTCAATAAAACCAGCTCCAGCTACCGCATCGTTAACGCCCTCGATTTAGACCAGCCGGTCAGCGAGCAACCACTGCCCTCAGAACGTAAAATTTATATAATTGCCCCCGAAAAACCCGCTGCCGCAACCGGTACTGTTGAAGTAACCGTCGGCAAGGGCGCTCAGTCAGGTGATAAATCAGCAGCGCTGACGGCCGACGCGCTTTTTACCGCAAAAACCAGTCTGGCCATTAACCTGACCGGCAGTGAACCGTTCTTTGATAACGCCAAAGAGAAGGGCCTGCTGATTGACCTGACCGATAATGTTAAAGATAACAAGCTTAAAAAACACGTAAGAATTTTTCCCTCGATTGGTTATTTTACCGTTGACCGCCAGTATTACAGTAATCGCCATGCTTACAAGATTTCAGGCAAGTTCATCACTGGCCGCAAATACCAGGTTCGTATCGCCGGAGGTGCGGTTGAAGGCGAAGATCAGCTGCTGGCCGGTGGCAACGTTGAATTTGTCAGTCGCGGCCCTGACCCGCAGATAACCTTTACTGCTGACCGCTCCGTCCTTGAACTGCGAAGTTTGCAGATGGTGCCGCTCAGCTTTACCAGCGTCGGCAATTTTAAGGCCCAGTTGATGCGTGTGCCTGCCTTTTTTGGCCCGGCGCTCGACTCCCTGACCACCTTCCCCGAAGCCGAAGAAAAGCGACCCACTGACTCGTCTGCCATGCGTATCGACCCCGATACCGATAAGAAAATCCGCGAAAAGGCCGCTGATATTGACAACATAATGCTGAAATTCGTGCAGCAACTCGATCAGCTGAAGATTGCAGCCGAAGAAGCTCCCTACGCCGATCTCAAAAACTTTCTCGAACCGGCTTTTTCGTCCGACAGCCAGGCTTTCATGGGTTCTGATGACCCCGATTATGCATACTTTTTTTCTCTGCCCCTCGATTACCGCCCCGAACCCACAAAAGGCGGCCCGGTAATCGTCAAGGTCAGCGAAACTGCCGTCGAAAATGGTCAGACCGCTGCCCGGCTTTTTCAGATTACCGACCTGTCGCTGACTTACAAATTCAGCCGCTCCGAAATGCTTCTCTGGTTGACTTCTCTCGAAACCGGCCGCCCTGTCGCCGATACACCGATAATGCTTCTCACCCGCGATGGCAGAACCTGGTTCCCGGGTCGTACTTCGCACGAAGGTTTGCTCAAGATCGACGAAAAAACTGAATACGCTTATCTGATCTGCAAAGATACCCCTGAAAAAGGCCGCTCGACTCTGCAGATAGCCGATCTGGTGATTGCTGCCGCTGCCAGCGCTGTTGACAGCTGTTTCATCAAACTGAACAGCAACCGATTTTTTTCGCATGCAGTGCAACAGAGCGCTCCTGATCAGCTTCTCAAAATGTCCAAGCGTGGCAATATTTTTACAGAACGTGGTGTGTATCGCCCCGGCGAAACCGTTTTCTGGAAAGCTACCGCCCGGGATTACCTTGACAAACAAATTGTTTCGCCGGCCGGCCTCGCAGTCAATGTGACGATTAACAACCCACGTGGCGAAACCGTAGAAACCGGGTCATTCACCCTGAATGACTTCGGAACCTGCTCTGGCAGCTTTGTTATCAAACCACACATGCCTCTTGGTCAGTATAACATTATGGTCGCAGCTGACCTCGATGAGAACGCCAGCGCCAGCGCCGCCACTCTTGACCCGCGCTGGAACTTCCTCATGAATCGCTCCGATAACCCAACCCCGCCGACTCCTGCTTCCGATGACAGCAGTGACGCTGCTGAAGAGTCTGTGCCTCAGCTTGCCGGCACGGGCTTTCAGGTTCAGGAATTCGAGCCGCCACGCCATCTGGTCGAACTCGATATGACCACCGAAAAGAAAAAAATCCGACAGATCGTTGGCCGAGAAACCGATCACATCTTCGTTAACTGCAAGGTTTCGAGCCGCTATTACACCGGTGGGCCACTTCGCCACGCCAAGGTACAATGGACTGCCAGCCTTACTGAACGCGATGCCCAGGTCAGCAAATACCCGCTGTTTCATTTCGGCAACAATGACATTCAAAAAGAACTCATCGAGTCGGGCAACTCAGTGCTCTCTAAAGACGGAGACCTTGTAATCTCGTTGCCGGTTTCACAGGCAGTATTGAGCGGCCTGAACAGCATTGAGATCACCGCAACCGTTCTTGACATCGATGGCCGCCCAGCTACGCTGGTCAAGCGTTTTTCGCCTGATCCGGCTTTCCGGGTTGGCATCATGAAACTGCCCGACGGGCTTACCTCTGGCCAGGAAATCCCACTGCAGATAATCGTTCTCGACAAAAATTCTAACAAGGTCAACCAGGGCGAAGTGCAGCTCGAAATTATGCGCGAACGCTATATCTACACCCAGAAACGCGATGAAACAGGCGCGATTTTCTATAACTGGTCGAGCGGCTGGGTGCGAAGTCATGTGGCCCGGCAGAATATCGCTGATGGCATTACCACTTTTGATCTGATTCTGCCTGACGGCGGCGATTACATGCTGCGTGCAACCTTCCGCAATAATGGCGACGAATCTTTGGCCGCTCTCAGCTTCAATGTCGACTATTCATACGACTCGTATGAAGATTTCAATAATCGCACCCGCACCCGCAGCGAGAATGAAATGATTCTTATGCCCGACCGCAGTGTCGCTGCTGTTAATGAGCGTGTCAAAATCAAATATTCGCTGCCGCGACCCTGTGAATATGCTCTGATAACCATGGAATGCGATGCTGTTCTCAGCGCCAGAGTCGTAAAACTTGAAAAAGCTCAGGGCGAATTTGTTGAAACCATGACCGAAAACTGTCGCCCGAATGTTTTTATTACGATGCTGACTCCAGCCACGCGTAGCGGCTTTCCTGTCTACTCCAGTCAGGTTGATTCTGATTATCCGCGCACCTATTTTGGTTATACCTCGGTCAAGGTTCAGAACAGCGTTGAAGCAATCAATATTGCCATCGCTCCCGAGACGACCACCGAACTCTCTGCCCTGCCCGGAGCAACCCAGAAGATTGATTTCGTTATAACTGACCGTAACAACAAACCAGCGGTGGCTGAAGTGGCCATCTGCGTCGTCGATGAAGCGATTCTCTCACTGACCGGGTTTACTACTCCGGTTCTTGGTTCCCTAACAGACTTTCTCTTGCCGCTCAGCGTATTTACAGGCGATCTGCGCACTTCATTGCTCAGCCAGGATCTCTTTAAACTGATTTCTACCAGAGCTTTGACCGGTGGTGACCAGGGAGCAGGTTCAATTGCCTCTGACCTCGAAGCCCGCCGTGACTTCAGGCCGGTTGCATTCTGGCATCCAGCCCTGCAGCCTGACGAAAATGGCCGGATAACCATCGAATTCAAATTGCCCGACAGCATGACCTCATACCGCGTCTATGCTGTTGCTGCCGATAAAACCACCGGTTTCGGCTCTAAAGACCGACAACTCAAGGTTAGTCGCGAGTTCTATATCGAACCAGGGTTGCCTTCATTCCTTACCGCCGGTGATAAAGCGGTATTCCCCGTTGCCGTTCATAACAAGGGTTCGCAGAATGGCACCGCCGAATTGCAACTGGCTGAGGTTAAGAATGTTACGGCCGCAGTTGTTTCCGGAAAAGTTGAACTGCCGCCTTCGACGACCAGCAGGTTAAAAGTCAGTCTTGACGCCGACAACGGTGCCGGGCTCGCCAGCATTCTTCTTGCCGGCAAGTTTAACAGCCTTGCCGATGCCATCGAACGCGAGTTCCCGGTAAATGTCGCCGCAACTCTTATTAACAGACAGATTTCCGGAAGCTTTACCAAAGATCAGTTGATCAAGCCCGAAGTTCCGGCTTACGTTGCCTCCCTCTCAGCCTTCGCAACAACTGGTGCTGTTCATGCCCGTCTTAATATCTCGCTCAGCCCTTTTGCCAGACTCTCGCCGGCTCTTAAATATCTGATGCGTTATCCCTACGGCTGTGTTGAGCAGACAAGCTCGGCAATTATTCCGCTCGCAGCGATGCGCACTCTGATCAGAGATGGCCGATTGCCCGGTTACAGCCTCGAACAGGTTGATAAATTCCTCGAAAAGGGCTTGGCGCATCTGATGAAGATGCAGCGGGGTTCTGGTGGTTTCAGCTACTGGCCCTCAGAACGCCAGGATAGCTGGTGGGGTTCTCAATATGCGGTTCTGGCCCTGACTCTCGCTGATCGTTCGGGTTACCCTATCGACAAAGAATGCCTGACTTCGGCAGTCGAATACCTGAATCGATATCTCTTTGCCAATAACAATTCCGGAGCCTATGGCCGCGGCATAATGGCCTTGTCGGCTGTTAACCTTGCCATGAACAAGAAGCTCAAGGCCGCTGATCTAGATGTTCTAAAGGGCTGGTTTGCCAAAACCGAAGCAGAAAGCAGTGCTTTGCTGCTCTGGGCCGATGCCATCTGCGGCGAAACCCCCATGGAAGAACTTGAAGGTAAGGTTGCGCAGCTGAAACCCTCAGAAAAATCTGTCGCCCAGGGCTGGTATTATTCCACAACCCGTCACGATGCCTTCATTCTGCTCGCCCAGCTTGCGGTTAATGCCCAGCGAAAGGCTATCGACAGTATGGCCGGCCGCCTGCTCGCATCACTCTCTGAAAGTGGCTACTGGAACTCAACCGCCGACACCGGTATCGTTTTGTATGCACTTTCTGAGTATTTTACCCGCACTAACCCTGGCAACGAAAAGGAAGTTGAACTGAGCCTGACCACCTCGACCGGCACCCGTCAGGTCAAGATTGGTCGCGACGGCCAGACTCTTGATCTTACTCAGGCCGAATTGCTCGCATCAGAGGGCATCAAAATGGTTTCCGGGGGCAATTCATTGCTCAGTTACAGCTTTGAATATGATTACCCCGACCTTCCGACACGCGCCGAACCAGTAAATAACGGCTTTTCGGTTGAAAAGACCATCGAAAACCTCAACGGCAAAAAAGAAATCCGGGTCGGTGACCTTGTTAAGGTAACGGTAGTGTTTGAAGACCAGATCGGCAGCAACGGCCAATGGGCGGTTTTCAGCAACTTTGCTCTCGAAGACCCGATAGCCGCAGGCTTTACCCCGGTTAACAGCTCACTTAAAAACGACGCTCTGCCCGCCGATGCTTCTACTGAAGACGATGAATACTACTGTGATTATGCCGATGGCGCCTACACTTTCTATGCCAATCACCAGGAAATGCGCAAAGACAAGCTTCTCGCTTTCAAGAATCATTTCTGGTCGGGGCGCTTCAAGCTGGTTTACTACCTGCGTGCCATCTGCGAAGGAACCTTTAAAATGAAGGCTACTCAGGTATCGTTGATGTATAACCCGGAAATCAATGGCCTGGGAGTGCCGGCCAACGTTACCATCCTGCCGGCCGAGTGATTGGCCTGCAAATCTGATTGCCGTTCAGCCGCCATGACTGCCAGTTGGTCATGGCGGCTCCATTACAGGGCTGCTTCATCAAAATGCGTATCTTAAAAAAAATTGCAGTGGCAGGGTTCGTCTGCCTGTGTTTATGCCTGGCCGCCTGGGTCTGGCGTGACGCGCTTCTGCCCTACCTTTGCGAAGACCCGCTGCCCTATATTTCCAGACATTTTGCTGATGGGGGCTTTTTTACTGACCGCAACGGGCGAACCCTCCGGGTCTTTCCTGCCACCAGCGGTGATTACTCAATGTATGCGCCCCTGGCAAGTCACCCAGCCACGCTCCTTTCCGGGGTTTTGTTAGCTGAAGACCGCAATTTTTATCGGCATCCCGGTTTCGATGCCGGGGCGATCCTGAGAGCTGCTTGGCAGAACATTTCCAGCCGGCGGGTAATTTCGGGCGCTTCGACGATTACCCAGCAGTTGATCAGGGTTGTAAGACCCAGACCCCGCACGCTCTCTACCAAGGTAGCTGAATTGCTTATGGCGGTCAGGCTCGAAATGGCGCTGAGCAAAGATCAGATTCTCGAAAAATATCTCAACGCGGTTTCGATGTTCGGCAATGTGCGTGGCATCTCCATGGCTGCCAGTCTGCTTTTTGGTAAAAGCGTAGAAATGCTGAACCTTGGGGAAAGCGCGGCGCTGGTGGCTGCGATTCAGGCGCCTGGTCGTCTTGACCCCTTCACCCGTCGCGGCAACCAGAAGCTCCACCAGCGGCGTCGCTGGGTTCTCGACGAAATGCTGCGAGCTGGCGAATGTTCAGCGGCAGAGCATAAAAATGCTGCGGCCATTGTTATTCCCGACTGGCAGCGCCACCGGCCTTTCAATGCCCCGCATTTCTGTGATCTGGCTGTGTCGCTTGCCGGTCGGCCGGTCGGCCGTCGCGTGACTACAATCGATATGACCATGCAGAACCTGCTGACTTCGGCCATATCCGCACACCTGCCGCGACTTATGAAGAGAGGCGCCCTGCAGGCCGGCGGCATGATCGTTGATGCAAGAACTCTAGAAATTCTGGCAATGGCAGGGTCGGTGCAATATGGCCCGGTCGCCGGTGGCTTCAATAACGTCTGCCTGGCACGCCGGTCGGGTGGTTCTATTCTTAAACCATTTCTCTACGCCCTCGCACTTGAAAAAGGTTATTATCCATCCTTCATAATTCCTGACACCATGCAGAGTTTTAAAACGCCGCGGGGTGAATACCAGCCATGGAACGCTGACCGCAAATCCTATGGCCCGGTTACCATCAGATCAGCTCTCGGCAACAGCCTCAATATTTCAGCCGTCAAAATGCTGAATATGCTTGGCGTAAAAGATTTCTACAGCCTGCTTGTCGATCTCGAATTGCTGCCATCCAGGCCTGGTGCTGCCGAATTTTACGGGCTGGGTCTGGCAATCGGCAACCCCGAACTGCGAATGTTCGACCTGGTCAGGGCTTATGCCATTCTAGCCAATGGCGGCTTGCTTAAAAACCTGCTGTTTTTTCCCGAACCCATCGACCCTGACAGGCCAGGCAACCAGATTGTTTCAGCGCAATCTGCCTATATGGTCTTTGATATGCTCGCTGATCCATCGGCTCGTCTGCTTACATTTGGCAATCCATCTTTTTTCAAAACCGCTGCTCCGGTTGCCATAAAAACCGGAACCAGCACTGAATACCGTGACTGCTGGCTTATGGCAGCTAATTCACGCTTCATAATTGCTCTGTGGGTTGGCAATTTTACCGGGGCGCCAACCCGGGGGTTGAGCGGGGCCACTGCCTGCGGGCCGATTTTCAAAAACCTGATCGATTATCTCGAGACCAGTTACCCCTGTGACCGCCCCTTGGAACCACCAGGCATAACCAGACAAAGCGTTTGCTCGATTTCGGGTGAGCGCCCTGGGCAATTCTGCCCATCGACCGGCCGCGAATTGTTTGCTGCCGACACTGTTCTGCCGCCTTTATGCACTTTTCACAAGTCGGCGGATGCAATACATGAACTGCCCTCTGATTATGCAAGTTGGCTGCGGCAAAGACGCAAGGTTCTCGATCTTGACCCCTTTCAGCTAATCAATGATTCGGCAATGGCTGATCCTTGGAATTTAAGCGGTTTGCAACCGCGTGAACCTGCGGTGGTGCCTGTTGCAAGCGGGCCTTTGCTGATACCTGCCACTGCTGATTCTTTTGATTCATGCAGTATCAGAATTGTTTCGCCCCATGACGGTGATTGCTATGTCATGGCTGCCAGCCATGAAAATTTTGCATTGCTGCGAGCCATTCCTTCACAACCTGTGCCCGAGATAATCTGGTTGGTCAATGGCAGCGAATTCGTCAGAACTCCGCCGCCTTACGAGACTTATTGGCCACTCGCCAAAGGGGTCTACCGGATCTGCGCCATCACCGAAGGTGACCAGGCGGCCGAAATCGAAATTCGGGTCGAATGATGATTTTTTGGTTGTTTAAGTCTTTTCTGCGGCACCATAATTTATTTAGTTAGCAAAAAGAGCGATGTCTGCTCGAAGCAGAGCCGAAGTTTGCTGCCAAGAAGAATGTTGTTGTCGATCACAAAACCTGATAATCTGGTTGGTATGTTCGCTAAATCAGATAACAAAATTTTTGCTCTGCTGCTGCTTTTTATGATTGCATCCTGGCCTTCGGCAGCGTGCAGCCTTGCTTTGCACGACTGGAAGCTCGTTTTTTATCTTAAAATACCAGTTTCGGCGCCGTTTTTCCCATTGGCCGAATTGAACACCGTCTCCGAAAGAATGCAGAATAGCCCCGTCAGTTCGATTGTCTGGGCGGCTTCAACAAGCTGGTATGGGCGCCTGGCTCTTTCATTTCTGCCACTGACCGGTGACCCCGCTGCCCTGCTGCCCATGATCAACGTGCCGGCCGGGGGTTCGATGCTTGGCCTTGCTCGTGGCCACCTGACCCCAGGCTCAGCTGGCATACTGCTTGGTTCTGACCAGTGCAGCATTAAAATCGCCTTTTTTTCAGACCGCAATTCCGCTTATAATTGCCATCAGCTGGTTCTGTTGCAAAATTCGCGAATTCGCGCCGTTCAGCCCGACCCGGCCTGCCCATGGGTTCATGAGAGTATCGGTCAGAGCTGGCTTTCGCTGATCTTTTACCAAATGCCGATTCCCGGGCGCACCTTGTCGCTGTCGATGTACCCGGTGCGTCGCAGCCGGCTCAGCATTTATGAAGACCATCAGCTCGTCGAAAATTTGTTGAGCCATAAACTCCTGCTCCGCCGCCCAGATCTGGTGGTCGATCCCTACGCCTTTGATTTCCCGGAGCTGCCTGAATGATAACCTGTAAAAAATTTTTGCGGCTGTTAAGTTTTTTTGTCGTGTTTTGCCCGGCCTCATTGTTTGCCCTTGAATTTAAGACCGTTGATTTTGAGCGCCTCCTGCGTGCTCACCCCCTGATGAAACATTTCGATCCTGATTCCGGGCGGTTCAAGGGTACCATCAGCGAAATTATTCCAGTCGAGGTTATGCAACAAAGAGTTGCCAGCCTGACCGCACAGATTGCCGCCCGTGAAACCGCCAAATCCGAACTTGCCAGGCAAGCTTTGAACTCGACGATTGTCGATGAAGCCGCCATCTGGAACAGCATCAGGGAACATGATACTGCCATCGCCAGTTTAAAAAAACAACTGGCCGCCGAACAGGAATTGCTAGACCAGAAAGGCGTGCCAGCCTTGACGACCCTCTTTTCTCAAACCACAACATTGGTGCGCGATGTGGTCAGAGGTGCTGCTGCGTCTGGTTCTCTGCTGATCAACAAGTTGCCCCGCTTTCGCTCAGGTTTGCCCAGGCCTGGCGAGAATGACCTGCGGCGATTTTTTTTCTACCTTGATGCGCCTCGTCTTGAAAAATATCTGCAAAACTCTGGTACCATCGGTTTAATGTTTTCACAGACTGATCGACCGGTATTGTTTGAGCGAAACGGAGAAGATTGACATGCGCCTAAAAATTACTCTGCTGATGCTGTTCCTGCTCTTGCAGTTGCCGGCAATTGCTGGCGAATTCCGGGTTGGCGCCATTGATCTTGCCATGGCTGCAAGTTTGCATCCGCGTATGGCACTGTTTGATTTTGACCGTATGGGTTTTTACAGGGTCGATATGGGTTTAACTCAAGAAGATTTTGACGCCGCGGTTCTTGCCCTTAAAAACGCACCGGTGGCTTTAGAACATGGCGAAGAATTGCGCCTTCTCGAAGGCAAATTGCGTGACATTGACCGCCAGAAGTCCCTGCTGATCGCTGAATTTTCGGGTCTGCAACCAGTTAATCCGGCCGAGGTGCAGAACGACTTGAATGTTCTTGCTGCCGAAGAAGTGCGTCTTAACGATCAACTGGCTGACCTCAGGTTTGCCATTGCCTGCCCTGAACTGACTGACCCGGCTGCCACTCGGCAGATTCTCAACGAAATCGAACGCGAGATTCTGGCTGCGGTGCGTGCTGTCGCTGCGTCAGGCAGTTATGACCTGATTTTGAATTCCTCGACTCCGGTGCCTTATGGTTACCCGGTGCGTTACCAGGCCGGTGAAATGTATGGCCAAGGTGTTCCGGGCATCAACGCTTCACTGTTTTATGCCTTTCTTGCAAAAAACAATCTGGCACACCCGCTCGACGAAACGCCGCCATCTCGTGAACTCATCAACTGGCTTGAGTTAACCCATTTCCCTGATGCAGTGAATCTCCTGCCGATGCGCCCTTACCCCCTGGTTTTGTCGGGTGCCGACAATATTTTGTCGCCTGTAATGCAGCAAATTTATGCCAACAATCAAATTAAACCAGAAGTTTTCAAAGTTGTTGATTCAGTTATTCACAAGATAGAAGAACTTGTGGCTTCTTCCCCCTCAGATGTTAAACATTGATTCTGGTGGCACTTAAATTGCGGTAGTAATATGGGGAGTTTTTTATTATGATCGCTCGAATTTTAAAAAGCAGGCTGGCCGGTTTTACGCTCGTAGAAATAATGGTTGCGAGCGCTGTTTTTGCATTGTTTACGGGCGGGCTGTTTGCCTTTTATCGCATGGGCAGTCGCATGTTCATGACCGGCAGCTGGAAACTCACCCGACAAAAAGAAGCCGAGAGGTTTCTTCTGGTTCTCAAAGAACGCATCGAACAGGCGGCCAACGCTACCTCCATAAACCCAACCGCCGCTAATCAGATAACTTCCTCGCCCTGCAATTTTATAACCCTTAAAAATAGCAAACCCGTCTCGGGTATCAAAGCGAATCAGCGTCTGATGCTTTTTTCGGTCTCGAAGCCCGAGATGACCGCATTACCCGGCGCCAAAAAAGGAACCGTTGTTTATCATTGCCTGATGGCTGTTCCTGCCGAAAAAAATCTTTACACTCTTCATCTGCATGCAAATACCAAAACTTCAGCCTTTGACGGCGTAGATTATTTTAACAGTCCCGCCGATTTCAAGCCAGATACGGCCGTTTTTCCTAATTTTGCGACCAATTTTGCCAATGAACCTGCCAACTTTGGCCTGGGCACTGTTCCTTACACTTATAAGCTGAATGACGTTGCCTCACTGACGATTTCATGGGCCTTAGAAGACCCCGCCGCTCCAACCGGTCAGACCGACAAGGTGGTTGGAATCAAGCTCACAATACAGAACCCTTCACACCCTGAAACAATGGTTGATCAGGGTATGCAGGCAAAACTCGACAGGTCCGTGACCCTGATTGATCTCGACCTCGGAGGCTTCTAATGCACCTTAAACGAAAAAAAACGGGCATGACTCTTACCGAGGTAATGCTGGCTATGGCATTGCTGGCTTCAGCTTTTATTCCGATTATCGGGGTGATGGGTTCTTCGATTAAAGCCACCGAAAAAGATGACAGCACGATTAAGGCGGTTAACCTCTGCCAGGAAAAGCTGAACCGGGCTTTGCAATTCGATTTTGATAAAATGCCGGTCGGTTCATACGGCGGCGCCGTTGCCAAAACTCTCCAGACGAGTGGCAGCGCCAATGGTATCGTTCTTACCCTTGGCCCTGAAGCTGTTAACGGCATTCAGTTCACTTCAAAACTTGATGTGACCGATGCTCCTGGCACGTTTCTCGTCTGGACCTACGACGCCTTCGCCAAGGGGCAGAACCCGGCCGACCCCACTAAATGGGGCTGGGTCGAAAAGAAATTTGATTATGCCAACCTGTTTCATAAATATGTGCTGACCGTCACCTGGAAAGAAAAAGGTTCTGCCAAAGACAAGTTCTACACCCTGGCTTCACACAAGGCCAAAATCAGGAGATAAACCATGAAGCACATTCAGTCACGGCACGGGGCGGCTCTGATTCTGGCACTGGTTTTTTCTGTCGTTCTGCTGCAAATGGCCATCGCCTATAGTTCGATGACCCGTTCTTCCAAGCCCCAGACCGTTCAGATCGATGAGCGCGTCAAACTCGATTATCTTGCGCACGGCATGACCGAACTGGCTGTTCTTAAATTCCAGCTTTATCCGGCCGATTTCTACGCCGCCTGGGAAGCCGCTCAAAAAGGTAATAATACATACCTCAAACAGTTTACTGTATCTGCCCCTGAATTTACGATCAAGGGTTTTAAAGACTCAGTATCTTCATTCAATGCTGCGCCTGTTGATATTCAGCTCGCCAGCATGGCAATTCTGACCGACAACAAATGGAAAACCGAAGCCCTTTACATTCAGGCGGGCGCAGAATACGAAGATCAGATGGGGCGCCCTATTTCAAAAGAAGCTGTCAGACTTGTATCACTCGAACGAATACTTATCAAATAAACGGGGGAAAGTAATGGCAAGGTTAAGGCATTTTTTACTGATAATGCTGTTGCTGGTGGGTTCTAACACCACCTACGCTCAGCGCAGTCGCGACATCGCTTACGTCGGCAAAATCAATCTCAAGGCAGTGGTGATGCTTCACCCCGCCATGACCTCCTATGACCCTGGGTTGCAGGCCTTCAAAGTTGATCCGGGTCAGGTGGCCCCCCAGCAGATGCAGCAGAAAGCTTCACAGCATCAGGCAGAACTCGATGAGCTGGCTTCGCTCATCAAATCTCTTCAGGGCAAGATTAACGAAGCGCATCGCAGTTATAATCGCCAGGTCGAAGAGATGGCAACTCGCTACACTGACGGCTTAGAAGGCCTTGCAACCGGGCCGGCGGTCATGCGTCGCCAAGAATACCAACTTGACCAGAACAAGGCTGATGCCTCTCACCGGGCCAGGCTCACCGCTCTGGGTGCTCAGTTATCGACTGCTGAAGACCGTCGTGACCGGCTGAGTCGCATTGCTTACACGGTTGGTTATACCGAACCCGAAGAAACCAGGCGCAAGTTTGCAGCAATTATTAACGAAATTCGCCAATACACCCAACAGATCGCCACCCAGAAAAACGTTCAGGTGGTTCTGAATACAAGTCTCAGCAGTGTGATATCGCGAACAAGAGAGACGGTTGTTCCACCTGATTTCGATTATGGCAAGATTTTTGCGATACCTTTTCCTAGAGATATCGTCAACGATTCAGCAGCGGTTGCTGGTTATTATGGCAATATTTCGAGTCTGGCGGCCAACTGGTTGAGCCATAGCGACAAGGTTCTCGAGCCTTTCAAGGCTGCCATGCTTGATAACGATGTTTTTATCGGCGGCGTCGATCTGACGGCTGAGGTTCTGGCAGCGATCTTCAAGGCCTATAAAATTGATCCGAACATTGGTAACGCGGTAATTCAGTCAGTTAAACTTAACTGAGCGGGTGTCCTCAAACACAGGAGGGGCTATATGAACAAAAGAATCCTGACATTGGCTTTGCTGGCTCTGTTGACGGTGGTGGTAATGCCCCCGCAGGGCTTTGCCCTGGCGCCCGAGTATGAGCGCAACGGCGAATGCTATCTGTTGATCGGCCAGGGGCCGGTCGCTCTTAAAGGGGTTTTTCGTCTCAACAACCCCGAAAAGGCAAAATATTTTGACCCGGCGAAACATCTTTTTACACCTAACAATACTTTTTCTTTCGCCGTTGACCTGAACCGCGTCATCTATACTTTTACCGAAGCAGTTGATGCTGGGTTCAGTCTTCTGAGTAACAAGCTCAAAAGACAGGTGCTTGACAGCGGTTCGACTAACCACGCTGACTATGGCTACCACGCTTATTTTCATTACGATCACCGCAGTTGGGGTGCCGGTTCTAATGTTTACCGCGTTGGCCCGGTTGGCCGCAGTATTCAGGGCTCCTCCAGCTTTAAATCGGCTGGCCCCGGTTCTTCAATCGCAACGCCTGCAGGCAACCCCCTGCCAACCTTTACCGGTGCACTGACTCTCGATAAATACACAGGCAAAAACTGGTATGAAATTCCCAATGGCGCCTGGTATTCAAGCTGGAAAACCGGCAGTGCTATCGGCGGCTTCAGCACTTTCTATGTGGTTTTCGGTGACAAGGAAGAAGGCAAAGCCCACAACTGGACTCTCTTCACCTGGGACCCAGATAACCTCAATCTTGATGCCCCGGTATACACAAGTAACGCCGGTAAGGTAGTTGCTACTTCTTATGACAAAAAAATCACCCGGCAGATTTTTGCCGGCTGCCTTGACGGTTGCGGTGGCGCAAGCGGTTCAGGCAGCGGTGTTGCCGACGAAATGACCAACGACCTGGCCTTCATGCCACCGATCAAAGCGCAACCATCAAGAACCTACTTCTATTCACGCCCCAAATACCAGGCAGGGGCAGAGATCACTCTTAATGGCAGTCTCTATACACCAGGTGCCAGCAACCCGCTTATCGGTCTGCCCGACAGTATAGACACCCTCTGGATCGGCGTCTCAATGCGTAATGTCAGCTCAGACTATGTTTACGCACTTGGTACCAGCGTTATTAAAGACTGGTATAAACAGGCTACCGGCGCCGATGCCTCAGCAATGGATATCTCGGCCGTCGCTGTTTCCAACCAGTGGAACCAGGAAGGCGGTATTATATACGCCTACGATAGTGCCGGTAAGATGATTTACAAGTTTCAGCGCCAGGAAAAGTCAGGCTCGCCAATCTCAAAAGAACGATATCAGGCTCTCTCGATGGCAAGCGTTCTCAGTTCGGTAGGCGCCAGTCCTAACAGTGTCATCGACGATATCAAAGCCGATGGTTTCGGCAGCATGTACTTTGCCATGAGCCACCCGGCCAAAAATGTGGCTGATTACGACCCTCGCTACTACTTCAATCCCAACGACTGGATATACCTGAAAAAGGGTGTTAAAAACACCGATGATGGTAGCTGGTCAGGCAATCTCATTTACAAACAGGGTTACGGCAAGGTAGTTTTTGAAAGAAACAACCGCAACGGCAAGGTAAGAGAAATCGGTCGCAAGGATTTCGCCGTTCGTTATTATAACGTGCCCTTCGTTATCGACATCCCCGGCATGGAACAACTCGCCAACGAAGAAATTTCCAGCAAAAATACCCAGGCAATTCTTGCCAGTTGGTCGGCAGTCATTGGTAACAACAATAACAAGTGGGATGCCGGCGATTATAACTACGGCAATGCCGGCGTTGCGAGTTTTTATGAATACAGTTATGCCGATCCCGGTCAGTGCCGACTTTCGGTCATAAACGTTCCGACTCCTGATGTCGTTATCAGTCTGGGCGGCAAAAAATCCTATCTCGACATCGTTGGGCCATATCTAAACACCATTCCCGCACCCAATACGGCTGACCGTAATACCAATCAGAGTGCGGGTCTTATTACTCCGTCGCCAGCCAATCTGTTGCCAGATCAACTCTATTTTTACATGGTTGAGAACTACCCGCTGCCTGATGGCACCCAGAACCCCCTTGAACAGCCCGACTGGGATAACGACGGCAAGTGGGGTGGCTTCATCACTTCAATAATTAACCCTGAATCATCTACCAAAGGCGGTAATGTCTACTACCGCTGGCGCACCTGGATGGTTGAAGACCTTTATGGCAACCCGGTATGCAAAGCCATGGAATCTAAGCCTCCAGTCACTGGTAATACCGGCATGTATCCTTATCAATATTTTTACTCACCGGTGCCTGGCAAATATATCCTTACCTGTCAGGTTCTTTATGACTGGTATGACTATGACCTGTTGAAGTTCGGCGATACGATTGATGACCTGCCGACGGTTCTTAGAACCGGCGAAAAAGCGTTGCCGGTTACTTCCGGGTCGGTTGCCCACGCTTCGGCCGTTGATACGCTCAATGGTATCATGAGCAGCACCAACTTCAAGTTTATGGCTGCTTCTGCAAGCCAATATATCAGCGCCATTCTTGAAGGTGGCGACCAAACCTTCGCGATGGTGCCGCTGGTCGTAAAAGGTACCGTTGTGCCTAACATCAATCCGTTCGAAGTCGCACGTATTCAGCGCTGCGATGTTGTTCCGGCCCTCGAGTCTACTAAAAATTACCTTAAAGACAATACTTACTGGAGCCCGCAGACAGGCGCTCAGCCTGTGGGCGGCTTTCATGGTATTGAAGCCGGCAAAAGCTACTACTGGCGCACCGATATCGCTTCGCAGACCAATCTGTTCTTCGATATTTCGAAATCGACTGATACTACACCTGGCGCCTCGACCTATAACTATGTTGCCGCCAAGCTCATGGAAAACCAGGGTCTCAATCTTGACGGCACTGAAAAGAACCCATTCTATGTCAACCGCAAGCCTGAATTCCAGTTCCGTAACCTCGGCGGCGACGTGCGCTGGGTGAACAACAGCAAGATCCGTGTTACCGCGCACCTCGAATACAAGGTTCCCAAGGCTGGCGGTGGCTACGAAGTTCAAAAGAAATTTCTGATTCAGGATGCCGGTAACCCTGGCGAACCCCAGGAAATTACCGTAAAACCTGAAGCCAAGGTATTTACCGTCAATACCCCGATCGTTACTCAGACCGGTGGCGACCTGCCCCCGACTGACCCGACCGAAGCCACATTGGTTATCACTATGCGCCGCATGTTTGAATACGACATGTGGATCAACATCTGGAACGGCACCAAATGGGTCTGGGGTTCTTACATTACCCTGCCAAAAGACATGATCATCGAGTCCAAGACTACCGTTAAGATCATTGATATGCAGAATCCCCAGATTCTCTACTCAGAAACCTTGCCAAACAACCTGTTCGGCGAAACCGGCGCATTGCTGGCCGCTGGTGTAGGGCCGAGTGGCAAAACCAATCCGTCACAGATCAGAATTGCCTACTCTGATAACAACCCCTGGGAAGCCGTTGACTCAGAAATGGGCATCACCGATGAGGCTACTTATAAAAATAACCGCACAGCGAATGTTAGCACCCAGGTAACGGTTGCAAGCCTGATATCCGGCCAGAAACCCAGTTCAATGCATAATCTTAAACCGATCTTTGCCAAGCGCTTTAACCGCAGGGTTACCCTGTCTTTCGAAACTGCCAGCCGCAACGCAGATGGCACCTTCACCAAGAAAACTGCACCGCTTGACTTTGGCACCCTCTATTCACATAATTACGACAAGCTCACCGGAGCAGAGAACATCAAGCGTCTCGAAAAAGATTCCCAGTCATTTAGTCAGGTTAAGCCAAACGGCACCGTGTCTTATTTTGCCAAGATCTATTACAAGATGCCCATCGGGCAGGTTAAAATCGGTGCCGGTGACAGTCTGAAAATCCCGACCGGTTATGCTAACAACACACCCGGATATCATAACAAGGCCAACAACACCATCAATCCTTACCAGTTCTTTATCAGTGTTACTGACTCGTCGGGTAACGAACTCGCGACCAAGACCCTGAATCTGGTTCTGCATGGTCGCGACAGCATGCCGCCCAACCCCTTCGGTATGATGACCGAAAAGAAAGACAGCACTCTGTCATACTTCCCGTTCATGCTCAAGGCAGCCCGTGCTGCCGGGGCTAAACCCGCAGATTACCACAAGTATTCATTCAAAGAGCTGAGCAAGACCACCTTCGACGAAAACTTTGCTGACCTGAGCACCACCTGGACACCAGACGCCACCGAAGACGGCTACATCAATGGCAAGGTGAATTACTATCAATCGCTCAAGTCGATGGGTGACAAGATCGTTGCCCCGTTTAAAGACGCCGCTTACACCAAGCAGATTGATAATGCCCAGAATAATGGTGCATCATTCCTGCCGCCCAGATTCATTGAAGACAACGTTGAAGCCGAATTTCAGGTTGGCGTCAGTGATAATGCCGGTGTTGCAACGGCAGCCCTTACTTTCAACTACCTTGACGGTGATGGTGCCGAATTGTCGAGAACCATAAATTCAGGCTGGATCAGTACTTGTGTAGCTGGCAACAAGATTGCAAGCTATACTCAAGGCGCATTGGCAGTCTTCCGTGGCAAAGAATCACAGTTCCCGATGGCAATTCCGATTAAGATCGTTGCCACCGACAACGCCCGTGACTTTGACTACTATTCTGGCGGTTCTCTTACCGACCCGTCTAACCCCTGGAGCGACTGGAAATGGAGCGCCCCGACCCTTGGCGGCGATGCCATTAAAACCCGCACTTACAAGACTTCTGTGCCTGTTTATGGTTCGAACCTGATTATCAGAACCATCGACAAGACCATCAGAAATCAATGATCCCTGTATAAAAAACCGGGGCTGCCTTTCGGCAGCCCCGGTTTTTTATACAGGATTTTTGTCTGAGTTTGTTGCAGTCTTTAGCTTTTTAACCAGGCAAGAATCAGATCGCGCGTGGCCAGCAGCCCTTTCAGGTGAGTTCTTTCGTTGCCATGCGAAGCTGAGACGCCTGGGCCAATGAGGCCGACCCTGAGGTCGTAACCAGCCCGCAGCGCCGCCGAACCATCTGACCCATAGAACGGGAAAACGTCGAGTTTGTAGGGCAGGTGGTGTTTTTTGGCCAGTTCAGCGAGTTTTAAGCGGAGTTCATAATCGTAAGGGCCACTGGAATCTTTTACGCAAATCGACACAGACTGCTCGTTGCCGGCTACCCCGCTGCCAACCACGCCCATATCGACGACGAGCAATTCTTTTACTGAGGCGGGAATACCAGCGCAGGCACCATGGCCCACTTCTTCAAAGTTAGAAAAGAAAAACATTACCGGTAGACGTGCCAGTTCTTTGCTGCCGAGCGTCAGCATTGCATCAAGCATCGCTGCACACCCAGCTTTGTCATCAAGAAAGTGACTTTTGATAAAGCCGGTATCGGTGTATTCAAAACCCGCATCAAAGGCGACGAAGTCACCGACCTGAATTCCGAGTTTTTCAGTGTCTTTGCCGCTTGTTACCTCGGCGTCAAGCCTTATGTGCATATTCAGATCGGTTCGGATTTCTTCAGAGGCGCGGTTGTTAACGTGTGCTGCCGGGTTATTGAGAATGAGACTGCCAGAAAATATCTGACCGGTGCTGGTAAATATGCGAACTGTTCGACCTTCAAAGGCCGAAAGAATTGGGCCGCCCAGTTTGGTAAAATTGAGCTGACCGTCAGCACGAATTTCTTTAACCATTAGACCGAGAGTATCGATGTGCCCTGCCACCGCAACAAGCGGGGTGGGGTGATTCGCGACTATCAGGGCGCCTTTGTTGCTGTAATGGCTTTTTAGCCCGGCTTTGCCGGCAAGTTTTTCGATGTGTGCCAGAACATTGGCTGTGTAACCGGTCGGTGAATGGATATCGCTAAGCTCTTTGAGAATGGTAACTATCTGAGCATTTTTCTTCTGAGGTGCCATGCAATTGCTCAACTTTCGCTGGAGATGTAACGGATTTTATGCCATACCGGCAATTGACACAAGCTGATTACTTTATCGAACATTTCAACTGAGGGTAAAGTTCAGGTTGTCTGGCTGTCGACTTGTGTCAGTTCGCATAGCTGATTTTGTTTGGAGTTACTTCAGAAGCCTATGCTTTGCTGATGACAAGTTTTTATTAAATTCCTGACGGGGATAGGTTAAACTGTTGCTCTATGAATAAGGTTATTACGGCGACATTGTCAGAAGATCTGAAAAGGCTTAATGAGCAGCAGGCGGCCATCGTTAAAAAGTTCAACCGGCCATCACTGATCGTTGCCGGGCCAGGCACCGGCAAAACCCGCACCATCTCGGTTCTAATTGGCGATATGCTGCACAAAGGCGTGCGTCTGCGAGAGATTCTCGCTCTCACCTTTTCTGATAAGGCAGCGCTTGAACTGCGCGAACGGGTTCTGCAATATTTTCCTCATAGCTTTGACCAGTGCTGGATTTCAACCTTTCATTCATTCTGCGCCAGGATTCTACGCGAATATTATCATCTGGCCGGCGTGCCGCCTGACTTCAAGCTGTTGACCGGTTTCAAGGAAGCATTGATGATGAGCGGCATTTGTGGCCGACAACAGCCTGAATCTTTCAGCGAATTTGGCAAGGTGTTGCGTAAAAGAGGCTTTCAGCAGGAAGTCTTGACTTTTATTTCTTTGCTGAAATCAAACCTTGTCAGTGTCGAAGAATTCAAGGCGGCGATTGCTGATGTCGCTTCATTACCTGAACGAACCCGGGTCAGGTTATCAGAACTGCTGACATTGTTTCGCGCTTACGAGAGCGAACGCATCCGTACCGGTTATCTTGATTTTCGCGATTTGATCAGTCTCAGCATCAAGGTTCTGCATGATCCGGTTGTTGCGGCCTCCTACCGCAAGAGGTTCAAAGTAATTCTCGTTGATGAGTTTCAGGATACCGACCCGGCCCAGTATCTGCTTTTGACCCTTCTGAAGGGTGATGATACAAATATACGTATTGCGGTTATTGGTGATCCGCGCCAGAGTATTTATCGTTTCAGGGGCGCTGATCCGTCGATGATGACCGCAGCAGGCCCATTTAAAAAGAAGTTCAATGCCCGAGTTTTTCCGCTGGCCATCAATTATCGTTCGGCCGGTGCAATTGTTGCTGCTGCTACCAGACTTGCCTGGAAGGATAAAACAGGCAGTGGCGATCTTGAAGCGCATAGCCAGAAGCCGGGCTTCGTAAGATTTTTTAAGGTTCGTGACGAGCTTGAGGAAGCGCGTCTTTTGAGCCGAAAAATCGCTTCGCTGCTGATTTATGGCGCTGGACTTACCTATCGCCCTTCTGATGTGGCAATACTGGTTCGTAATAATTTTCAGATTGATCTGATTGCTGAATGTTTGCAGGCCCTGCATATTCCCTTTGCTATTGCCGGTGACATGAAGTTTTTCAAGTCAGAAGAAGTCATTACTCTGGCGTCGTTGCTCAAAATTGCCGCGTTACCAGGCAGTGAGCGTCATGTGTTTTTGCAGCGGGCCTTTTCTTCACCGGTATTTAATATCAGCCCGCTCTGGATTCAAGCCGTGTTTGCGAAGTTGACACCGGTATTTACCATGCAGCATCTGCTTGATAAGCTTAGTGCCGGTGCTTTTGCAGAGCTGCCGGAAACTGATGAAGAAACCAGAGTGCGGGCTGCTTCTTTTGCAGAAATGGTGCGCATGCTCGATAACTGCGCCGATGAACCATTGTCGATGGTTTTTGCCCGGTTGTTGCTCGTGATTGCACCGTTGCTTGTTGACCCGGCCTCGCCGCAGGCGAGAAACATTCTGCATTTTCGCAGTATGATTGCTGATTATTGCGAGGTTTTTGCAGCACAATTTTCTCGCCAGCCGCTGACAGGTGATCTGATGTCTGAGTTTGACGAATGGTTGACCTATTACGCTTCAACTCTTGAGCAGGTCGAAGATTGCGCCGGCGAAGGCGTCAGAATAATGACCATTCACCAGTCCAAAGGTCTTGAATTTCCGATTGTCGCGGTCTGTGGGCTATGTGAGGGGCAATTCCCCGTCAAATTGCGCGAAAACCTTTTGATTTCGACATCGACGATCGAACTGTTGCGTGGGCGTTTTGATCAGGCTGGCCGTCAGGTCAGCTTTTTCAACCCGTATCCCGGCAATCTTGAAGAGCATCTCGAAGAAGAGCGCCGGTTGTTCTATGTCGCTCTGACCCGTGCCAAAGATGGTCTGCTGCTGACCTGCCCGCAACGTCTGGGCACTGACCCGGCCATGCCCTCGCCGTTTCTGCATGAGATCGGTCTGCATGCCGAAGTTCTTGAAAATGAAGAGCGCCCCCTGACTCTGGGTGAGTTCAGAACCCGCCTGAATCGCCTGTCTGGGGCTGAACTCGCTGATTTTGAGCCGGTGATTGCCGAACTCGAACCGCAGGTTTCGCCCGAGTCATCAGTGCATGGCCTCAGGCCCCGTAGTTTTACCATTCCCGAGACCGATATGATCGAACTCTCGCAAAATTTTGCCTTCTCAGCCAGTTCTCTGGCCAGTTATATAGATTGCCCGCGTCGTTTCTTTTTTATGAATGTTCTCAGAATTCAGAACCCTCTGCTCGCCAGACAGCCATTTTTTATCACCGGCAATGCGTTTCATGCCTGCCTCGAAGCGTTGCACAAACCTGGCAGTGTCTGGGAATCGGGAAAATTCCCGGCCGATGAAGATCTTGAAACCATTCTGACCGGGTCGGCCATGCCGTTGCTCGGCAATCTCGACTTTTTTCAACGTCATCTTGAAACTGAAGGCCTTAGAAATGCCCTGCCAGTTTATCGGGCTGCGGTTTTTGCGCAGAATCAGGTGCCTTCCACCGGAACAATTGGCGTTGAGCATTCTTTTAACTTTGTATTTAACGATTGCCGACTGCGCGGCCGGTTTGACCGACTGGTCAAGATTGACAAAGATGCAGCGCTGGTAGTCGATTACAAGACCACCCAGGATTCTCTTACCTCAGAAAAGGTTTTTGCTCAGGCTTTCCCAGAAGCCGGCCTGCCCCGCGAGCTGCAGATGCCGCTTTATCTGCTCGCCTGCCGCCGCATGGGTTACCGGCGTGCATCGGCAGTGTTGCTTTACGTAAGAAGAGACGCCTATAAAAAGCCGCCACAGGGTATGCAAGCCGGGTTTTTACGTTCAGCGGCTCTGAATTACGGTTGTGGGCCTGAATACGGTACCGAAGTCAATGACGGCGACTTTGCCAGATTTGAAGATAATTTAAAACATGTTCTAGATGAGATTCGCAATGATCGCACCTTCGATTGTCGGCCGTCGGCGCACCCTGATGCCCGCTCGTGCCTGAATCATCAAGGCCGAAAAGCAGGCTGTGAATTTTTCCCGTTCTGCCAGGAACGCCTGGCAGAGCTGAAAATTATCGGGGAGGCCCATGAACAACCAGATATCTGAAATTCTGACCGCCGGGTTGACTGAAGAGCAGCGACAGGCCGTTACTGTTGCCGCTTCAGGCCGGTTGCGCATCTCAGCTGGTGCCGGTTCAGGCAAGACTGAGGTGCTGACACGTCGCATCGCAGCATTGCTTGAACAGGGTGTCAGGGCCGATGAAATCGTGGCAATCACCTACACAACCAAGGCCGCGGCCGAAATGAAGGCCCGTCTGGTCGAAAAACGCAAGCTGTCGCCTGCCAGATTGCGCGATATGGAGGTTGCGACCTTTCACTCATTTTTGTCGCGTTTTTTGCGCCAGGATCCATTCGGTGCTGGTCTTGACCGCTCAGATGCGGTTATTGCCGAGAATAATCGCCGACTGATTGCCGATGAACTTGTTGAAAAATTCGCCGGCATTTTTGGCGAACAAATTATTGATGGCCCCGAGGCCCTCGGGGCAGCGGCTGCCATGAAACTGGTTGAGGAGTTCCCGGCGGCCCTGAGCAAAATCAGGCGTTATCTGCTCAAGCCGGCCGAATTCTATAATCTGGCGCGTCAGCTTTTCAACAGCAGGCCTCATGGTGCCACTGTGCTTGAATTGCGCTGTCTTGAATGGATTTACCGGTTTTACAGCTGCTACCTTGAAGAGTTTGAAAAACGCGGATTGCTGGATTTTGACGAGATTCTCATCAGGGGCCGCAATCTGGTGCGTGATCTTCGTGAATCCGGGGTGGTCCCGCAACGCCGGGTTTTTCTTATTGATGAATTTCAGGATAACAACCCCGATCAGTTGCAGATTGTGAATCTTTTCTGCGCTGACCGTGATAGCCATATCTGTGTGGTTGGCGATGAAAAGCAGAGTATTTACCGGTTTCAGGGTGCTGATATTGAGACGTTTCGCCATTTTAAAGGCGATAATGACATCGTGCTGCGTGATAATTTTCGTTCATACCGCGAAATCATCGAAGTGGCCGACAGCTTTCTCGAAGCTGGGGGCCAATGTGGCAGCATGTTTGTCAGGCAGACTGCCAGGCGCGGCAGTTCACCCAGAACGCCGGCGGTATCATGCCTGTTGACTCCTGATGAATTCACCGATGCCCAGGCCTGTGAACAGATTGCCGAAATGATCGATACCCTTGTTAAATCGGGTATGCGCCTGCATGATCGTCGCACCGGCCAGAACCGTGCGGTCGGCTATGGCGATATTGCAGTGATCGTCAGCAGTATCAGAGGCTTGCCCCGGGCTTTTGAAGATGCGCTGTCGGCCAGACAGATACCCTATCTCATGTCGGGCGGCTTCAGCTTTTATGCCCGCAGTGAAATCGATGAGATTCTGGCCTTTCTCAGGCTGCTGGTGCAGCCAAATGACGATTATTCGGTTGTCAAAATCCTGACCGGCCCACTTTATGGCCTTAAAGATTCTGAACTCGCAGAACTTTCCAGTGCTGGTCGCCATGATGGAGTGGCCCTGTTGCCGCACATTCTTGCACTGCCTGAAGAAAAACTGCCTGCCAAAGCAGCGCAGTTTCGTCTGCTCTACGTCATGCTCAAAGAACGCAGTTCCAGACCCGGCTTGCTTGACCTCTGCCACACGGTTCTCGAACAGGCAGGTTTCTTTGAATACGCGGCGGCTCAGAAGTTAGAATTGCGGCGGCGTCGCATGGAAAACAACCTCGGCAAGTTTATCGGTATTGTCAGAAACTTTGAACAGAACGGGGTTTTTACCTCGCTGCATGATTTTCTGCTTTATATTGAGCGCATTCTGATGGCCGATATCGATGAAGACGAAGCCGGCCTTGGCCTTGAAGAGGGTGATGCCATCAAGGTTATGACTATTCACAAGTCGAAAGGCCTTGAGTTTCCGGTCGTTATCTGCCCGTTTTTGCGCCGACGTGCTTACCGTGCCACCAGCCGTATCTATTTTGACCGCCGGCATGGCCTGATAGTTAATGACCCGACACTGCCAGTCAGCAAGGGCGCTTCCCCGGCTCTGGCCGATTACATCGCCGAAGACCGCCTGGCCGCAGAGGGCGAAGATCGCCGCAAACTTTATGTTGCTTTTACCAGAGCTGAAGACCTGCTGATAATCCAGGGAAAAAACCTGCACAGCCAGCCCCCGGCAAAGGAGACGGAACCAGCCGAACCGATGTATGAAGTCTGTCGCATCATTGGCGAACAGCCTGATCTCGGTTGTGTCGCAGCGTTGCCTGAATGGCCGCAGTTACTTGAAAAATGGCTGGCAGCTGGTCATGAACCGCCAGTTGAAAAGATTTTGCGGCCGCCTGCCGCGCCAGACCCCGTCGAGCTTGAAAAAGACTTGCGGGCCATTGTGGCTTTTATTCAGCAAAAACCCTCAGCCGGGCCAATTACCGCCCATGGGCAGGATATTTTTTCTTTACAGGACCTGCAGATGTTCAAGGCATGCCCGCGTCGATATTTTTTTGTGAGCCGCCACATCGCTTCGTTCGCCGAAAAACCTGTGACCCTGTCGAGTATAACCGGAACCATGGTGCATGAAACTATCAGACTGTTTCACAGCAGTGGTGGCCACGGCTTCTCTGACCGGCAGGCGGCGATGGCCCTTGTTGAAAAACTGCTCGACTCGCTGGCACCGTTTTATGGCGAAGAAGGCGCCCAGGTTCGCGAAGCAGTTCGTGCCATCATTATTCGCTATCTGGGCAGCGAACTGGCAGTTAAAGAGCCGTGGCTGGTCGAGGCTGAGGTTAATGTCAAATTCGATGCCCCCGAGGGTGCTTATTTTGTGCGCGGTTTCGCTGACCGCGTTGACTGGTGCGCCGGCGAAGTAAGTATCGTTGACTTCAAAACCCGCCGTTTCAGCCCAGAAGCTCACGAGGGTTATAAAAACCAGCTGGCTTTATATCGAATTGCCGCGACCCGTGGCATTCTTGGAGAAGCCGGCTGCCTGAACTTTGCATCCTCTTCGATTGCCTATCTCACCGCTGAAGAATTCAGGCTGGTCGAAATAGAGCCAGATCTGCCAGCTTTTGAGCGCTATGTCGATGAAACGGTCAGAGCGATCAGAACAGAAACGGCATGGCAACCATCGGCCGGCAGTGACTGCGAAGACTGTGGCTTTGCCATTCTCTGCCATGGTGCCATTGAAAAGCGGCCGGACACTAAATCAGCAGACTTGATTTAAAAGCTGGTCAATGATATTAAATTGACAGGTTTAAGATACTTTTTTATCAGGAAAGGGAATGAATTATGGCAATGAATCTTGTTGGTCGTCATTTTCTCACGCTCAAAGATTTTACTACCGAAGAAATCCGCTATCTGCTCGATCTTTCCAAAGATCTCAAGCGCCTCAAATATGCCGGCGTCAAGCCCCGCAATCTTGAAGGCAAGAGCATTGCGCTTATTTTTGAAAAAGCATCAACCCGCACAAGATGTGCGTTTGTCGTTGCAGCCGTCGATGAAGGCGCTCACCCTGAATATCTCGGCAAAGATGATATCCAGCTTGGCAAAAAAGAAACTGTTGCCGATACTGCCCGGGTTCTGGGCCGCATGTTTGACGGCATCCAGTTTCGCGGCTATAAACACGAAACCGTCGAACAGCTGGCAAAATACGCCGGGGTTCCCGTCTGGAACGGCCTGACCGACAAATATCATCCGACCCAGGTTCTCGCTGACCTGCTGACCATGGAAGAATATTTTGGTTCTCTCAAGGGTCTGGCATTTGCCTATGTTGGCGATGGTCGCAATAACATGGCTAACTCTCTGATGATCGGTTGCACCAAGATGGGTATCGACTGCCGCATCGTTGCTCCGAAATCCCTGTTCCCTGAAAAGGGCCTGGTTAAAGAAGTTGAAGCAATTGCCGCCGAAACCGGTGGCAAAATCACCATCACCGATGACGTCGCCAAGGGTGTTAAGGGCGCTGACGTGCTCTACACTGACGTCTGGGCCAGCATGGGCGAAGAAGACCAGATGGCCGCCCGCATCAAGCTCCTCAAACCCTTCCAGGTCAACATGAAAATGCTGAAAATGACCGGCAAAGAAAAACCCCTGTTCCTGCACTGTCTGCCAGCTTTCCATAACAATGAGACCACCGTTTCAAAAGAAGTCGGTGCCATGGAAGTAACTGACGAAGTCTTTGAAAGCAAATTCTCAAAAGTCTTTGACCAGGCCGAAAACCGCCTGCACACCATCAAAGCCGTTATGGTTGCCACCCTCGGCAGCAAATAATCAGATCCCTTACGCAAAAAGGCTGGCCCACGGGCCAGCCTTTTTTTAACCAGATTAGATTTTTTCAACGGTGATCTGGTTGTATATGAATGTCGTTTCCATGAAGCCCTTAGACCACCCTCAAAAACTTCCAAACCAGCACCGCGAAAAATAGCGAGCTATTTTTCGGTTCGGTCTGAACATTGACCTCGAAAATTTGCAGTGATAGAATTTAATCAGCAAGAAGTTTTTCTACCAAAGGGGAATCAGAGTGTCTGATTCGTCTGATGATTCCGAATACTCAAGATCAGGCTGGCGCTTTGTTGCGCTTTGTCGATTCGAGCAAAAGAATAAAGACGGAAAAAAAATTTCTTTCAATTTCCAGGAAGTGCCCTCATCAACCAGCAAAGAAATCCTTTCTATATTCAGGCAGCATAGCGATCTCATCGAATTCCATGATGAACCTGAGCCCAACAAACCTGCAAATGCAGGAAGGTTAGATTTAACAGCCGAAGGCAAGCTTTTTTCCGGCAAGATTCATACTCAAATTATACAATTTTTCTGGCAGTTCAAGAAATCCACATTCTTACTTCTGCCTGGAGAAGCATTGGATTGCAAGGTAGATGTTCATTGGATAAGTGGTAAGACTGATGCAGTTGAGCCGCTTCACGGCGCCCCGGAGGCTCGCATCCAATTTAGCGCTTTCAATGAGTCACTTTCATGGAGTGCTGTTCAATTGTTGGTTTTGCCTGGACCTAGAAAGCTGCATTATAAGAATTTGGCCAGGACGGTAAAATTATTGGCTGGACCAGGCGATTCTCAATCATTTAGAGTAAAATGCTATGTGCCATCGCGTGAAAACCTGAAAGCGGGTCGGCTTTCCCTATTGATCTATTCAAATGTGGATCAGGCTTTTCGCGGAATCCAGGCGATCTATGAATGGACAGATTTTAAAAAACTCGGCGAAAGGCTCGTGGCAAACACATCTTCACGGGGATGGCTGACAATTAAACACGAAGATGGCCTTACTTTGCCGAGCGTAATACCTTATGCGCTGAAAGTTAAGCTTGATCAGATCAAGGATGGTCGCGAATATTTTACTATTTCAGAGGGGCCTCTGGCAGGGCACATGGCGAGCGTAAGGTTGGCAGATGATGGCAAGTCGTATTTTTCAGCTGAGATATTGCACACGTCTGCAAGTTTTTTAACATACAGCAGAAAAAATCAAATCCTTTCGCTTGATATCAACCCTGAAATAGATATGGGGTATTGAAAAACCCTCTGGAATGTGTTTTAGTAA
>DAOPYA010000014.1:0-57892 GCA_035352635.1 Candidatus Rifleibacterium sp.
CATATCGAAAAAAGTGCCTGGAATAAGCATGACTCCAGTCTTTTCAACCAGCCGGTCGCAGAATTCGAGGGCATTGCCACCTAGAAAGCGCGGAAAAGTTGTCGTACCGGCGCACGGCCGCTGCCAGTCGAACATATCAGGGTGGCGGGCAAAAAAATCGGCAAGCAACCGCAGGTTATTAACGAGTCTGGTGCGTTGCCGGGCAAATATTTCTTCAGCGTGGCGCACGGCAATTCGCGCCAGGTATTCGCTTGGGGCACTGTTACAAATAGTCAGATAATCTTTGAAAGTCGCCAGATGGTTATAAACAGCCGGGTCCTGGGTGGCGATCCAGCCGATGCGCAAGCCCGCAAGCCCGCAGTTTTTGCTCAGACAGTTCAATGATATTCCCTTCTCATAATGGTCTGCAAGATGCGGAAGCCGATCTGCCGGGTCATGTTCTGTGCCGCGATAAACTTCGTCACAGAAGAGCCACAAACCATGCTGGCGGGCAATTTCTATTACCTGCTGCCATTTCTGGCGGTCAAAGAGATACCCGGTCGGGTTCTGGGGAACACAAATAAGAATTGCCTTTGTGGCTGGTTTAACAAGACTTTTCAGGTGATCGATATCAGGCGCCCAGTTATTTTCGGGGTTTCCGGGCCAGCGACTAACCTCGATGCCACGCGATTCTGCCACCGAATAATGTGACTGATAACCAGGAAACTGCACAATCATGTGATCGCCCGGGTTGAGCACCGCATGCATAAAAGCAAAGATTGGCTCTTCGGCACCGCTAAAAACAAGAATTTGCCCGGCCTGAATCTTTTTATACTGAGTTGCGATTTCATGGCGCAACTGCGGGTCGCCAAGGCTTTCAGTATAACCCAGCCCCAGCTTTTTCAAACCTTCTTCAGAGCCTGGTTCAAAGGCAAGCAGATCGGCAACGGTCATCGATTCAGGGTCGCTTGAGCCAAGAAGATAACGGGCCGAGAATTCATGCCTGGCAAAATAGCGTTCAAGGGCAAATGGTCTGATCTGCATACACTTATTTTCCTTTGCTTTAAATGGCATAGTACCGCATATTTTTCGGCAGGTGAATCATTTCGACCGGGCACTGTTCATTTTCCGAAAAATGCTGCTGAACTTTGTCAGCTATTTTTGTTGAGTTCACTATCAAAATGCCTGATATGAGTCAACAGGTTCCACTGCAGCCTTAGAAAACGGCTGAAACGCTGATATTTTTCAGCCAGGTCGTCAAGTGGCCAGTCGGGTTGCTTCGTAAATCTGTGGGGGCCGTCGTCTTTATTGAGTTTAAATACCATTGAATGCCTGGGGTCTTTGTTCTGCAAGAGAAAATAATGGTCGCCCTCGATAATAGCCCGGTGTTGCAGAGAGCTGAGATAGATGGTGCGCGACGCCGGAACCGGCTCGAGAAGATTGAAGCCCTGGGTAAAATCAGCACACTGCTGATCAACACCTGCCAGCGAGAGAATCGTCGGTCTGATGTCGATCTGGGCTGCAGTGGTCTGGTTGACTTTAAAGCCCGCTGACTGTGGATGAACGATCACCAGCGGCACATTCATGGTTTCCGGGGCCAGGTGCCAGCTATGCCCGAAAAGGCCGGCTTCCCCGAGTGCGGTTCCGTGGTCGCCCAGAATGATAATGGTAGTATTCTCTCTCAGGCCACTTTTATCGATCTTTTCAATGATTCTGGCGACTTGTGCATCCTGATAAAGCAGATAGTTTTTGAAGCGGCCAACCCAGCTCCCCGTCAGGTAATCTTCTTCAGAAAACCGCTTCGGAAAATCATCTGACATCGTGTCGAACGGAAGATGCGGAAAAACCATTCGGTAGTAGATAAAAAACGGCTTTTCGGGGGTTCGGGCCTGCTCTTCGATCTGGCTGGCGACCCGCTCGGCAATTACGTGTTCCTTGATGCCCCATACCCAGCCGTCTTCTCTAGAAGTGCCGGGCAAGGAATTGGCATCGTAGAGCCGGTTGAAACCCCGGGGCACGTAATATGACGCCAGGTTTGTGTCTCCGATAAAACCAGAGAAGTACAGTGAACAGTCGTAACCCGAGGCTTTAAGGCGATCTACAAGTATTTCTGAATTGAATTCGGACAACCGACGCAAAAGAATGGCATCTGGTGGGTAGAAGCCGCTGGTTGTTGCAAAATCAGCATTAGATGATTCGGGAAAACACGAAAAGAAATGGGGGAAAATTTCGAGTCGGTCTTTGTAGCTTTCGAGCCTGGGCCATGTTATCTCGTTGTGCCCGAACAGAGACAAATACCTGGTGCTTGTAGATTCTAGCATGATGAGAACAATGTTCTGCTTCTGGTGTTTTGTATTTTTTGCAGATGGTTTTTGCAGGTGACTGAAAGTTACATTACATTCAGAAAACTGCTGTAACAAGTCTGTCAGTGGCATTGAAGGCTGAGAAAGCAATGGCGAAGCCTGCAATGATGCCAGCAGAATTCTGATGGGGTCACCTAAAACAGCTGGGTAAAAGCTCATGACGTGAAAGCCTGTTGATGCCGTCTGCGCCAGAATCACAAGATAGACGAACAAACTGCCAAAACGGTAAACTCCTGCAGGATTGTTATTCTTGGGGGTCGAGCGGGCAAAAAGTATTATCGTAGCCACTGGAAATACAAAAAACAGAATTGCAATGTGCCATTCAACCAGCTCAAAAGCCGTTTGCAGAATGCTCAGCGGGTTATTGAGCCCCCAGACCCAGTCAAGAGTTGAAAGTGTCAGTCGCAGACCGTTCTTATACATCAGAATGCCGTCTGCCAGATAAAAAAGGGTCAGAAAAAGTATACCGCTTGCAAAAAGAGTTCTGGCAATCCCTCGCCACCAAAGGTTGACCATACCGGCAACGACGCAAAGCACGAATAGGCCCGGAACAATGCCGGCAACGTAATTCAAAGACGAAAGCATGAACCAGCAATTGAAAAAACTGTCACCCAGAGGTGAACTGAAGAGTCCTTGATTCAGAGTTGCGCCGGCAGCAAGCGGAACCAACCAGGTGATGCCGATGGCATCGGGCGTATTTTCCTGCTCACATGTTCTGATAAACCAGTAAGAGAGTATCCAGACCGCTGACACCTGAATAAGAGCAAGCAGCCAGGTGTTGCTCGAGATTATCGCATTGTTGTTGAGAAACAAGAACAGGGCGCCAAATACCGCCCCTGAATAAAGCATTAAGCGGGCCGATGAAACAGATCGGAAAAGACAGGCTCCGACCAGACCCGCAGCAAGAGTCGATGCAAAGAACACAAAATTCATGTTGTTGATGGTGTATTTGAACCACAGAAAGGGAACCGCCCAGAGAAAAACAAGCAGATCAATGCGCTGGTGACGGCGACACAGGTAGCCAGTCAGAACCATCCAACAAAGGTTCCAGAAGATCCAGGGCGGCTCAAAGAAAAAATCCATGATCAATAGGCTTTGCAGGCCTTCCAGGTCTAGACGACCATTTATGACTTGAAAAAAGTAACCATATTGGTCAACATGATTGTTGCACAGAGCCATAAAAAGATACAGACCGCCATAAAAAACCATAAACGTGGCATGAAGACGCTGAGAAGCCTTTTTGAGGCGGAAAGCAACGCAAATTGCCATGATGAGAAGAATCACAACAACAGACCACGCAGCCCAGGCCGGCCGCTCTAACTGAGGTCGCCATAGCTCGCCGAGAGCGGTTGGAAGATTCAGGCAAAGAATTATGATTCTGACAACGGCAAGAATCATAATGCCTGAAAAAACGAGAGGTTTGAAATCGTTCCAGGTTTGCGTGAGTCTGCCAGCAAGCTTTTTCATGGCTTGAAACATATCATGAAAACACCCTCAGAGCAAAAGCAATAAGCTCCCTGAATCGCCCCACAAACAAGGCAAAGCCTGCGGTCTTATTTTATTTTTTACAACCAGAGCCGGTTTCATCAAACCCTTAAATACCAAACAGCAGACATGGTTTACTTTAGAAAGCCCGAGGTCAAACTGGCAGCATGAGCATCACTTATAAATCACAAAAACTTGACCAGCAAATAAGGCCACCGCTCAACTCTATAAAATGACCTTTACAGGCCCGGACGCCAGACCTGCCAGAAAGGCCAATGAGCTGTTCTAACCGACTGGGTAATATTCTCTCATTGCCTGATACTCGTATTTCGCGAGTCTAAGGTCTGCATGCACATCATTCTTGCAAAACCGCTGCACCGGGCCTATAATGAGCAAAAACACGGGTTGAAACATTACCGGCAAAACGAACTGCTGCAAAATCAAAAAATGGAATCAAACCATGAAAATGATCTTTGAATGGGACCCGGAAAAGGCTGAAATCAACATCAGCAAGCACGGGGTTACCTTTCCTGAGGCATCTACGGTTTTCGGAGATCCATTTTCTCTGACTATCCATGATCCTGGCCATTCCGAAAGCGAGCAGAGGTTTTTAATACTTGGCCGGTCAGCAGAGAGCCGACTGCTGGTTGTATCTTTTACTGACCGCGAACCAAACACGCGGATCATAAGTGCCAGAAAGGCAACAATCAAAGAAAGGAGAAAATATGAAAAAAGCCCAAAAGAAGACTGAAGACATCGAAATGCGCGAAGAATACGACTTCTCAGGTGGCGTTCGCGGCAAATATGCAAAGCGTTACGCCGAGGGAAGCAATGTCATCGTTCTCGACCCCGAGCTTGCAGAAATGTTTCCCGATTCAAAGGCTGTTAATGAAGCCCTGAAATACCTGGCAAAACTGGTTCGCCAGACACAGAAAAAAACTGCTAAAGCAGCTTAACAAATAAAACAAGGCTTCACTTTAAGATTTTTCCAAACCTGCCCCTGACCTTAGAAGCTTGCCTCATCAATAGGTCTGGTCTTAAAATTGCCATGGAGCTGCTTGATCAGTTCAATTTGCATGCCACCGTATCTGGTGCCTTCGCCTTCTTCATTTACGGTAAAATGCAGATAGTCAGTTGAACCAAAGAAGTTTCTGTCTGGGCCGAAAAGAAAAACCGGCCCATACCATTTTTTGCCAGTAACGTATGTGAATTTGTAAACCCCGGGGGGCACTTTTGTCTCAAAATGACTGCCTTTGAAAAAAATCCTGATCGCATCTTCGCCGCTTAAAGTCTTTAGTTTCACATAAAAAAAGCTGTCAGGGTCAGAAGTTTCTATTGAGAACAGACAACGCGCGTTCTTCTTCGATGCTTTCACAAAGCTAACCCTGGGCGGCTGTGAAAAGTCTTGCACAATTAGATCGCCCAGTTCCTGCCAGAATACCGGTGCAGAAACCTTCATTTCCCAGGATTTCTGGAAAACTAAGTTCCAGGCTTGAGCCTTTTCGCTTTCTTTAAGTTTTCGCCAGGCTTTTTCTTTTCTCTTCTGAGAAATTACTTCTTTAATATCTTTGATTATGCGGTTATTGTCTTCGACTGCTTCTGGCATTGCTGGCATTGCTGGCATTGCCGGCCGTGCGCTGCCGACGGTCTCGACTTCGGCTTTTTTCAACTCTTCAATTCGCTTCTGCTGAACCTGAGGCGACTGCTCAAGCTTTTTTTCACCAGAAGACAGGACCGCCAACAAGATCATGATAAGAGCAATAGGGAGACAGCCACAACCACAGCCCTCGTCTGAAGATGCCTCAGGGCGTTGAAATTCGGTAATCTTGCCAATAACAACGAGATTGGCAGGGGAAATTACTTCTTCAACTTCAGCCAGCGAAAGTCTGTTTTTACAATTTCCGCAAACCGGCTCAATCTGGCCGCTTTCTGATAAATTCAGCCTGTTTCTGGTGCCGCAAAATTCGCAAACAACATAGTATTCAAACATTCTCATACCTTCTTTTCAGCTTTTCAAAAGCATCTTGAACGGCCTGAAACTGTTTTTTGGCAAACTCCTGAAAACTCTCGGGAAGGTTTTGATAACGGTCAGGGTGGAATTCTAGACATTTTTTACGGTATGCATCTTTGATCAGGCTAAAGTCTTTGGTCTTGCCTATACCAAGCACTGAGAATTCATCTTGATCATCACTGACAAACTTTTTGCTTATATCAGCAAAATCGGTGTCAGAAATCTTGATGATTCCGGCAAGGATGCGTAACTTTTCTTCTTCTTTCGGGTCGCAAGTGCCATCAGAAAAAGCGATGCAAAATAACAATTCGAAAATGGCCTTTTTGGCGGTCAGGTCAAGCTTTGCAAGTTTTGTGATCGATGCATAAGCCTTTTCGGTGTTATCAAGATAGAATTTCAGCCTGTCTCCCGCAAGTTCAAAGGAGTTCTTGCTTTTAAACACATTGATGCAGAAATCCTTAAATTCTCTGACCTCTTCTTTGAGAATCTGACCATCGGCTGCAATAATAATGGCGGCGCAGGCTGCAATTGCATCGACAAAAAGACTTTCAGAGGCTATTTGTGGCTGACTTGCAAGATTGATCACCCGATAGATTTTTTTGATCTTTGAAATATTCTCAGCTATTTCTGAGGCTTTTGAGCAATTACTGCAGGTGATGCCCACCTGAGCCGAAATTTTATTGCCATACAGGATTATTCCCACATTCCAGACCTTCTGGCAAAAGGGGCATTCATAAACAGCAGTAAAATTTTTCCCCGAAGTGCTTTGGGGAGTGGATTTTTCAGACTCCAGCAAACTCGCCAAACCCTCAAACATACTTGTTTTCCATTCTATTTAAGCGAAATGAAATATTTCCCGGCCCGGAGGCAGGCTGATTGAACCAGCATCCGGCATGAGTAAGCAACAAATCCGGTTCAATTGACTTTTAATATTAGACTGAAAGACCCCGATATAAGCAACCGCAGATCAATGCATCATATTGGCTGAAATAGGCACAAACCCACGCTTCACCTGCTCCCCCGATGTCTATTTTCAGCCATCTTAACACAACAGGCAAAAATTTCAAGTTTTTCTGTTCGTTGCAGATGAGAGATATTGGCCTGGTCAGGCCAATTCAGCATCTTCAAATTATTGAGAACGCCAACCCTGAACATGTGGTTTTACAAAGCCCGTGAAAACAATACCATCTTCACGCCCGGGTTGAGCACCGCATGCATAAAAGCAAAGATTGGCTCTTCGGCACCGCTAAAAACAAGAATTTGCCCGGCCTGAATCTTTTTATACTGAGTTGCGATTTCATGGCGCAACTGCGGGTCGCCAAGGCTTTCAGTATAACCCAGCCCCAGCTTTTTCAAACCTTCTTCAGAGCCTGGTTCAAAGGCAAGCAGGTCGGCAACGGTCATCGATTCAGGGTCGCTTAAGCCAAGAAGATAACGGGCCGAGAATTCATGCCTGGCAAAATAGCGTTAAAGAGCAAAAGGTCTGATCTGCATGCGCTTATTTCCCTTCGCAGTAAATGGTGTATCTCCCTGAAATTTTCCTGCAGCTGACGCCTTCGACTTCGCTGATCTGATCTGATCTGATCGGTAAGCACAATATTGCTTTCAGGAAAATGGTTTCGCGCAGTCTCAGCAGTCTGGCGGTCTTCGAAGCCTGACCAGTTCTAGCTTTTTATTGCCGACGCACCAGCGTTTGAACTCGACAAAACCAAATTTAGCATACAATGCCAGTGCCGGCAAATTTTTAGCCCCCGTCTGCACGGTCATCGGCACTTTGCCATATTCAGCAGTCACGGCCGCCATCAGGCACATGGCCACACCCTGGCGTTGCCTGGCCGGACAAACCACCAGCGACCCGATGGTATGCGTTCTGGCTTCTTCATCGGGGCCAATACTGATGGCGCCGATAATCTCATCGCCAGCAAAAATCGCCAGAAATTTTTCGGGCAATTCCTGAATATCACTCACCGAAACCGTCAGCGGCGGAAAGTCTTTGACTCCCAGCAATTCTGCTTCCTGGCGATAGGCCAGAATCTGAACCGCGTGCAACTTAGCTGCCACCCGCGCATCCCGGTGATCCACATTTATAATTTTGAATTTGTTTGCCATTGTTTTTAAAAAACACCATTTCAGAACTCTTAACACGCAGCTTCAATACGAAAATTACCAGGCCCGCTTCACCTTTGCTGAGCATGCGATTCTCGAAAGGAAACTTGTCGAATGTTTTTTTCTGCCCTGATCAAAGTTATACGATACCGCATCTAATGGTATAGTCAAGGGCCATGCACTTTGATAACAACGGCAAGAATTGCATGATAGGCCCGATTGTGATTTAATGAATCTTGCCGGGCAAAAGCCCGGGTTATAACAATAATCACCCTGAACAGAGAGTAACAATCATGCCTTTGAGCTGGAACGAGATAAAGAGCCGCGCCATTGCCTTTTCAAAAGAGTGGGAAACCGAAAAATCAGAAGATGCCGAAGCCAAATCATTCTGGGATGGTTTTTTTAACGTCTTTGGTATTACCCGCAAGCGCGTTGCCTCATTTGAAGAGCCTGTTAAAAAGCTTGGCGTAAAGCAGGGATTCATCGACCTTTTCTGGAAAGGCATTCTCCTGGTCGAACATAAATCACGGGGGAAAAATCTTGATCGGGCTTACACACAGGCGCTTGACTACTTTCCTGGCATCGTAGAACGTGATCTGCCAAAGTATATTCTGGTTTCTGACTTTGCAAGATTCAGGCTCTACGACATCGAAGAAAAAGAGCAGCATGAATTTGACCTGAAGGAACTCCACAAAAACATTCATTTATTTGGTTTTGTGGCTGGTTATCAGAAGCATAAAACCCGTGAAGAAGACCCGGTTAATATTAAAGCGGCTGAGAGCATGGGCCGGCTTCACGACCAGCTGAAGGAAATCGGCTACGATGGCCACCAGCTTGAACTTTATCTGGTTCGCCTGCTGTTTTGTTTGTTCGCTGAAGATACCGGCATCTTTGAACGTACTATCTTTCAGGATTACATTGAAGAACGAACGTGCGAAGATGGTTCTGATCTGGCTCACCATTTAAGCACTCTGTTTCAGATATTGAATACGCCCGACAATAAGCGTTTTAAAAACCTTGATGAGCAGTTGGCTGCTTTCCCTTATATAAACGGCAAGCTGTTTGAAGAAATGCTGCCAAGTGCCAGTTTCGACCAGAAAATGCGCCAGACCCTGCTTGATTGTTGCGCTCTTGACTGGAGCCGTATTTCACCGGCTATTTTCGGCTCATTGTTTCAGTCAATCATGGACAAAACCGCCAGGCGTAATCTTGGTGCCCACTACACCAGCGAAAAGAATATCTTGAAGCTGATCAAGCCGCTTTTTCTCGATGCGCTCTGGGAAGAATTCAATAAGGTCAAAAGTAACAAAAGCAAGCTGGCTGAGTTTCACCAGAGGTTGCGCTCGCTGAAATTTCTCGACCCTGCCTGTGGTTGCGGCAACTTTCTGGTCATTGCTTACCGCGAACTGCGACTGCTCGAACTCGAAGTTCTTCGCGCTCTCCATGACAAGCGGCAGCAGATTCTTGACGTGCAGGCACTTATTAAACTTGATGTTGACCAGTTCTACGGTATCGAGGTTGAAGAATTCCCGGCTCAGATTGCTCAGGTTGCATTGTGGCTGCTTGACCACCAGATGAACATGCAGGTTTCTGAAGAGTTCGGCCTCTATTTTGCGCGTATTCCATTGCGCGGCGGCGGCACCATAGTATGCGCCAACGCCCTGCAGATCGACTGGCAAGATCTTCTTATTCCGGTCAGCACCATAGATGTCACTGCTGATCATGCGAATATCTATCTGGTAAATGATCCAAAGCAAACTTACGATACTATCAACGTTCAAACAAAATCATTCAAAGTGCACAGAGGCCCAGCCCCAGCCGAATCAGAAAGGGTGAGCTTTGACTACATCATGGGGAATCCGCCGTTCATCGGCAAAAATTACCGTTCTGAGCGGCAGGATGCCGACTTGCACCGGGTATTCAACACCGCTGCCAGCATCGAACCAGTAAAGTTATATAAAAGCCTCGATTTTGTTGCTGCCTGGTATTACCTTGCAACCGACTACCTTCAGAAAAACAGGCACACACGCGTTGCATTCGTCTCAACAAACAGCATTACCCAGGGCGAACAGGTTTCTATCTTGTGGCCGCCACTTTTGCAAGCCGGGCTGAAAATTCACTTCGCGCACCGAACCTTCAGCTGGAGCAGCGAAGCACGCGGAAAAGCGGCCGTTCATGTTGTAATAGTCGGTTTTGGCCTGACAGAAATTACCGAAAAGACACTGTTTGTTTACGACGACATTAAAGGCGAACCGCACAGCCTGCCCGCCAGAAACATTAACCCCTACCTGCTTGATGCGCCAGATAAGGTTATTACAGCCCGCTCGATTCCGATATGCAAGGTGCCCGAAATTGTTAACGGAAGCAAACCAGCCGATGGTGGCAATTTACTGCTTTCCGAGATTGAAAAGGCTGAATTGATGGCAAAAGAACCGGCAGCCGAACAATTTATTCGACCTTTTGTTGGCGCAGACGAGTTTATTAACAGCATTCCAAGATTTTGTCTCTGGCTGGTTGATTGTTCACCAAACCAATTACGTTCTATGCCTCTGGTTTTATCGAGGGTTGAAGCGGTTAAAAGAATGAGAGAGGCCAGCACTGATGCAACAACCAGAAAAGATTCTGCAACTCCCACTCTTTTTCAAAAAATCAGACAGCCTCAAAGCAACTATTTGCTCATCCCCAGTGTGTCTTCCGAGAACCGAAAATACATTCCAATTGGTTATATGACACCTGAAACAATCGTTAGCAACCTGGTCTATGCGATACCCGATGCTGAGCTTTACCATTTCGGCGTTCTATCCTCCGAAATGCACAACAGCTGGATGAGAGCAGTTTCTGGCAGGCTTGAAAGCAGATATCGTTATGCGGCAAATCTATCATATAACACCTTTCCCTGGCCTGCAGAACAAACCATAAAGCACCGGGAAAAGATTGAGAATGCTGCTCAAAAAGTTTTAGACGCTCGTGCCGTATACCCTGAAAGTTCTCTGGCTGATCTTTATGACCCCAGGTCAATGCCCCCCGAACTGGTTAAAGCACATCAGAATCTCGACAAAGCAGTAGATGCCGCCTACGGCAAAACCATATTTAAAACCGAGGCAGACCGTGTCGCCTTTCTGTTTGAGTTATACCAGCAACTCACCACGTAATTATCTTTATGGGTCTCGCTTTTCGCTATTGAGGTCACAAATTACGCCCTAAAATTTCTTCTACACCTGGTGAAAGTTGACATAAAAAAACCCGCATTTCTGCGGGTTCTCGGTGCCGAGAGTCGGGGTCGAACCGACACGCCTTTATGGGGCGCGGGATTTTGAGTCCCGTGCGTCTGCCAATTCCGCCATCCCGGCTGGCAGAGTCAATATACCACAGCGCCGGAAAGGCATGCAACAAAAATTCAGTCTTTGGCCAGCAATCTGATGCGACGCTGGCAGTCGGGGCAGACTACCCAATGTTCACCATATTCGTCGGTGACGATATCTACTGGTTCAAAAACCGCTCCGCAGGGACATTCGATCTGCACGGCATGAATGTTGTCATACATGGCCTTACCTCCCTGTTCGAATTCGTTTTCTCTATACAGTAAAACATACTTTTAATCGACCAAAAGTAAAGAACAATCATGCTCACGCCCCTAACAACGGCACGACAAAGCCATCCGTGAGACGCTCTTAAGTCTCAACCCAAATTATTGAATGCTGCAAACTAAGACCAACTTGATTCAATGGCACAGCAAGCAGCCGGGCTACTTTTATTGAATCCTGCAAAAATAGAAGCAACTTACTTCATCGGCGCGGCCATCAGCCGGGCTACTTTTAATCCGTGTTCATCCGTGTTCATCCGTGGCAGTCGGTGTTCATCCGTGGGAAACTCTTCATCCTCATCGGTGTTAATTTGTGGTTGAGGTTGGCAATCAAAAAGGGTTACAATCATCCAGCCCAGAATCTGCACGGAGCAAAACGCATGAGAACCTTCACCAGATCAATGATAATTCTGATTGTATGCCTGTTTACGACCATGACGGCCGAAGCCCAGCATGACAAATATTTCTTCACCACTCTGACCGGCCGGGCGGTGATTTCGCGAACTTCAGGGTCTACCTGGCTGGCTTTGCAGAAGGCCCAGCCCGTCGAACTCAAACCTGGCGACATGGTCAATGTTGAAGGTGACGGGCGCGGTGAACTGCGGTTTCCAGATGGCACCATCGCCAGAATGAAAAACAACGCCATGGTTAAAATCATGCGCTATGGCATCGACCAGAAACTCGGTTACGTCTGGCTGAATGTCAGGCGCAGCAGCGATATTTTTAAACTCGTGACCCCGCTCGGCTCGTGCAGCGTGCTTGGCACCTCTTTTGACGTTGAAGTAGATCGTTTTGGCAAAACGAAAGTAAAAGTATTCTCTGGCCTGGTGGCGGTCAGGGCCGCTGACGATGCCCGCAGTCGCCAACTGGTTCTGCAGCCTGGTATGCGCACCACATTGTCAGACAAGACCCGGGTGGCCGACAAACCCGAAAAATTTCAGCACACCACCCTCGAAGCCCAGATGATCAGCGAATGGGAACCAAGAAACTTTGCCGATCAGTCAAGCCTGCCGGCACTGCAACCAGCCATGGAACCGGATCTCCCCCCGGCATTGCAGCCGGCGGCACCAGCGCCACGTGCCAGACCGCCTCAGCCCACCAGGCCGTTGCCACCAAAAACAGCGGCAACCGCTCAACCGATCATACCGCCGCCCCAGGGGCCGATAACCGGTAGCAGCGTTCCGGTAGACAGCAGTTTGCCGCCGATCCGGCCAGAGCTTCCGGCGGATGTTTCGCTGCCTTCGGCCGGCGAAGTAATCTCGGGGCAAAAAACGGGGTCAGGGGCTGAAAATGATGGCATCATTATCATCGCCAGACAGCGTTCAGAATTTCTCGAAATGCTCAGGCAACAGCGAATTGCCCGGGACGCAGTGATCGGCGGGTCATTTTCTGAGTCTGAGCGCAGCAGAATGATCGAAGACGGACATGGGCAAGAACTTGGCCAGGAAGCACGCCGGCCGGGTTCTTTTGCTGACAGTTCTGTTGAACGTGAATTCTGGCTGCTGCGCAATCGCATGCTGCGCGTGCAGAGTGAAATCAGACAAAAAGACCTCGAAATTGGCGCTCTCACCAGACAGGGTTTTTCAACCCCCGCCCACCAGCGGAAAATTTCTACAGCTCAGTCACAATTACGGGAGCTATACATCGAACAGAACGTACTTACCGACCGACTTCGCGATGTACAGACAAAAAAAAGATAATTTTTTTTGCTAACCCATTGACAAAGCTGAAAACTGTTGGTACGATTTACTTGTGTTGAGTCCTAATTCAGTTTCCAGGAGGATCCCTCTCAGTGAAAAAGATCGAACTCGTGCGCGAAATCGCAAAAACCACCAACATGACTCAGACCCAGGCTACCCAGGCTCTTGATGCCACGCTTTCTATCATCAAGAAAGCTCTCAAGAAAAAAGACGACGTACGTCTTGTAGGTTTTGGTTCTTTCAAGGTTAACACCCGCAAAGCCAGAACTGGCATCAATCCCCAGACCAAGAAGCCCATCAAAATCCCGGCTTGCAACGTAGCCAAGTTCGTACCAGGCAAAGACCTGCGCGAACTGATCAACAACAAAAAGAAATAACACCCAGGCGCACAAAAAGAGCCGCTCTCCTCAGAGCGGCTCTTTTCTTTTCACAAGATACTTGCCTTAGATTGAGGCATCAGGTAAATTATTGCCATGGCAATACCGAAAAAACGTCTTGGCGACATTCTTATCGATTGTAACCTTATCTCTGATGAGCAGCTCAAACAAGCGCTCACATTTCAGCGCGACCGCGGAATGAAGCTTGGAGAAGCTCTTGCAGAGATGGGCCTGGTAACCGAGGACGACATAATCTGGGCACTGGGCAACCAGTTGAACATTTCGTTCATTCATCTTAACCCTGATATCGTCGATGCCGAAGTTTCAAAGCTGATTACGCCCGAGTTTGCACGCGACCACAAATTGATGCCGCTCTATAAAGCCGGTAACCAGTTCAGCGTTTGTATGGTTGACCCGCTCGACTCAAGGCCGATCGAATTTCTCGAAGGCAAGTTTGGCGTCGAAGTTTCGGTATCGATCTGCACAGTCTTTGACTTTGAAACTACCTATTCGGCAATCTACGGGCCGATAGACGTTCAAGAAAAAGTTGCCCCGAGCGACATCGACAACACAGAGAAGCAGACCCTCGAACGCGGCATTCCCAAAGGCATGGAAGGCCCCGAGAAAGTTATCAACTACATTCTCGGTCAGGCGATCATCAACCGGGTCAATCGCATTCATTTTGAACCCTCTGAAAAAGGCGTTCTGATTCGATTTCGCACCAATAACGTTCTGAGCCGCAAGATCGAAATACCGGTCAAGGTTCATCATGAAGTAATTTCACGCCTCAAAAAACTCTCGCAGATCCCCGACAAAGAATTGAACAGAGAAGGCGTTCTGGTTGGCCATTTTCGCGTCACTGTTTCGAACCGCCAGGTGAATATTCAGTCGATTTTTTTTCCGACTGTTAATGGCGAAATGGTTATTCTCAAATTCAGCGATTTCGGCAGCATTGGTGAACAACTCGGCCGCAATGGCAAAGCAGCGATTGAAGAGCTTATCAATGCAGTCAAAACCACCCACGGCGTCTTGTATGTCACCGGGCCACGCGAATCGGGGCGAACAACGACGCAATACTGCATCATGAGCAGTTATGAAGCAGACACCCACAAGCTTGTAACCATTGAGTCCCCTGTAGTTGCGGCGCTGCCCAAAACAACCCAGATTCAGGTTGGCTCAGGCGGCATGGAAGACTCACTTTCTGCGCTAAAACTGGCTCTATTACTTGATGCCGACGTGATCTATCTTGACGATCTTGCCGACGCAAAGATCGTTGAGGAAGTAGCCTTCGCGGCGCTTGGCGGCAAAACCGTGCTGACCTCATTTCTGGCCTATGATGCGTCAAGCAGTATTATCAAGCTGCTTGAAACATCGATAGACCCCGTTTTGATTGCCTCATCAATGTGCGGAGTCGCGAGTCAGCGACTGGTCAGATTTCTTTGCCCCAAATGCAAACAACCGGCCGAAATACCAGCCGAGGTAGCCGAACTGCTGCCCGACGTAGACAAAACCAACCAGATTTACAAGCCTCAGGGCTGTGATGGCTGCAACAATACCGGTTATGCCGGCCGAACTCTTGTAACCGAGTTCATTGCCGCCAATGCAACCCTCAGACAAATGATCATTAATCGCCAGACTTACCACGACTTCAAAAGCTTTGCCCGCAAAAACGGTATTAAAAGCATTGAAGAGAAAACACTTGAAATGATGCTGAACGGTGAAACCAGTGCCGACGAATTCATGAGGCTCTTCTGAACTATGAGCGATAATTTTTTCGGAAAACTCTTCGGAGGTGACACTCCGGGCGACGAAAACAAACCCAAAGCGCCGGCGAGCCCTGCGCCAACCACTGCCACGCCGCCCGCAATAAGAACCCCGGCACCGGCCGCCAGCCCGCCAACCGCCCCAAGAGCACCGCAACCGGCCATGCCCGTTGCGCCAGGCACTCAACAACCAAGACCAGCAGGCCCGCCAGCAGGGCACCCGCAGACACCCGCAGGGCCACCAGTTGCCAGGCCGGCTGCACCACAATTTGCAGCATCGTCGGCACCGGCAGCACCGGCAGCACCAGTTGCCCGGCCCACCGGCATACCCGCTTCTATTGGCGGAAATCATGCGTTGCCGCCTTCAAAAGCCCAGAACAAAAGCAACTCATCGGGCGATGACGGCGAAAGCGAAGTAATTATTGACGATCTGCTGCGACTGATCGTCGAAAAAAACGGGTCTGACCTTCATCTGACCGTGGGTTCACCCCCCATGCTCCGCCTGCAGGGCAAACTCTGGCCAACCGATATTCCATCGCTGACCGCCAAAGAGGTGCGTCGGCTTATTTTTCAGTTTCTGAACAACGACCAGCGCGAACGACTTGAACGCGACCTCGAACTCGATATTTCTTACGAACTCGAAGGAGTTGCCCGCTACCGCTGCAATGTTTTCTATACGCGCCTCGGGCTGGGCGGCGTTTTCAGGGTAATTCCAAACCGCATCAAAACCCTGGCCGAACTCAAACTGCCCGGGATTCTAGGCGACCTCGCCAGGCGCAATAAAGGGCTGATTCTGGTTACCGGGCCAACCGGGTCAGGCAAATCAACCACTCTCGCGGCAATGGTCGATCAGGTCAACCACGAGCGCCAGGACCACATCTTAACCATCGAAGACCCGATCGAATTTGTGCATCAGCACAAAACCTGTCTGGTCAACCAGCGCGAAATCGGGCCAAACACCAGATCGTTCTCGGCCGCGCTCCGTTCGGCTCTCCGCGAAGACCCCGATATCATTCTGGTCGGCGAAATGCGCGACTACGAAACCATTTCGCTGGCAGTCACCGCCGCCGAAACCGGCCATCTTGTCTTTGCCACTCTGCACACCCCGTCAGCAGCGCAGTCAGTAGACCGTATCGTTGACGTTTTTCCTGCCCACCAGCAGGATCAAATCAGAACCCAGCTCGCCGACGCCCTGCAGGGTATTATCGCCCAGCAGTTGATACCGACCATCGATGGCCTGAGCCGTGAAGTGGCCCTCGAAATTCTTATCAATACATCGGCGGTCGCCAACCTGATTCGCGACAATAAAACCTTCCAGTTGCCTTCGATCATGCAGACGAGCAAGCAGGCCGGCATGCAGACCATGGACCAGTCACTCATGGATCTGGTCAAACAACGCAAGATCAGCCCCCAGGAAGCCTACCGCCGCGCTTTTGACAAAAAGGCCTTCGAGCAGTATAAACCACGCGAATACTGACCCAATAAGCAGTCTTATTGAGCGTTTGCTAACCTGTTTAAGCATAGTCAGCACGCTTTCGCTTTTAAATCTTGTTTATCAGTTGCTCAACAACAGATTCTGGCCATACTGACGCTCTGATTTCACCACCCTGGAAAATTTGTCTTGCATGCATCGGCAACTTAAGGTACACTGTTGGCCTGAAATTCGCCCTGACTCTATTTTTTGCCGGAGTACCTCCAAGTGAAAGCTCACAGACACATCACCCAACCCGAGATGATTCGCAATGTCGCAATTATCGCACATGTTGACCATGGAAAAACAACTCTGGTCGATGCCCTGATCAAACAATCCGGTCTTTTTCGCGATAACCAGCGCGTCGAAGAATGTTTCATGGACAGCAACGCTATTGAACGTGAGCGCGGTATCACTATTCTTTCAAAAAACCTGTCGCTCGACTTCAACGGGTACCGCATCAATCTTGTCGATACTCCAGGCCATGTTGACTTTGGCGGTGAAGTTGAACGCGTTCTAAGAATGGCTAACGGCTGTCTGCTGCTCGTCGATTCTTTTGAAGGCCCGATGCCGCAGACCCGCTTCGTATTAAAAAAGGCACTGGCAGCCGGGTTGCGCCCGGTGGTCGTCATCAACAAAATTGATCGACCTGACGCCCGGGTTGAAGCGGTCGAAGACGAAATTCTCGATTTGTTCATCGACGTTGGCGTCGAAGAAACCATGTTGAATTACCCGGTTCTATACGCTTCAGGGCGCGGCGGTTACGCGGTGCGCGATATGAATGACCCGCGCAACGACATCAGACCGCTGCTTGAAGAAATGATCAAACAGGTTCCACCACCGGTCGGTGACCTTGATGGCGCCGGCAAACTCATGATTACCAGTCTTGACTACAGCGATTATGTCGGCAGAATCGGCATTGGCCGAATTATCGGCGGCGTTTTAACCGGCAAATCTGATGTTTTCAGAATTCATCCTGACCAGGTCCCTGAAAAACACAAGATTCTCAGATTGTATTCATATCGGGGCGTTCAACGCGTTGAAGTTGAAGAAGCCGGCGCCGGCGACATCGTTGCCATCTGCGGCATCGACACCATTTCGATCGGCGACACCATCTGCACTGAATTATGCGACCCTGAACCAGTTGTTGCCGTAGACCAGCCTGTAATTTCGATGGCATTCACCGCTAATACCAGCCCGTTTTCGGGGCGGTCGGGCAAGTTTCTGACTTCGCGCCAGATACGCACGCGCCTTGACCGTGAACTCGAAACCAACGTTGCGATGCGTGTAGAGAATATCTCTGAAGAACGCGACGCTTTTCTTGTTTCAGGCCGTGGCGAACTGCATCTGGGCATTCTTATCGAAACCATGCGCCGCGAAGGCTACGAACTGCAGGTCAGCAAGCCGGCAGCCATCATGAAGCGCGACGAGACCGGGCAATTGCTTGAACCAATCGAAGAACTGGCGGTTGATATTCCAGATGCCTACATGGGCATCGTCATGGAAGTACTCGGGCCACGCCGTGCAATGCTCGAATCTTCAAAACGCCTGCTCGACAATTATCTGCGCCTGATTTTTTCAGTGCCGGCCCGGGGCCTGCTTGGTTTCAGATCGATGTTTCTGACGATGACCAACGGCACCGGCATCATGAACCAGTGTTTCAGAGATTACGAACCCTATCGTGGCGACATACCCGAGAGCCGTAATGGCGTTATGGTGGCAACCGACGCTGGTATCGCCACCGGTTACGCGATCAAGAATCTTGGCGAACGCGGCACGCTCTTCTATGCCCCCGGCGAAGAAATCTATGAGGGCATGGTAGTTGGCGAAAGACCTCTCAACGGCGATCTCAAAGTTAATATTGTTAAAAAGCGCCATGTTACCAACCACCGTTCAGCCACTTCTGAAGAACTCGAAAAGCTTGCAGCGCCGAGGCGCATGACCCTTGACCAGGCTCTTGAATACGTGGCTGATGACGAATGGGTAGAAGTTACCCCTGCCGCAATCAGACTGCGCAAAAAAGGCGAAGCCAAGGTTGGCAGAAAGAGCTGATTTTGCGTTTCTTTAAAACGATGCCGCCAGCACTATTGCTGGCGGTTTTTCTGTGTTTCGCGATCAGTGCGGCTGCGCAGACGCCCCTGACCAGTCTCGCAGCCCGAAACCCCCGCAACCCGAACATACTTAACTCTTACGGTATCGAACTGGCAAACGCCGGCGACCTGATGGGCGCCATCAGCGTCTGGCGGCGGGCTCTCGATTTTGACCGGCGCAACGTTCATCTTTATAATAACATCGGCAGCGCCCTGAAACGCCTCGGTCAGGATGAGCACGCTTTCGCCTGGTATGCGGCGGCACTGCAACTTCAGCCCGTCTACTGGACCTATTACAACATCGCGATTCTTTACCGCGACCACAATCAGCTTGAAGAAGCCAGCTGGGCACTCGGTGAAGCACTGCGCCTCAACCCCGCCTTTAACCAGGCGACCGAGATGCTTGCACGCCTGAGAAAAGCGGCTGCAACGCAACCGCAGGCACCGGCTCAATCTGAGATCAAGCGCCCGGCTGACATGCTGGTCGAACAACCTTTGCCAAAGCCCGAAAAGGCACAAGAAAGACTGAGGGTTGCCAGCCCGGCAAAACCCGCCCGCCCCACAGTTACAACCCGACCGCCCCATGCCCGCGAAACCCCGCTGGTCGTGCCCGATGCTGCCGGCGGGCAGGTCTTTCTGACCTTCGACGGTGGTGCAACCGACGCGGGTTTTGACTCAATCATCAGTTCATTGAGAAAAACCGGGGTGCATTGCACTTTCTTTCTGACCGGCAAATTCGCCAGGCAATACCCGGCACGCTGCCGCGAACTGCTGGCTGACGGCCATGAAATCGCCAATCACAGTATGAATCACCCTGACATGAAAAATTTCGACGCCGGCAAAATCGCCACAGAAATTGAAGCAGCCGAAGAAGCCTTTCAACAGATCTTCGGGCGGCGCGGCGCCCCGTTTTTCAGGTTTCCGTTTGGCCACCAGAACCACCGCGTCGAATCAATCGTTGAAGATCTCGGTTATCGCCCGGTTTACTGGCACATCGACACGATCGACTGGCGCGAAGACCCGGTCGAAACGATCATCAGCCGGGTAAAAAACAAGCTGAACCGCAATTCGGTAATTCTGATGCATCTTGGCAGTAAAAACGGCGCCCGGGCGCTTGACCGCATTCTCGAATACATCATGGCCAGGGGTTATCGCCCGGCACGCCTCTCTGATCTCGATGCGGCGCAACTGGTATCGCTGCCCTGAGCCAGGGCGTTGCTCAGTGGCAGACTTGCAGCGAATGGTGGCTGGCAATCATCTTCATTAATTCTTCAGGCTGCGCGGCAACTTTAAAAAGTTCAAGATGTTCGATTTTGATTGTCTTCTGCTCGATACCGTGCTGCATCAACGCCAACAAGGGCGCAAAATAGTTGTCGAGATTGAGCAGAAACATCGGCCGATTGTGACGACCCAGTTGTTTCATGGTCAGCAGATCAAAAAATTCGTCGTAGGTGCCGATACCGCCGGGCAGAGCGACGATATAATCAGATTTTTCGAGCATTGCCTGCTTGCGGGGTCGAAGATCAGCGACCTTGTGAAGCTCATCAAGGTCGGGGTGCTGAATTCCCTTGTCGATCATATATTCGGGGATAATGCCAATCAGCTGACCGCCGGCCTTTTTATGGGCATCAGCAACGATTTTCATCAGACCACAGGTAGTGCCGCCGTAGAGAACCGAAAAATGGTTTTCGGCCAGCAATCTGGCAAACTCAGCTGCGCCGCTTTTGATTGGGGCAGACACATCAGGGCTTGAGGAACAGAAAATACAGACAACAGGTTTTCTGGTATTGTTTTGCTTCATGGTGCTTTGATTATAACATCCCCAGACAACTTTTTGCGCCGCAGTCTGGCGGGGCGTGGTTGATTTTTGGGGTGATCGCGCTTATAATTGCGGCACAAACGGTTTCGCCATTCCAAATTTTTTGTCGTCGACGGGAGAAACAGATGGTAGATCTCGAAAAAATCATTTCATTATGCAAGCGCCGTGGGTTCATTTTTCAGGGCAGCGACCAGTATGGCGGTCTGCAGGGCACCTGGGACTACGGCCCTCTCGGCGTCGAACTCAAAAACAATGTTAAACGTGCCTGGTGGCGCCGGGTTGTTTATGAACGCGATGACATGGAAGGCCTTGATTGTGCCATTCTTATGAACCGGCTGGTTTTTAAATATTCGGGTCACGAAGACACCTTTTCTGACCCGATGGTTGACTGCCGCAAGTGCAAAAAGAGATTCAGAGCCGATCAGGTTGACCCGAACGAAAAATGCCCCGAAGGCGACAAACACGATCTGACCGAACCCAGGCCTTTCAATCTGATGTTCAAGACCACCTGCGGGCCGGTTGCCGACGATAACAATGCCGCTTACCTTCGCCCCGAAACGGCACAGGGCATCTTTATCAATTTCAAAAATGTTCTTGATTCGACAAACCGCAAGCTGCCGTTTGGCATCGCCCAGATCGGCAAGTCATACCGCAACGAAATCACGCCGCGCAATTTTATCTTCAGGGTGCGCGAATTCGAGCAGATGGAAATCGAATTTTTCGTAAAACCCGGCACCGACGAAGAATGGCATCGCAAATGGGTCGAAAGTCGCTATAACTGGTATACCGAACTCGGCATCAAACCCGAAAACCTGCGCAAATACGAACAGAAAAAAGAAGAACTGGCTCACTACGCCAAGGCTACTGTTGACCTGCTCTATCGCTTTTTCCCTGAACGCGAAGATGAGAACAAGCAGTTTGACGAAGTCGAAGGCATCGCCAACCGCACTGATTTCGACCTGACCTGCCACACCAAGGGCGGCAAACTCGTGCTCGCCGACGGCCGCGAGATACCGAACCTGCATGCGGTTACCAAGCTCACCTACTTCGATCACGAAACCAATCAGCACCTGCTGCCTTACGTTGTCGAACCATCTGCCGGGGTTGACCGGGCCACCCTGGCCTTTCTTATGGATTCATATTTCGAAGAAACAGTAAACGACGGGCAGCGAATCGTTCTCAGACTGCACCCCGAACTGGCGCCGATCAAGGTGGCGGTTTTGCCGCTCAAGAAGAATCACGAGGGCATTCGCAACACTGCGATGGCGATCAAGAACAACCTGATGAAAAAGAGCGGCTGGCGCACTGTTTATGATGATACAGCCGGCATCGGCAAGCTCTACCGCCGCCAGGACGAAATTGGCACGCCGTTCTGCGTAACCGTTGATTTTGACACCCTTGACGACCAGTCGGTAACTGTTCGTGACCGCGACACCATGGCCCAGGAACGCGTTAAAATAGATGCGCTCCAGGAATATCTGGCCGGCAAACTTGGAAACTGCTGAAATCAGCGGCAGGCTTATCGGAGGCGACATGCTGCATGTCGCCTCTTTGCTGCCCCCTGGCACTTTCAGGCTGATTTATCTCGACCCGCCGTTTTTAACCGGCCGGCAGCAGGTCGGCACCCGCGATGGTTTAGCTTATGATGACCGGTGGGAAGGCGATCTTTCGAGCTATCTCCCATGGTTGCGCGAACGTTTGCAGGCTATTTTCAAGCTTCTCTGCGCCGATGGCAGTCTGGTTCTGCATTTAGACTGGCGCACCACACATCACGCACGCATTATTCTCGACGAAATCTTCGGCCGCCAGGGTTTTATCAACGAAATAATCTGGCATTACACGGGCGGCGGCCGTTCTAAACGCCGCTTTTCATGCAAGCACGACACATTGCTCTGGTATAGCCGCAGTCAGAAACCGGTTTTTAACATCGACGCGGTGCGGGTACCATACAAGCCAACTTCTGGGTTTGCGAAGTCAGGCATTGTCGCCGGCAGCGGCCGCCACTATCTGCCTGACCCGCGGGGCACGCCTGTCGATGATGTCTGGGATATCCCGATCATCAACCCGCTGGCGCTTGAACGCGTTGGTTACCCGACCCAGAAGCCACTGGCGCTGCTGCATCGGATCATCAGCGCCATGAGTCAGAATGGTGATCTGGTTGGCGATTTCTGCTGTGGCAGCGGCACAACGCTGATAGCGGCTCAGCAGCTGCAAAGAAAATGGCTGGGTTGCGATATTTCGGCCGGCGCCATAAGCTGCTGCTGTCAACGTTTTAAAGATTTGTTCGGCCTTGAAATCAGCCCTGAGGTTGGTTAAGCCACAACGACCACCTGTTGCAGTTTTTTTTCAGCACGGTTATCATATAGCAGTAAATAAAGTCCGGGTATGGAGGAAAACATGTCTGAAGCACGCAAAATGATCTTGAACATGCTGGCAGAGGGTAAAATCACCGTTGAAGAATCTGAAAAGCTACTGGCAGCAGTCAACGAGAAGACTCCCGCCCGCGAAGAGGCGAAAGCCGATGCAAGGCAGGGCAATGCCGGTGAGCAGCAGAAACGATCCGACAATGATTCCAACAACAATCGCGATCAAAATCGTGATGAAGACCCGTTCAACCCGTTTCTGAACGCGACCAAATTTGGCTTCGATCTGCGCAATCTTGCCCAAAGTGTTCAGCAGACCGTTCAGCAGGCAATCAAGAAAGCCGAACCACGCCGGCGCGAATTTAAAGATAAAATGAAAGAGTTTGGCGGCTGGATGCAGGAAGTAGTCGGCAGCATGGCCAACGAACTCGGTAACGTCAAAGGCGAGCCCGTCGATGGCACTCCGGTTGATTTTGTTGTGACACCGCCAGATGGTTATGAGCGCTGTGATAGCTTCGTCTTCGAAAATGTTTTTGGCGAAGTCAGAATTCATGAGGGCAGCGAATTCAAGATGCATATCAACGGTCAGATCAGCAAAGCCACCCTCGGTGAGTATCAGCCGGCTCAATGGTTTTCGCGATACGGCATCAAAATCGACGGGCAGAACATGTTCGTGGGCTTCGACCGCAATCTGCCGGTTAAAGCCGTCATCGACATGGAAATAACCCTGCCGGCCGACATGCACATCGATTGCAAAAGCGTTTCGGGCACCATAAGAATCAGGGGCAATTATCGCATTGGTGAACTCAAGACCGTCAGCGGCAACATTCGAGTGCAGGGCGCGAACCTCAAGCAGTCGCACATCGAAACGGTCAGCGGCGCGGTGCAGATTGAAGGCGGTGAAATCGCCATGGAAATCAAATCAACCTCTGGCGATTTTCTGGTGCGTGACTCTCGCATTGAAGAGCTTAAGATCAACTCGGTATCGGGCGACATCATGCTTACCGAAGGCAGCATTTCTGATACAACCAATGTCAAACTGGTCACCACCTCTGGCGATATCATCGTCGAGAAGATGAGCGGGCCATGGAAAGTCGTCGAAGCAACGACGCGCAGCGGCGATGTCGTTCTTGACTGGAAGGGTGACGCCACACCTTTAAACAATCAGGGCACCTCGCTCAGGTCAGGCAGTGACGGTGCTGAATTCAAAGCTGAATCGGTCAGCGGTGACATACAGTTCACCTGATAAGCTGCCGGTAATTTATAGCACGGAGCGACAATCATGGAACCACTGCAGGTAATCGGTCTCATTCTCATCATGACCGCCCTGTTCGCCATCGGCGCCAAGGCAGTCATGTTCTTCAAGAACCGCGAAATTACCTTGATCAAAGAAAAATACGAGCAGCTGATCAGCTCAAGCAAACACGAGCATGAAGCGGTCAGAGCTTCACTTTCCGAAGACAGCTTCAAACAGACCAAGCGCCTTGAAGAGCATTACCTGCGCAAACTAGACGACAAAGACAAAGAGATTCAAGGGCTGGTCAACCAGCTCGACGAGCTTGAAAACTGGAAAAAGGAACTGGAAATCAAGTTCGCCAAATATGAAGGTGCCAGCCAGGGCAGCACCCAGCACCTGGTTATCAAGCTTCTCGACCACAACCAGAAGCTCAACCAGGCACTCAACGCCAAATGGAAAACCATCGAAGAGAGCTTGTCGAACGAGCTGAACGCCTCGCTCGGCAAAATCCGTTCGATGTTTTCTGAAGCTGAAAAGCTTCACCAGGACGGCATTGAGATCATTTCAGAATATGAATCGCGCTTGCCCGATGACGTGAAGCGCAAAGTTCACGAAGAACTACTGAAGCTGCCTGCATCAACCGGCCTCAAATAAAACGCGTCAGCCGGCAGAGCTTCAGGCCTGATGCAGCTCAAATCTGATAATGCAGTCGAAAAGGTCTATCTGGGTAACCCTTACCATGACCTTCTGCCCAGGCGCCACATCGAAATTTGGCCGCCGGCAGTGCCTGAACGAACAGAGAAACCCGGCATAAAAAGTAACCTCGTTGAGGCCTGTTTCGACGATGATACCGTCGAACGTGACTTCCTGGGTCTTCTGTTGCTGCTTCAGATACTTGAGCAGAAAATAGCGCTCGCGGTCACGCATTATTTCGTCAGCGCGACTGACGGCGGTGTCGGCAATCATCATCGTCTGGTCAAGGTCGGCCTGATTATAAACCGGCGGCAACCCGTTGATCGCCGCCTTGATCTGGCGATGCAGCAACAGGTCTGAGTAGCGGCGCAGTGGCGAGGTTACCTGGGTGTAGGCTGCCAGACCAAGCGAACTATGCCGCCCTGGCGTGCTGCTGACAACGGTCTTTCGCAAGGTTTTCAGCACCGAAAAAAAGGCCACTGGTTCAAAGACCTCGGCGATGGGCGCAGAAACAGGTTCGCCCTCCTGAACACGATAAAAACATGGTATAGCATGGCTGCGGCACCACTCGGCCGCCGCATGGTTCGCCCAGATCATAAATTCAGCAATCATACCCTGAGTCAGGTCGTCGCGACTGCGCTGCTCAACAAGAATCACGCCGTCAACTACCTTGACGCTCATTTCAGGCTGGCGCGGAAACATCATCGCTCCGGCGGCGGCCCGTCGCTGTTTGAGTTTTTCGGCAAAAGCCACAGCCTGAGCCAGCCATGGCACCTCGGCCAGCATTGTGTCGGCAACGTCATAATCAAGGGCGCGTTCAATTCTGATAATGGATTCGCATATTTTGAGGCCATGCAATTCAGCGGCCGGTGAAAAGTCAAGGGAAAATGTTAACGCCAGCCGCTCGCTGCCTTCTGAAAGACTGAGAAAGTTCTCTGAAATTTCGGCAGGCAGCATGTGAATACGCTGGTCGGGCATATAAACCGAACTGCCACGCCGTGCGGCCTCACGATCAAGCTCTGAACCCGGCAGAATGAGTTCGGCCGGGTCAGCAATATGAACCTGAAGAGTGCAGCTGCCATCAGGGTGCTGCGTAAAAGAAAAGGCGTCGTCACGGTCTTTCGAACCTGGCGTATCGATTGCCCAGGTTTGCAGGCCGGTCAGGTCAACGCGTTTCAGCGAACCGATATCGGTCTGGCAGAGAAGTTCAGCAGCCGATTTAAGGTCAGCAGAGAATTCTACCGGCAGGCGATATTTGATAAGAGCAAGATTTTCATCAGCATCGAGAATCTGCGATGCCACCATCACCTGAAAAAGCTTGCGCGAATTGTTCAGGCCAGCTTTATCAAGAGCAGCAGTGAGACGGCGGGAAATTTTGGCCTCTTCGCCGCAGGCCACCAGATTTTTGAGATCGGCAAGGTGCTCGCGCAGCACATCAGGCAGGGTTTTAACCGAGCCAAGCTGTTGCAAGGCTTCAACGAGAACGGTTTCTTCGCGCTCTTTTTGTTCGAGTTTGGCATGCTGCTCTAAAGCCTGCTGCAATTCGCCGGTTGAAGCTGCCTGCCACGCATCATTGCGATTTTTAAAATAAAACCGGTCTTCGCCCAGACGCCTTAACAAGGCCGCAGCAGCATCATCGTCTTCGGGTGCGAAAAGAAAGCCCGCCATTTCTGAGGTTGTGAAGACCCGGCCTTCATCGACAAGCAGGGCATGTAATTCGGCAAGATCTATGCTCTGAGCTATTTCGTCACGGTGTTTGTCAGTTTTAGCGAGATGCTGCCGGCAATTTTCACGGTCAGCAACGCTTACAACCGAGCGGGTTGTCGAATGCAGTATCTTTTTTTCTGGAATGCTTGTCTCTTTGCCATTCAGCAGATAAAGTCGCACGCTGCCGCCAGCTGCGTTGAGAATTACTCCGATTTCCGGTCTGGTTCCTTTGGCTGAATATTCTACGATACAACCGGTTGCAAAATTCATGATTTTCTCCTGGTCAGCTATATTTAAACAACGGCTGGCCTTGTTTCTCATTTTTAGGGGTTCTATTTTCCTGGAGGGTGCCAAACCAATGGCTAAGCTCTTCAGCCAGCCTTATAAAATCAGGGTCATCAGCGTCATCAGGCGGGGCAGTCATCAAGTTTTCGACCTGCAACTCGCTGCTGGTCTCAGCCACCTGATACAGTTCCGGGCATTTCCCGATTATCTGCAGCAAAAAATCATCGGATTCACCCCAGGGTGCGGCCTCTTCAGCAGCTAACGAGCAGGCTTCTGGGTGTGCCGGGCAGGCCACCCGGTCACGCATATCGCGATGAACCCGCAGGGCAGCGGCGAGATCAAGGGGCGACTGAGCCTGTCGCCGATCGATGCGCTCACGCCAGGCGTCAAGCTCGGCAAGATCTGCAGCCACCTGCGCCGAAACCTCAGCCGGTGAAATACTGATGATGCGCCAGGCCAGGTGGCTGCGCTCGCCGCTGTTCCAGGTGGTGATTTCGCGCCATTCACCCTGTTCGAGCGTTTTGAATCTTTGCCGCAGCTGGCTGTTAAATAATGTCATCCGCTTTTTATCGGCTTCAAGGCGCCGTTCGGGCGCCGCGCCTTCATGCTCGGCAAGCATCCGGCTGGCCCATGGTACTTCAGGGAAAATATGGATAAAAAGAAAAGCAAGCTGGCTGGCCATTTCGTTTGGGTATGAGGTGAGGAAATCTCTGACAGTTTTAAAAATTTCATCGGCGAACTCGAGGCGCCGGGCTGTGAATTCAGTGCGGCCAATTTCGGGCAGGGAATCGGCGAGTCCAAAAGCGATTTCGCGCCGCTGGCGACGCGTCAACCGTTTGAGCCGTTGATGAACGAACACCAGAACTGACTTAGGGTGCACTACCCGGGCGCGGTCAAAGTCTTCAAGCAGAATCAGCAGCATCTCGCCGGCCAGTTCACGAATTTTATCGAGGCGATTCAAGCCCGGTTCGCGCCACCCGGCGGCAATATTAGCCAGATAGCCGCGACAGAGGGTGATTAACCGGAAAGCCGATTCAGGCCCCGGTGCTGCCAGAAACCCCGCCAGACCCTCTTCAAGATGATTGGTAGTCATACAACAACGACAGCATACCAGAATAACACGCCTGTTTCTACCAGTTTCGCAACCAGCCGCGAGGTGCAGATTCAGCGGCCCACGAACCTTAAAATTGCCTGTAACGAAAATATTTGAAAAATAGTTTTCCCTTTTTTCTTTTGAAATTGATTTATCAGTGGATGCAAAAAAAAATCGGGAGGTTCAATATGATGTGCTGCAATGAATGCCCTTTTAACCCAACTAGTGGTAATGCCGCCGAGCGCTGCCCAAGGCCAGTCTGTTCACCGACCAGCGAGCGTTGTAACACCGGTTTTTGCGCCAGACACCTGGGCAGCCGCTGTTTTATGGATCTTTATGTAATCAACCGCCTGAATCATGGCGACGAACTTGCCGAAAAACTCGTATTCGACTCTCTAAAATCGGCTCTGCATGGCCGTGACCGCAGTCTGGTTCTGGCAATTTTTCAGGCAGCCGGGGAAGCGTTGTGCATGAAGCTCTGGCACTGGCTCGAAGTTTACGAACCCCGCAGTCTCTGGCTGCTGAATCCGGTGTTTTCGGCGGCCGGGCTGCGACCTCTCGACAGTTTTGCCAGGGTCGGCAACCGTCGCGTCAGTTATCTCAACGCCATCACCTCACACCAGGCAATCATGGCGGCGACTGTCAGCGCCACCCATTCTGCCTGCCAGGAGGAACTGGTATGAATTGTGAAAAATGCGCCTTGAATATCGACTCAAAAAGCTTTCGGGGCAATCTTTTCCGCCAGATTCCGCTTGAAGCGAAGGCGATTTTTATCTGCAACAGTCAGCTTAATATCGACAGCCGGCATCGCACCCTGAACCAGAGTCGCAATCTCTGCGCCCGCGACCTGTGGGTGCTCACATTTATCGGCAGGCGCGACCCATACGCCCAGCAACATGCACCCGACACCCTCGACAATCTGGTGGCCGGGGGCCACGCCGAACTGCTATGCAGCCTTTTTGAGAGCGCCCCCTATGAAACCAGGCGTGAGCTGTGGTTGCGCATGACCCGCTGTTACCCAGAACGGCTCTACATGTTTGACGCCCTGTTCGAACGCGAGTGCCTTGCCCCGGTCGAAGGCAATGAACTGCCGGCCGGCCTGCATGTCTATCAGTATCAGATGCTTTTCGGCAGCCATGCTTCACAGCCGGTTATCGATGATTTATAATCACTCATGCATCGATACCCATTAGCAATGTTAATTTCTGGCGGGCAGACCGGCGTTGATCGTGCCGCTCTCGATTTCGCCCTTACGACCGGCATTGCTGTTGGTGGCTGGTGCCCGGCCGGCAGGCGGGCCGAAGATGGCGTGATTCCGGGTATCTACAAGTTGCGCGAAGCAGATTCACCTCTGTATCAGCAACGCACCCGTTTAAACGTCTGCGATTCAGATGCAACATTGATCTTTGTCGGTGCCGGAGCCTCACGTGGCACAGCCCTGACAATAGAACTCTGCCGTCAGAAGCGCAAACCATATCTGGTCGTAGCGATGACCGGCGATAGAACTTTGGTGCCCAACGCTACCCCAGCCTGTGAACCCTCGGCAAACACCCAATCTGATCTTCAGCCTGAACCTTTTTCTGCAACCGCGACCCTGAGGTGGTTGAGTCGTTATCGGCCGGGCATTCTCAATGTGGCCGGGCCACGCGCCGGCGAATGCCCGGGGGCCGATGTGATCGTCACTTCCATTCTTCGGCAGTTGTTCTTGCCGGCAGATGGCGTGGCACCCGTCTGGCCGCCACAACGGCCTTTCACCCCTGATCTGCCGTCTTTCTGAAAAAAAACGACGGCACCAGATGAACTGATGCCGCCGGCTTTTTAAATCTTATCAGTAATGATATTGCAACATGCCCTGCAGGCGATAGTCATAACCGAAAAACATGTCGTTACTGAGCGCGATCGGCGCTGCGAAGGTTAGTGACATGCCTGGTTTGACATGATAGCGCATGCCGAGGGTCAGATCGGTGCTTCTGCCATTGTTAACCCTGTTATAGAAGTTCACTTCACCCATGAAGGTGAAAGATTCATTGGCACTGTAATCAAAACCGGCATTAACAAAAACACCTTCGTGGTTGGTATTGCCATCGCCGGCCTGATAGCCACCGTTCAGATGAATATTACCGCCTTCTTTGCGCTTGCTTGAAAGACCGGCAAAGATTTCCCAGGCGTTATTGTCTTCGGTGTTGCCGATATCGATGTCGCTGGTGGGGAAAATGGCACCCAAGCCAAGGCAAGAAGCCATTTCATCATTCTGCGAGCTGAACTTGAGGCGCAGCGAAGCGTCACCCATGCCTGAGTCTGAGCCATCTCTGAAGTTATAGGTAATCGGCGCGAAAACGTCATAAGATTCAAAGGGCAACTTAAAAGCAACTTCAAAGTTTTCGCCGGCGTAGGTCATCAGCATGGGGAATTCCCAGAAATCGGCATCTTCACCGTTCTTCAGGCGCTCACCGTCGCGGCGGGTAATTTTGTTATAGACCATGCCAAAGGCAGTTGAGAACATGTTTTCACCCAGCGGGTAGGCGGCAAAAGTATTAACCAGACCGGTCAGACCGGTAAAAGACACATGATGATCGCTCGTTGACTTGCGAACCCGCTGTTCACCCGGCAGTATGATCTGAGGCAAACCCGATTCAGAGTACAGAACGGCATCGTTACCCTGAGTCACTGGCGGCAGGGGCAAATCAGTTGCCTGAGACGGATTCGGTGCGGTTGAAGGCTCAGAAGGCGAAGCAATATAGCGGCTGCGCTGACGATAAGTTACGCCCTGGCCTTTTGAATAGTTGGTCGAAGGTATCTCGAGCGACTGGCCAACCTTTATTTTGGCAGCATTGCTGATGCCATTAGCCCGGGCGATTTCTTTCCATTTTGTGGTGGTACCAAAAAACTTCTTCGAAATGGAGCCAAGGGTATCGCCCCTCTTGACAGTGTAAGTCTGATAACCGGTCGATCCGGAATCTTCTTCGACCCAACTGCTGTCAGCGCTGACCGAGGGTTGCGCTTCATAGTAAAAGTCATTCGCGGGCGGCGCCATTGAGTAGCCTTCCGGAGTCTGGTCATCAGAATATTGGCCAAAGGCCGCTGAAGCCATGGCTAGAACCAGAAAACCAGTCAGAAGGTATGAATTATGCCGTTTATTCATGGAACTTCTGTTCCTTTCAGTTTTAAGAAACCATTTATGTTTCATAGAATCGGGTTGTTACACTTTCCCATTGTCACCTATCGGACGATTGTGCCGAATCGTTAAGCAGGCGGTGATTTTTTTTACCCGAACAGCAGAAGCGCAAAGAATATAAAAATTGCTAAATCATGCTGTTGAAGATGTTTGGTTTGACACAATCTTTCTGCGTATGATAAGTATAAACGGTAGTACAGCTCAATTATCCAAAACAGGAAGCCGCTTAATGAAAAAAACCTTCGTAGTGGATACTAACGTCATTCTGCACAGCCATCAGTCGCTGTTCTCTTTTAAGGAACATGATGTAGTAATTCCACTGGGTGTTATTGAAGAACTCGACCGTTTCAAGGGAATCAACGATGAACGCGGCCGCGAAGCACGGCAGGCATCCAGAGAACTCGATAATCTGCGGAGCAAGGGCAACCTTTCCACCGGGGTACCACTCCCAACCGGTGGCGTATTGCAGATTCTCATCGATTCTGAAACCGAAATACCCTATGGCTTTGGCCTCGACGCCCACAAGGTCGATAACCGCATTCTCGCCTGTGCCATGACCCTCAAAAAAGCCGGAAGAAACCCGATTCTCATCAGCAAAGACATCAACTGCCGGATCAAGGCTGATGCGCTCGGTATTGCCGCCGAAGACTTCGAGACCAACAAGGTTGATATCGACGAGCTTTATCTTGGCTGGCGCGAAATGGTTATGCCGATGAGCCGCATCGAAACCTTTCTGCGAGAAGAAGGCCTTGCCTACGAAGAAGACAACCTCTTCAAAAATGAATTCATTCTTCTCAAGTCTGCCGAAAACGAAAATAAAACCGCCCTCGCCAAATACGACGGCATTCAAAGAAAACTGCTGCCGTTGTTTCACCTTAATTCGCGGCCATGGGGCGTCGAAGCGATGAATTTACAGCAAAAGTTCGCCATCGAACTGCTGCTCTGCAACGAAATTCAGCTGGTAACCCTGGTCGGCCGGGCCGGCACCGGCAAAACCCTGCTGGCACTGGCATGCGGTCTGCAGAAGACCATTGACGAGCATTTGTTCCGCAAATTGCTGGTCAGCCGCCCGATCATGCCCCTTGGCAAAGATATCGGTTACCTGCCAGGCTCGAAAGACGAAAAACTCAGTCACTGGATGCAGCCAATCTTCGACAACCTTGAATTCGTCATGGATCGCCTTTACAAGAATTCTGATGATGTCGATAAAAAAATACGTTTCCTGATCGAATCGCAGAAAGTGCAGATCGAAGCTATTACCTACATCAGAGGCCGCAGCATTCCGAAGCAGTATCTGATCGTCGATGAAGCACAGAACCTGACACCGCACGAAGTAAAGACAATCATCAGCCGCGCCGGCGAAGGTACCAAAGTCGTTCTGACCGGTGACCCCTATCAGATCGATAACCCCTACCTCGACAGCTCATCGAATGGTCTGAACTTCGTAATCGAAAAGTTCAAAAACCATAATCTGTTCGGTCACATCATTCTAAATAAATCTGAACGTTCGTCTCTCTCTGCACTTGCGTCCGAACTGCTGCAAAACTGATTAAAAGAGGTGGCTGGCTGATGTTTCTGTGCCACAGACGAGCCGTAACCTTTATTGAAATAGTCATTGCGGTTGCCATTCTGGCAATCGCAATGATTCCTTTATTCGGGTTGATAAGCCGCCAGACAGTCGAAACTGACAAAACCGCTTCGCAGGCTTTTGCCATCAACAAAGCCTCTGAAGTCCTCAACACCATTCTCGATAACGTGCCATTTGCAACCATCCGTCAGGGTAACCCGGGCTTTATCAAGATCGATGATCTTGGCGGCAACCCACGTTTCGCCAGATACAACGACACATGGGCACGCAAACTCGTGCCGTTGCTGTTTCCAGGCACCAGCAAAGAAGGCGCCGGTTACCCATGCCGGGGCATCGTCACAGATTCACGCGGCATTCATTATCTGGTGCATCTGCGGGTCGAAGACGTTGTTTCTGAACGCAAGCCGCAGAAACCAGAGAGAATTCAGGTTGGCGATTCTTTTCCCGATGGCACCCCAAAAGATTTTGCCGAATCGCCCGAGATGTCTTTCACCTTTCTGCGCAATCCGGCACTGATTTCTGACGGCTCCTGGATTCAAGACTACGCCGAAGACCCAACCGAAACAGCCAAACCTTTTTCTGAACTCGACATCGGCATGGGAAAGGGCGTCTCCGAGGCCCCCGGCAACGTATATCTCGATCAAGGCATGGAAGGCTTCGATGCCAACGCGCCAAGGTTCATCAACCCAACAGCTGAACGTTACACCTCAAAAATGGTCACTGAAAAAGTGCCTTACACAGCCCCCGAAAAATTTTCATGGTGCACGATGAAAAAGCTTGTGGTGCAGGTGCAATGGAACATCGATCAGAAGTATTTCACTAAGCCCGAAGAAAACGCTGGTCGGGTTCAGAGAATCCATCTGATGACCATCAAGGGGGACATCGACGGATGAAAACCATTCACCTGAGCCGCCGCGGGGTCGCCATTGTCATTGCCATGTTTTTTTCTTTCTGCATGCTTATTCTGTTTGTATCGATGATGTTCAGGCAATCAAGCACTGCCGGGCACAATCAGCTCACCATTCAGGAACGTCAGGCCTTTTTTGCGGCACGGGCCGCCATGCAGCATTTTCTTCTGAAGGCCAAGCTTTTTCCAACCGAACTGTATGATGCTGTAGAATTCGCCCAAGGCAAAAACCCTCTCTGCAATTTTACTGAATTCGAGGGGCTGACCGAGGGTGGCCAGAACGCTTTCGAGTCGATGAGCAGCCGTGCCGAGCTTTTCGTCAGGGTTCTGCCGAGTCGCGAACTCGACAGCGACAAAAAAATCAAATACTATTACTACCCACTCCCCGGCAAGAATGCTTTTATCAGGCTTGGCAGCTACCATAACCCCGATTATCGCTTTCTGGCGCCCGGCTTCGCGGTAAGTGAGCCAGAAGATCGTTACACCAAACCCTTGACTCCTGACAGCAAGTTCAAGCCCGACAAATACCTGAAATATTATATCCGCGACTGCTGCAATCTCAGCTTTGACGGCAATCGCCTTCAGGCACCCCTTGAAATGACTGCTGACAAAAACATCAAAAACATCAATGATTTCGATATAGTAACCAACGAGGGTTACCCATACACCCTTAATTACCGGGTCAACGAGGTCAAGATTCAGTCGATCAAAGGCCTGCGCAAATATGGCGAAGAAGCCATTGAAGTCAATGTTGAAGGCCTGGTTAAGAATTTTCAGGGCAAGGTTACCCCGCAAACCCAGAAGCGCGTAGAAAAAATCACCCGCAAAGGGTCGGTCGAATGATGTTTAAACAAAAAAAAACCACGGCCTTTACCCTGGTCGAAGTTTTGATTGCATGCGTAGTCATGGCACTGTTCATGACCGCCGTGTACCAGTTATTCATCGGTGGCAGCAAGACTGCTGGCCGCGCTCAGTGGGTCAGCGGCACGGTCGACCAGATGCGCAACACCCTCAGTCTTCTCAGTCGAGAGATCCGCAGCTCAACATATCCGACCACGCTTTTTTCTGATACTTTCTACGACCCATGCGACAACGATGACCCAAAAGTCGCCGCCGAGTTCTATCTGCGCATTTTGCAAGACGGCAAGCCGATTTTGCCGCCCTCTACCGGGGAACTGAAAATTATGACCTGGGTTGTTTGTGAACCCGAAAAGCCCAAAAATCAACCCGGCAAAATCGTAAAAAACGAACTGTTTCTCGACTTTGCCCAACAAACCCGTGTTGCACCTGTTGGTAATCTGCGCCTTGTCTCTTCTGCCTTTTCATACACAACCGATGCCAAAAACGAATATGCCAGATCGGGCAAGCTCAACCTGACTCCCATCGAAAAAGAGACCCGCAGCAAAATTCTCGTAAACGACGTGCAGTTCATCGAATTTTCGGTCGCCGGAACCCTGCCGCCCGAAAAACCTGTGGACTTTTTTCCAATTTCCGTTAAAATACATACTCTATATCCCAAGGACGAAAAATTATCCAAGGAAAATTCGATCATGGCAACCCCACAGGTTGGCATAGATACGTTCTGATATTGTTAAACCATGGCTAAACAGTGGCATCAACTAGAAAAGCTAGACCACAAGGCACTAAAAAAGCTGCAGGTCGAGCGAGATAAGGCGCAGAAGCAGGCGCAGGACTCCGAAGAAAAGAAGCGTCGGATGATTATCGGCGTGGTGGTTCTGGCAGCCCTGATTGTCCTTGGCGTCTTTGTGGTTATCATGCGCAAACGCGCTGCCACACTAGCTTTCCAGGAAGACCGCAACAAATTGCTGTTCTCAAGGGTTACCGATATAAGCGGCAAGGTTGACCACCGGCACATCGGCGCCTGGGAGGCTTTGCGCGAAAAAATAGAATTCGACAAGGAATATTCCTTCAAAACCGCCCCTGAAGGCTCAGTAACCGTTCAGATGCAGCTTGAGAATCAGGTGAAAATGTCTGGCAAATCAGAAATGACCGTAATGCCTCCGGCACTGGCCGATAAAGAAAATAAAGTTGAGCGGGAGCCTGTCATTCTTAAACGGGGTGAACTGACCGTTGCTATTTCGCTTGATGGCCGCGGTATTCTGGTAGTCGACTCATCTGATGTTCAGGTAACCGGGGCTTCAGGTTTATTCAAGGTTATTTATGACGACGAAAAAGACAAAGGCGAAGTTGTGGTTAAGAACGGCCTCGTCGAAGTCAGCAAAAAACGTGGTGGCGGCAAGCCAGTCAAGGTTTCTGGTTTTTATAAAGTTACCTTTGGCGGCGGAGAAGTCAGCGCACCCACTCAGGCAAGCGTAATACAATACGACTGGCGCTGATCAACATTTAAAATAATGATACGCATTGTTAAAGCAAGGGTGCATAACCTCAAAGATCTCAGCATTGCAATTCCGACAAAAACCCTTACGGTCATTACCGGGGTTTCGGGCTCAGGAAAGTCTTCGCTTGCCTTCGATACCATTCATGCCGAAGGGCAACGGCGTTACATGGAATCATTGTCTTCATACGCCCGCCAGTTTTTGCAGCAGATGGAAAAACCCGATGTCGAAAGCATCGAAGGGCTGTCGCCAACCATCGCAATTCAGCAGAAATCAACGTCACGCAACCCCCGGTCAACGGTTGGCACAATAACTGAGCTGTATGACTATTTCAGACTGCTGTTTGCTGCTATCGGCAAGCCATATTGCCCCAAATGCGGGAAACCTGTCGAGAGTGCCACCCCGTCTCAAATAGTTGAATCGCTGCTCAACCTGCCCGACCGCACCAGAATCACAATGCTGGCCCCGGTTATTCGCAGCCGCAAGGGTGAATACGCCAAAATATTTGACGAACTCCGTCGTGAGGGCCTGTCGCGCGTTCGCGTCGATGGCAACATGTGGTCGCTTGATGACGAAATACCCGAACTTGACCGCAACAAAAAACATAATATCGAAGTGGCTGTTGACCGCATCAAACTGGCGATCGCCGACCGCGAACCAAATGCTGCGCGGCTGAGCGAAGCTGTTGAACTCTGTTTTAAGCTGGCCGAAGGGCAATTGCTGGTTATTACCGAGAGTGACGATGGCGCCTCGCCGGTCGAAAAACTGTTCAGCGAAAATCTGCGCTGCGCAGACTGCGATGTTTCGCTGCCCGAGATCAAGCCACGGTTGTTCTCGTTCAACGCGCCGTATGGGTCTTGTCAGACTTGCTCCGGCCTTGGTTTTCAACTGATTGTTGACCCTGATCTTGTGGTGCCAGACGCTGATCTGTCGATTTCTGAAGGGGCCATCGCCTCAGAGAACTTTACCGAAGCGACTTTTTCGCGACAATGGATGGAAGGGCTGTCGCAGCACTTCAAGTTTTCGCTCGACGTGCCATTTAAAAATCTGCCCGAGGAAGCGAAGCAGGTCATCTTCTATGGCTCAGGTAACCGCGTATTGAGCGTCAAATACAAGGGTCGCACCATGCAAGGTTCTTTTACCAAGCCATTTGAAGGGGTTATACCAACTCTGAACCGTCGTTTTCAAGAAACCAGATCTGATGGAGCACGCCATTTTTACGAACGTTTCATGCGCACCCTGCCATGCAATACCTGTCAGGGGCGGCGGCTCAACGATATCGCTCTTTCGGTGCGCATTATGGGCGAAAATATTCACGAATTGTCGCAGCACTCGGTGGGGCATCTCTTTGATTTTTTCAGAGGTCTCAAGCTCAGCGAGCGCGAACAGTTCATCTGCAAAAAAATTCTCGAACAGGTGAACAATCGCCTGAAGTTTCTCAAAGACGTCGGACTCGAATACCTTGACCTGTCACGCGCCGCGCACACGCTCTCTGGCGGTGAGGCTCAGCGCATCAGGCTGGCCACCCAGATCGGTTCGGCCCTGGTCGGCATCACCTACGTTCTCGACGAACCCAGCATCGGGCTGCATCCTCGCGATAATCGCCGTCTGATCGACAGCCTCAAGCAGTTGCGTGATATTGGCAACACGGTTCTAGTGGTCGAACACGACCGCGAGATCATGGAAGAAGCCGATCATGTCATCGACCTTGGCCCCGGCGCCGGCATAGCTGGCGGCACTCTGGTTTGTGCTGGCACTCCTGCCGAGGTGATGGCCGATCAGAACAGCATGACCGGCCGATTTCTCGCCGGCAATGAATTTATTGAGGTTCCGCCGCAGCGGCGAACTGGCAATGGGCGCACACTATCTCTGTATGGCGCCACTCATAACAATCTGAAAAATATCGACGTCGATATCCCGCTCGGCAAACTCGTTGTGGTCACCGGCGTTTCGGGTTCAGGCAAATCGAGTCTGGTTACCGACACGCTGTTTCCGCTGCTCAACAATATCATCAACCGCTCGCGCCTTGAAGTAGGTGCTCATGGCAAGCTGGTCGGGCTTGAATTCATCGACAAGGTAGTCAATATTGACCAGAACCCGATCGGGCGCAGCCCCAGATCGAACCCGGCTACCTACACCGGCATATTTACACCAATTCGCGAATTGTTTTGTCAGACGGTTGAAGCCAAAACCCGTGGTTATGCGGCCGGTCGCTTCAGCTTCAACGTCAAAGGCGGGCGCTGTGAAGTCTGTGAAGGTTCAGGGCAGATTCAGATCGAAATGCACTTTCTGCCCGATGTCTTTGTGACCTGCGAGCAATGCAAAGGCTCCCGGTTCAACGACGAAACCCTTAAAATCAAATTCAAGGGGCGCAACATCGCTGAAGTTCTCGATTTGAGCGTCAGCGAGGCCCTCGGTTTTTTTGACGCCTTTACGACCATTAAACGCAAACTTCAGACTCTTCAAGATGTCGGGCTGGGCTACATAACCCTTGGGCAAGCGAGCACGACCCTTTCTGGCGGTGAGGCCCAGCGCATCAAGCTGGCGACCGAACTTTCAAAGGTTGCGACCGGTTCGACCTTCTACCTGCTTGACGAGCCGACTACCGGGCTGCATTTTCAGGATGTGCGCTGTCTGCTTGAAGTGCTGAACCGCCTGGTTGAAAAAGGCAACACGGTTCTGGTTATTGAACACAACCTTGATGTCATCAAAACGGCCGATTACATCATCGATTTAGGCCCTGAGGGTGGCGAACGCGGTGGCGAGATTGTCGCTACCGGCACCCCAGAAGAAATAATCGGGGTTAAGGCCTCACTGACCGGCCAGTTTCTTGCAGAAGATCTGCAAAAAACCGGCAGACCCGTTCCCAAAGCTGCAACACGCCGGAGAAAATAGTCATGGCCAAAGCACGCACGCGTTATGTCTGCCAGACCTGCGGGCAAATTTTTCCAAAATGGCAGGGGCAGTGCAGCGGCTGCGAAGAATGGAACACTTTGGCCGCTGAAATTGAGCAACCGGCGGCCCGCCGGGTGCCAAACGCTCTATCTGGAAGCATTTCCGTCATTCAGACCCTTGACGAAGTTGAGGCCGAGCGGGCGGCCCGCTGGCAGACCGGTGTAGATATTTTCGACGAACTCATTGGCGGCGGGCTGGTGCCAGGCGGCATTACGCTGATCGGTGGCGAGCCGGGTGTCGGAAAATCAACCTTCATGCTACAGCTGGTTTCGCGCCTTGGGGTCAGAATCAAGCCCCTCGCCTACATTTCGGGTGAAGAATCAGCGACCCAGATCAAGTTGCGAGCTGAGCGACTGCGTATCGGCAACGGCAGCGATATCATTCTGGTCGCAGAGCAGAACCTCGATTCGGCCCTGAATGGTCTGGCTTCGTATCTGCCCCGACTGCTGGTCGTCGATTCAATTCAGACGGTCTACACACCGCAGGTTGAAGCGACTCCCGGCTCGGTTACCCAGATTCGTGAATGTGCGGCGATTCTGACTAAATACGGCAAAGACCGGGGTCTGCCGGTATTTATCATCGGGCATGTCACCAAAGAGGGTTCAATTGCCGGGCCAAAAATTCTCGAGCACATTGTCGATACGGTGCTTTATTTTGAGGGTGATGTTAATTCGAACTTCAGACTGTTGCGGGTCTTCAAGAACCGCTACGGTGCCACCGGCGAAGTTGCGGTTTTTCAGATGACCGATAAGGGCCTCAGCCCGGTTATCAACCCCTCAGACCTTTTCATCAGCCGCAAACGCAGCGATGCCCCTGGCGTGGTGGTAGTGCCACTTCTGCAGGGAACCCGCTGCATTCTTACCGAAGTTCAGGCGCTGGTGACCCAGTCGTTTTTGCCAATGCCCAGAAGAGTAGTAGCCGGGCTTGATTCAAACCGCATGAGCCTGGTCATCGCCGTTCTTGAAAAACATGCTGGTTTAAAATTCTATAATCGCGACGTTTTTGCCAATGTGGCTGGCGGGCTGAAACTGACAGAACCAGGAGGCGATCTTGGGCTGGCCATGGCTATGGCAGGCAGTCTCAACGATCAGCCGATTCCGCCAGATATTCTGCCCATCGGCGAAGTGACCCTCGCAGGTGAGATCAGGCCGGTGAGTCAAATCAGTCGCCGCATTTCAGAAGGAAAAAGATTTGGTTTTAAAAGATTTATTGTCTCAGGTAGTTGCGATTTGCCAGAAGAAAAAGGCATAATAAGAGTTAATTCATTACGCGAAGCAATAAAGGTTGTTTTTTCGTAAAGAATTTAAATACATACAACAGACACAACACTATGCAATTGCAACGGAGGTAGAGATTGAAAAAAGCTGATACCGTGACCTTTAAAGTTGACCCGAACCTGCTTGAAATTCTTCAGGCCATGCCAAACCGTTCTGAATTCATCAGATCGGCAATTCTTAACGCACTCAACCATGTATGCCCACTTTGCAGCGGCGCTGGGGTGCTTTCACCCGCCCAGAAGACCTGCTGGGACAAATTTGCGGAGCACCATGAGATCAAAAAATGCGCCGAAACTGATCAGATTCAGCTGCTCTGCAACGTAGATTCAAACTGACAGGCTTCCTGCGACTATTGCCCTGCCCCTGCCAATTAACTGGCCAGGGGCAGGGCATGCCCTTACGAAACATCACAATTTCAGTTAATTCCTTTATTCAAAGAGGTTTTCATGCTTTCTGATCAATGCCGACCCAGCAATAATGCAGGCTGGCGCTTTTTTATGGCGGGGTGGGTGCTGCCTGGTTCTGTTTCATTGGGCAGCCTGCTGGCTCTGGCCATTTTTCTTTTACCCCTGCAGAATGCCCTTTTGGCAGAAACTCCCACCCGACTCAGCGTTTTTGCAAGCATTCAGCCACAAAAATTTTTCCTTGAGCAGCTCGCCGGTGAACTGGCCGACGTTGAGGTAATGGTCGGCCCTGATATGTCACCCCACACATACGAGCCTTTGCCACAGCAGATGAGCAAGCTTTCCCGCGCCCGGCTGTTTTTCACCATCGGTGTTCCATTTGAAAAAGCCCTCGCAAAAAGGCTTGCTGATGTCTGCCCATATCTTAAAATCGTCGATACGACCCGCGGCATAGCTTATCAGACCATGGAAAGCTACAATCACCAGCACAGCGAAACATGCTCTCACGGTGCCGGCCAGCTCGACCCCCACGTATGGCTCGACCCTGATCAGGTGATGATTCAAGCACAAAATATTACCGCCGCGCTGCAAGAGGCAATGCCCGTTGCATCAGCAACTTTTGCGGCACGTCTGGCAAGTTTCAGCGCGCAATTACAGTCGCTCTCGGGTGAATTATCCGCCACACTCGCGCCTGTTAAAGGTCAGACAATGCTAGTTTTTCATCCGGCTTTCGGCTACTTTGCCAGACGTTTCGGGCTGAGGCAGCAGGCAATCGAGATCGAGGGCAAAGAACCTGGCCCGCGGCAACTGGTCGAGTTAATCCGCAAATGCCGTTCCGAAAAAATCCACATTATCTTTGTCCAGAAACAATTCCCGGTCGTAGCGGCGCAGACCATTGCCACAGCGATTGAAGGGGCTGTAGTCATCATTGACCCCCTCGCCGAAGACTACTTTGCCAATCTTCGCCAGATAGCCACCACCGTTGCCTCAGCCCTGCAAAAACCATGAGCAGCGACAGTCTGGTCAAATTCACCAATGTCAGTTTTGCCTACGAAGATGGCATGAACATTCTCGAGAACATCAATCTCGAGATCGAAAAAGGTGAATTCGCCTGCATTGTCGGCCCAAACGGCGGCGGCAAAACAACATTACTCAAACTGATGCTTGGCCTGCTCAAACCAACCAGCGGTACTGTCGAAGTTCTCGGCGGTCGGCCGGTCGATCGCCGCGCCCACATCGGTTACGTTCCGCAGTTTTCGCGTTTTGATGCGAGCTTTCCGGTCAGTGTTCTCGATGTAGTCTTGATGGGTTGCCTGCAACGCCGTTTTTTTTGGGGCAGATATTCGCCCGACCAGCTGGCCATGGCCCAGCAGTCGCTAGCAGACGTCGGCCTTAAAGATCAGGCTCTAAGCGGTTTTGCCGAACTTTCTGGAGGCCAGAAGCAACGGGCTCTGATCGCCAGGGCATTAATGTCAAAACCGGAACTGCTGCTGCTTGATGAACCTACCGCCAGCGTCGATGTTCATGGCACCGAGCAGTTTTACCGCATGTTTTCAGAAATGAACGAGCGGTTCTCAATAATGATGGTTTCGCATGACATCGGTTTTGTTTCAACCCGCGTCAAAAGCGTAATCTGCGTGCGCAAAAACTTGCAGATTCACCCTGTCACTGAATTGACCGGCGAGGCTCTTCAGAAAATGTATGGGCTCGACGTTCACATGATCAGGCATGACCATCGCTGCACCGAAAAGGGGCATGTATGTCCGCATTCCTGAAAGATCTCGTCGAATTGCCATTTCTGCAGAACGCGGTGCTGGCTGGCATTCTTTGCAGCATTGCCAGCGGCATCGTCGGCACTTATGTGGTGTTACGCCGCATCACCTATATTGCTGCAGCTATTTCCCATTGTATTCTTGGCGGTCTTGGGGCTGCACGCTATTTTGCCGTCGTCTATGAGTTGCCCTGGCTTCGGCCAATTTATGGGGCGATTATCACGGCTCTGGCGGCGGCACTGACCATAGGCATCATCAGTCTCAAGGCCAAAGAGCGCGAAGACACGGTAATCAGCGCTCTATGGGCCGTTGGTATGGCGGTCGGCGTATTGTTTATTTTTAAAACCCCGGGTTACAACGAAGACCTGATGAGTTATCTGTTTGGCAATATTTTGATGGTTTCACGCGAAGACCTGCTTCTGATAGGAATTCTCGACATTATCGTCATTATTTTGACTCTGGTTTTTTACAACCAGACGATGGCGGTATGCTTTGATGAAGAGTTTGCCCGCACCCGAGGCATGGCGGTCGAGTTTTATTACCTGCTGCTGCTTTGTCTGACGGCGATGACCGTCGTGCTCACCGTTTCAGTAGTTGGCATCATCATGGTTATCGCCCTGCTCAGCCTGCCGGTTGCCATTGCCTCGCGCTTTTTTGACCGGGTCTGGAAAATCATGGCCGCTTCGATCGGTCTGGGCGTGTTTTTTACGCTTGCCGGGCTGGTGATCAGTTACACGCCGAACCTGCCGTCGGGGGCGGTTACCATAGTTCTTGCCGGTCTCACTTATCTGGCCACGCTTTTCATGTCGACCATGAAAAAGCCGATCAGCAAAAACGCCGAGCAGCAGTAACCCGCTGAAATTTCGCAGCAAACATCAAGACCGATCAGCATAAATTAGTAGGTTTTGCCGTTTGGTGCATGGTGTGATATTGATTTAACGGCAAGTTCGTGGTATCCTGCCTTGCCCTCAGGAGAACCCCCTTATGATTTTTCAACTGCTCAGATCACTGTTGGTCTTGACCGGCACCCTCGTTGGTGTCGCGGTTGGTTACGCCACGGCAACTGAATACACTAGCCTGATCGAGCTAGAGAACCCTGAACTGACACTCGCGGCCCTGCTTGGCTTTATCGGGTACCTGTTTTGCTCTATGGCTGGCCGCGAACTGCACATGTGGCTTGAGGAACAACTTGAACACACCAACAGCTACGAACTGGCATGGGGTGCTCTGGGTCTGCTTCTCGGGGTTATCTGCGCCAACCTGCTGTTTTTTCCGGTTTATTTCATACTCTACAAAGGCCTTGGCGAAATACACTTCGACAACAAGTATCTTGCAGGCCTGGTGCCCCTGTTCAATCTCGTGGTGCCCATCGGCTTCAATCTGCTCTTCGCGTATCTGGGGGTTAAAATCATTCTCAGATACAGGCGCTATCAGTCAAAAATCAACGCAGAGGGTGTTACGGCGCGTTCAAAGATCATCGATACCAGCGCCATCATAGACGGGCGTTTTTCAGACCTTTTCAAACTCGGGTTTCTTGAAGGCAATATTTTAGTGCCACGTTTTGTGGTCAACGAACTGCAGTTTCTTGCTGATTCAAATGACGACATCAAGCGTAACAAGGGCCGAAAAGGCTTGCAGACCCTCAATCAATTGAAGGCCGATTTCCCTGACCATATCGTCATCGTCGAGCAGGACTACGCAGACATCAATGAGGTCGATGCCAAGCTGGTCAGACTGGCTGGCGAACTCAGCGCCATCATGATAACCCAGGACTACAACCTGAAGAAGGTAGCTGAACTTGATAAAATAAGTGTTCTGAATTTGAATGACCTCGCCAATGCGCTCAAACCGATCTTTATCAGCGGCGAAGACATTGAAGTTAAAATTGTTAAGAAGGGTAAGGAGCCTTGTCAGGGCGTCGGTTTCCTGTCAGACGGAACAATGGTCGTCATCGAAGATGGCGGCGATCATGTCGGCGAGACAGTAATAACCACCGTAAGCAACATTTTGCAGACCGGCGCCGGGCGGATGATTTTCTGCCGAATCGGTGACAAAAAGTAACGGCTCTTTTAGTGGAGGAGTAAGCATGGGTATTCGGGTTAAAGAGATCATGGACAAAAACCCGGTCATTGTGGATCACCAGCAGACGATTTTCGGATTGCGCGAAATCGTCATTCTCAGACAACCGGAATGTATTCTGGTTACTGACAGCGACAAGAAACTGGTCGGCCTGCTGACCCCCTCACATCTGGCGATGATCGCCGATGTCGAAATCGAAGAAAAAGTGTCTTCGGTAATGGAACGGAAATTCAGGCGCATCAACGCGAACATGTCGGTGCGCGAGGCCGCCGCGATGCTCTCGGCCAGTGAACTTGAGGCCCTGCCTGTTGTCGATAACAATGACGATCTGGTAGGCGTTGTAACCTACCGCGATATCGTCAAAGATCTGGTTGAGGATCGCGAAGACCAGATGTTGACCCCAGAGAGCGCGGTAGTCTATCTGGCGATGACCAAAGACCCCGAACAGGAAGAATATTGGCTGCAGAAGGTGACCAACAAGGGTTACCGCGCTGCGATCACCCAGGTCGGTGCCACAGCCGAGAAACTGCCGATCAAACTACGCGAAGCCACTATTGTAGCCGCGATTGCCCGTTCGGTCATCAAAGAAGATTCTCGCGAGAAGTTTTCGGTCAGCAACGCTGTAAGAGACATTTTCAGTCAGTGTTATACCATCAACCCCGGTCTGGGTGGCGGTTTTAAAGTTGCCATCGTCAGAGGCGAAGGAAGAATCGCGGTTGCCGCGTTCGGCCGTTGTGGTCATGCCCTTTCGAATGGCAATGAGCAAATTTTTATGGGGAGTAACATCATTTAATCATGTCACAGCAGGTTCGCGTTCGTTTTGCACCATCTCCAACCGGTTATCTGCACGTTGGCGGGGCACGCACGGCTCTTTTCAACTGGCTTTATGCAAAAAAAACAGGTGGCAAATTCATTCTGCGCATTGAAGACACTGATGTTGAGCGCTCAACCCAGGAATCAGTCGATGGTCTGCTACGCGACATGAAATGGCTTGGCCTGACCTGGGATGAAGGCCCTGAAGTTGGTGGCGAGCACGGGCCTTACTACCAGTCACAACGCCTGCAGATTTATCAGGAATTCGCCCGCCGCCTTGTGGCAAATGGTGCGGCCTACCCCTGCTTCTGCCCCGAAGAAGAACTCGAAGCCAAACGTCAGAAGGCCGAAGAAGAACACCGTTCAGTCCACTACGATGGCACCTGCCGCCACCTGCCCAAAGAAGAAGTAGAACGGCGCATCGCCGCCGGTGAACCGCATGTAATCAGGGTCAAAGTACCCGAAAAAGATTATGTTCTCGAAGACCTTGTACGCGGCCGGGTCGAATGGAAAACCGGAACCCTGGGCGACTTTATTGTTCTGCGTTCAAGCGGCATGCCGGTTTATAATTTCTGCGTCGTCGTTGACGATGCCGATATGCAGATCACGCACGTCGTCAGGGCCGAAGAGCATCTCACCAACACTCATCGCCAGCTGATTCTTTATGAAGCACTGGGTATCAAACCACCGATTTTTGGCCACGCTTCGCTGATTCTCGGCGAGGATAAATCAAAGTTGTCAAAACGTCATGGCGCCACCGCCGTTGGTCAATATGCCGAAGACGGTTTTCTGCGCGATGCTTTGATCAATTTTCTGGCACTGCTTGGCTGGAACGAAGGCAATGATCGCGAAATTTACAGCGTTGCCGAGCTTATTGAGTGCTTTACTCTCGAGCGCATCAGCAAGTCACCGGGTGTTTTCGATCATAACAAGCTGATCTGGATGAACGGGCAGCATCTGCGTGCCATGCCAGTCGATCAGCTGATGCCAATGGTCGAACCGGTTCTTAAAAAGGCCATGCCCGGCGATCAGCGCCTCGATAACCCCGAAATTCTGCGCAAACTCGTCGAATTGATACAGATCAAAATGAATACCCTCAACGATGCTGGCCCGGTTGCCGAATCGGTGCTGCGTGCCAGTCCGCCCGAAAATGAAGAAGCCGCAGCCATGCTCGCTACCGACAAATCAAAAGCTCTTTTTGCGGCCCTTGCCGATGAATTCACGAAATGTGAATGGGTGCGCGATGGCTACAACGCCGCTATCAAAGCAGCAGGCAAGACAGCAGAAGCCAAAGGCAAAGATCTTTTCATGCCGATCCGCGTCAAAATCACCGGCTCAGGTCATGGCCCAGAGCTGGTCGGCATTCTTGATGTACTCGGCCGCGACGAGGTAATCGCCCGCCTGCGTGCCTGAATTTAAAAAACAGAGCCGCCTGACCAGACTTGGTCTGGCGGCTTTTTTTGCTTTAGATTAAGTGATAGAATCTGCTTATGCATGAATCGAGGAGAAAAAAATGAAAAAAAGCTGCCTGCTGAGAATCACCCTATTTGCCGTTGCCCTCCTGATAGCCTGTGCAACTGCGGCACTGGCAGAAAATGCCACCCCAGCCACAGGTCAGCTTCAACTGGTTCTCGATATGTTCAGATACGATCAGTATCTGCCGGCTCTCGATTTGCTTGAAGCATCAGAAGACACACACCGCGATGATTTTAACTACTGGCTCTACCGTGGCCTGGGCTACCAACGTTCCGCGCAAACCCGCAAGGCACTCGCCGCCTACGAAAAAGCAGCAAAGTTAAATACCGCAGCCGGAAATCTACAGAACCGCATAAAAGCTCTGCAAATCGAAATTGAGCAGAAAAATTTCCGTGACAGCAGCCTCGACACCCCGGCCCAGAAAGCTGCCTGGCTGTTCGCCGAAGCCGAAAAATTGCAGAACCGAAAAAAAGAAGAGCAGGCTTTCAGGTATTACCTGCAGGCTGTTGATTACGACCCGGCCCTCATCAAAAATGACAACGGCTTTATCAGTCGCGGTAACACCTGGTATCAGCTTAAACTGAACGATAAAATCGCACATGCAAGCCTGTTTCTTGGCATCTTTAAATATCTGCAGAACGAAACAACTGCCGCCGCAGCTGATCTTCAAAAATTCATGCAATCGTCGCCACGCCCGCCGGCCCTCGAAAGAATGGCCACCATTTATCTGAAACGCCTTGAAGAAAACTCAGGCCAGAAAACAGTCGCCAAACCTGAACTGGTGAGCAACCCCAACAATGACGCTGCGGCATCAACCCCGTCAGCAGTTCTAACCGACCCTCTGATTGTCGAGGTGGTCTCTGAAGCTGGCAAAGCCGGCAAAACCGATAAACCAGCCAGAATGAGCCGCGAAGAAATGCAGCAACTTGCAGAAATCGAAGGCAATATTTCAGAAAACCGGCCAACTGAAGAAGGCAAAGACTTTGTGGTGCGATTTGCCACCGCAATGGCCGACAAAATGATCGATCAACTTGCCGAAACCGAAGACATACCGGCACGCTGCCGCCTGATCTGGGAACTCGGCGAAACCCGCCTGCAGAACAACGATATCATGAAAGCTCTCGCCGGCGAACTTGCCCACGAAGACCCACACGTCTTGCGCACGGCCTGCGAAGCAATCGCAAAAATCGGTATGCCGACCGCTGCTAAAGCAGTCGCCCCGCTGCTGGCAATCCTTGAAACCGATGACAAGGCAATGCAATTCAATGTTATTGAGTTGCTCGGCAAACTAAAAGCCATGCCCGAAAAGGTCATTCCGGCACTGGCGAGAAGATACAGCCGCGAAGACGATATCTATCTGAAGCGCAACATCTTCTTCTGGGTGAACAAATTCGGCAAACCCGGCGTTGAAGTGCTCTATAAGGTGCTCAACGACACGGCCCGCGTTGACCGCAGGCCGGTTGCCGAGCTGATCAGCCGAATTACCGGCGAGAAAATTCAAGAACTGCTCGATCGCTGAACCGCATTAATCAATGCGGTTGCGGCGTTCCTCAAGTGTTCTTATTTCAAGCGTGCGGCCAAGAACCGCAATGTTCAGGTCAAGCTGGCGGTTGTTGCCCTGCTTGTCAGCAGCGGTTACCGTCAGGGTATAGGGCGAAACGGCACCGTCAGCGTCAACGTTTTCATAACGGAAAACGTGATCAAGCGGGTTGAGCATCGCGCTTTCACTCTTGCTTTCATGCTTGTCAGCCAGAGTTACATTGAAAGTCGAAATACCCGCGTCACTGGCCATGTAACCCTGATTGTCAAAGGCACGGGCATAGAAGATCAGACGGCTGTTCTTCTGGCAGACAAAACCGTTCAGACCAGGGGTCTTAACCAGTGAAACGGCATCAGGGCCCTGCAAGTATTTATCAAAAAGCCCCGACAGGTTTGTGAAGTCGGTGAATTTATAAGAGGCAGTGATTTCGGCCTCCCGGGTGAGGTATGGTGGTGACGCAAGGCTGGCATAATCAGTCAGATAATGGTTTGCAAGCTTATTCAGACCACCAGCCACGTCTTTGTCGGTGCCAAACACATGATACCGATTGGTGCGCGTGTCAAAAACAAACACTTCAATTTCGGGCGCAACATTGTCGCTCCCGGCAATAAACCGTATTTTCTGCCAGTTATCAGCAGAAAGACCCGCCCCGGCAGCCAGAGCATCACTGTGAACCGGCTGGTCATTAGCCGCCAGAGTATTCTTGTTAGCTGGGTTAAAAGCCCACTCGGGCTTTTCAACGATTTTGGCCGAATCAAGAGGTTTGTCGAGATTGGCGTTAACGCAGTCTACTACATCGTTATAGAGCGGGCACGGGTTGCCGCGACTATCTTTGCACATGGCAAACAATGAGAATTTCATGGCATCAGAGTATTCATGCCAGGGCTTCGGGTTCTTGATGGTGAAGGTTCCCTTGATTTCGTAAGACGCCCCCACAACTCGATCACCGCATTTTGCAGTGGTCTGGCTTATCTCTGCAAGGCGTGTGATCGAATTTACCGCGACATCGGCTTTTTTCCAGAACCATTGAGTTTCGTGAGTGTAAGTCTTGAATGTTGGGGTGTTACCTGCCGCATCAGCCAGATCAGCAAGGCCTTTGCCTGCAAGCTCCTCAAATGAATTGGCAGCTGCCGCCTTATACTTGTAGGTCGGGTAAGAATAAAAGACCTCCAGGCCAAGTTTAGCGAGACTCTGGGTTAAATCAACCTCAGTGCCATCTTTTCCTGTGACTTTTTCGCTGAGCAGAACATCAGCAAACGGGTTTGAATCAGCAACCTTCATCGAAAAATCAACACTTGTCGAGCCAGATGCACTGAAAACAGGCGTGCCAACATTGAATTCAGAAGATACCGGCCCTTCAGTATCATAAACGCGGAAAGCCGAAAAACCCTGACTGGCGGCCGGTTTATAAACCACCATTTTCAGACCGGTGCTGCATTTTTTGGGGGCAGCCGGTGGTTCATAAAAAGCCTTGGTCACGTCTTCCATAACCGGGTTGCCGGCGGCGTCAAGCTCAGGTGTGCCGTCAGCCTTTTTCTTCGGCTCAGAAACGGTCTTTTCGGTATATTTATAAAGGTCTTCCTGCCAGACCCAGAAGATATTCGAAAAATCATAACCCGCTGGCGGCGATTCGACCTTAACCTTGAGTAACGAGTCGTCCTTGTCGGCGCCAATCGTCGGCGTGGTGAAGGTCATCGAGAATTCAGGGCCTACTGCCCCGGTAGTGTCAGGGTCATAGGTGATGCCATCGGTCAGCACGGTCGTAGCCTTGTTGCTGCCATAAATGAATGCCTTATATTTTTCAGGTTCAATTTCCGTGACAGCAAGAGTCAGATCTTTCATATAAATGCCACAGTCGTGAATTTCGACCTTATCACCCGAAGGCAGGGTGAAAAACCGCTTTTCGAGAGTTGCCCCACCTTCCAGGGTTATCGTTTCCTTGGCGGCCAGCCATTTGCGGTTCGGCAGAACGTTATCGGCATCAGCGGCACCCAGCAACGGATCAGGTGTTTTAGGGTCACAGTCAGGGCTGTCGGTATAACCGGTCGCTGTTCCACCGGCCACAGAAAATTCCTGTTTTTGATCGCCCTTGGCAAAAGTTTCAAGGGCGCTCGTCGGCCCGAGAGAAAGGTCAGAGACGTAATCCTGGTCAAGATCCGCACCAGATTCACGTTCAAAAGCCTCTTTCAGGTCACCACGATTACCCTTGACCTTAAAAAATTCGCTCATCGCCGAAACTTCAAAAAAGCCGGCACCGTTAATATTATCGACTTCAGTATCAGCCGAGATTTTTTCTTTGACAATGCCGTCGTATTCTTCAGTATTAAGGCCACTCGGGCGGTTGTGCATTGCCGGATCCCAGACGATCTTCATCTGGGCCGTAGTGCCCTCTTCAACAAGATAATAGAAGTTCTTGCCTTCTTCAACCAGCATCATGCCCGGAGTCCCTTTTTTGGGAATGGCGGCAGCCGATGGGTGCGCCGGCAGCTCGCAGGCAGCAGCAGGATTAGCCAGAAACACAGCCAGACTCACTAATAACCCGTTAAAAGCTCTCATTTTGCCCTCCTGATACGCCTTACTAATTCTGACCGGTTAACTGCACGGTCTTGACCAGTCGTTCCTTGCGGGTTCCCATGTTGCCGCGCGCCATTTTACCCTCACCAATCGAAGAGAACTGCGCCGTAAGAACCGTCTGCCGCTTAACCGCATCAGTATAGGCGCTGATAATCTCAAAGTCTGAAATGTTGTATTTCCAGTCGTTGGGTGAAATACCAGGGATCAACCAGGCCAGATTCGCCGAAGTACAATCGTTCGCAAAAGTCACCAGACCGGCCGGGTCTTTATTGCCGGCCGCGGGCATTTCATTAACAGACGCCGGAATGCCTCGAAACGGGCAGTAACCAAGCGACAAAACCCCGGCATCGTATGCATCCTGCGGAAAGGCACTAAGCTTGAGCAGCAGGTGTTGAGCCGCTGACTGCGCCAGAAAATTAACCTGCAAGAACTGAAAAGTGTTGATATTCTGCTGTTTCGATTCTTTGCGAAAATAAACCAGGCTGCTGACCATGACCATGACGCACAGGCAGAAGAGAAGCACGATCGGTATGGCGATACCACGGCGAAACAATCTTTTGTAAGTTTCAGTTTTCAACCGGAAAAGCCCTCCTGCCGATGAGAATTAATTCGTTGCGCGGTTCAAAAACCCCCGAAGGCAATCGCCATTTTATTTTCAAACATATATCAACCAGCAAAGGCCAGGTAATGGCTGGGTAGAGCGTCTGCATATTGAGGTCGAGCGAGGTGCCCGGCACCCCGGTCTGGGTTTCGCCACCGGCAACGCACAATTGCGGCTCATGAAAAGTCATCTGCGGCACCTTGAAGTTCAACGAAGAGTTGCTGTGCTTATAAACTGTGTATTCACCCTCAAAAATATTCCCCTTCATTTCGACAACCCGGCCGGCCTGGCCATAAGACCAGCTCTGAGCGGTGCCGGCACCGTTGATAAGGTTGTCACGGGTAATAACATACATCAGTCGATTCATTTCTTCTTTGGCCAGATTCGCTGCAATGCCTTCGGCATCCTGTTCACGGGTGCCCCGCGTCGCGTAAGTCAGCAAACCGGCAATCGGCAACACCGACATGGCAAGAATTGAGACCGCAATCATGATCTCAACCAGGGAAACCGCGTGCCGGTTCTTGAGGTTCATCGAATCACCTCGACTTCGACCTTGGCACCAGTCTGCGAAATAACCCGGGCCTCGGGGTGTCTGACCTGATCTTCGTGGCGAATCGTCACTTCAAACGTAATCAGTTTGCCGGCCAGCGGTCGATCAGGGTCAATAGACTCGAGCCCGAGCTTAACCTTTTCGACATTGGCAGCAACCACATAATTGCTGTAAAGCTTCTCTGAGTCATCGGTGCCTTCGGTGCGTGTTTTGTTATAAACGAGGCGGCCACCGTCGAGCTTCAGCTCACAAGGGAATACCCCGCCGTCAGTGCCATTGCGAAAGGGTACGCCTATGGTCCAGCTGGCAATCATCGCGTCAGCGCTCAACTCATCACCGGCATTAAGTGAGAATCTGAAGCCATCTATAGTCACAGCTGTGCCGTTCACTCGCACATCAGAACGATAAGATGCTTTCTGCATTTCTTCTCTGATGAATGAAAGACCGTTGCGCAGCCGATTCTGAGTGGTTAACGCCCAGCTGCCCTTCTGAAAACTAGCCGACATGCCAAAAAAGATGCGGTAGCCAAAACCAAGCAGCAGAGACAGTACCCCTGCGGCCACCAAAACCTCTACCAGAGTTATACCAGCTCTTGCCGGCCTTTTTATTACCTTGCGCATATTGCTTTATTCTTCAATTATAACCGAATTTGCCCACAGTCAGAGAAGATTTTTATTAAGTTGCGTACAATCTCCGCGTCATTATTATAAAAATTTTTCAAGACTTGCGGCAGGCCGGGTCGTGGTATTGACTTTGGCCGGAGCTGAATCTATCATGACGCAGACATTAACAAGATATGGAGCAACAGCATGGCAGAAAAATTTGATTCGCAGGCAGTTCAGGCAAAGTGGCAACCAAAATGGCGTGAAATGGGGCTTTACAAAACCTCTGAAGATCGCAACCGTCCAAAGTTTTACTGCCTCGACTTTTTTCCCTACCCCTCAGGAAACGGCCTCTCGGTAGGGCATCTGCGCAATTATGTGCCAACTGATGTAATCTCGCGCATGAAACGCATGCAGGGCTTTAACGTTCTGCACCCCATGGGCTGGGATGCCTTCGGCCTGCCGGCCGAAAACTTCGCCATCAAAATGGGCGTTCACCCGGCAAAAACCACAGAAAAAAACGCCGGCAATTACCGCCGCCAGCTCACCCTCGTCGAATGCGGCTACGACTGGGAGCGCGAAATCAATTCAACAGACCCCGACTACTACCGCTGGACCCAGTGGTTTTTTCTGCTGCTCTATAAACGCGGCCTCGCCTACAAAGCAACCGGCGCCCAGTGGTGGTGCCCCGAATGCCGCACTATTCTGGCCAACGAACAGGTCGAACAGGGTCTGTGCTGGCGCTGCGAATCACAGGTCGAAAAGAAAGACCTCAATCAGTGGTTCTTCAAGATCACTGACTACGCTGATCGCCTGATCGATGATCTCAAAACTGTCGACTGGCCCGACCGCATCAAAAAAATGCAAGAAAACTGGATCGGCAAAAGCAAGGGTGCCGAAGTAAACTTTAAAGGCATCAACCCGGTCAGCGGCGAAGAATACGATATTCCGATCTTCACCACCCGTGTCGATACAATTTTTGGCGTGACATTCATGACGCTCGCCCCCGAACACCCCCTGGTCGAAAAGCTCACCAACCCCGCAAACCGTGCAGCGGTTGAAACCTATATCAGCGATTCACGCAAGAAATCCGAAATCGACCGCCTATCGACCGAAAAAGAAAAAACCGGCGTTAATCTCGGCTCATTCGCGATAAACCCGTTTAACGGCGAAAAGGTGCCGGTATTCATCGGCGACTACGTCCTCTATGGCTACGGAACCGGCGCGGTTATGGCTGTTCCGGCCCACGACGAGCGCGACTTCGCCTTCGCAAAAAAATACAATCTGCCGGTCAAAGAAGTCATCACCCCAGCCGGCAAGCCCCAGGGCGAACTCAAAGCCGCCTTCACCGAATACGGCACCCTGATTAATTCGGCGCAGTTCAACGCTCTGACCAGCGAGCAGGCAATCGACCGCATGATCGCCTGGCTCGGTGATAAAAAGCTCGGCAGCGGCCGCATCAATTATAAACTGCGCGACTGGCTCATTTCGCGCCAACGTTACTGGGGCGCTCCCGTGCCGATAGTTCATTGCGACTGCTGTGGCGAAGTGCCGGTTCCAGATGACCAGTTGCCTGTTAAGCTGCCAGACATCAGCGAGTTCAAACCAGGCGCCGACGGCAAATCGCCGCTCGCCTTCATCACCGACTGGGTTAAAACCACCTGCCCGAAGTGTGGCAAGCCGGCCCGCCGCGAAACCGACACCATGGACGGCTTTGCCTGTTCGTCATGGTATTTTCTGCGCTTTATCAGCCCAAAGCTCAAAACCTCCCCCTTCGATGCCGATGCCATTAAATTCTGGGCACCGGTCGATCTCTATGTCGGCGGCGCCGAGCACGCGGTAATGCATCTGCTCTACGCCCGCTTCTGGACCAAAGTCATGTATGACGCCGGCCTGGTGCCATTTATCGAACCGTTCACCAAACTGCGCAACCAGGGCATGATGCTGGCCGCCGACGGCACCAAGATGAGCAAATCAAAAAACAACGTCATCACTCCCGATGAAATCGTCGATAAATATGGCGCCGACACCCTCAGAGCGTTCATTCTTTTCCTCGGCACCTTCGAGCTTGAAGTTTCATGGTCTGACGAAGGGGTGCGCGGCATGAACCGTTTCATCAACCGCGTATTCGACATGATCAGTGAGAACCCGGGCGGCACGACCAAAGCCGAAGGCAAAGAAGCCGAAGATCTGAACCGCATCATGCACCGCACCATCAAGGCGGTCAGCAATGACATCGAAAATTTCAGTTTCAACACCGCAATTGCCCGTCTGATGGAACTCACCAACGCCATGGGCGAAGCAATCAAAAAAACAAATCTTCCTTCAACCACCCTGTGGCGCGAGGTCGTCGAAAACATGCTGAAGCTGATGGCCACCATCACGCCTTTCCTCGCCGAAGAACTCTGGGAAACCATTGGCTGCAAAGGCTCAGTGCATCAGCAGAAATGGCCGGCCTGGGACGAAAAAGCCCTGGTCGAATCGACGGTAACTCTGCCGGTGCAGATTAACGGCAAGTTGCGCGACCAGATCGAACTGCCCGCCGATATCGACGAGGTCGGTGCCCGCAAAGCCGCCGAAGCCAGCGAAAAGGTTCAAAAATACCTCGAAGGCACCCAGATCATCAAGTTCATCTACGTGCCGAAGCGCATGATCAGCTTCGTTGTAAAATAATACTACCCCGCATTCAGCAAAAAGCCGTGGCCGAAAATATCGGTCACGGCTTTTTTTTTGCAAAGAAAAACGATGCAATGGCGCCGAAAAAGAGCACGAAGGCTTAAAACAGAGGCTTCAACCAGCCCATCTTCGATAGAAGCTTGATCAGCCACATCTTCTGGGGGTTTTCGACGTTGCCGGGGCCGAATTCAGCACGATCAGCAGTTGCCAGGTGGTATTCAACCGATTTGCGCATGTCATAAACCACTTCATTTCGCAGTTCAGTGGCAAATTCAGGCGATTTAACGGCCGCCACCACCTCTGAATTCACCTTTTCGCTGAGAAAATCAAAGTTATAAGTGCCAACCACGCCAATCTTGCGGTCAAACACGAAGTTCTTACCGTGCAACTGCCCTTCGTTAACCCGGGCAAAGATGCGCATCGTCGGCATATCACGCAAGATGCTTTTCCAGTCACGATAGAGCATCGCCTCAGTCGGAAAGCTGTCTGAAGTCTGGGGGCTGTTGGTATGAACCAGAATCGGCACTCGTCGGCGGGCAGCACGCTTCAGCGCGGCTTCAGCCCTGGGCGTCAAAACGACATAGGGGTTCTGAATAATGATCTCACGACGACTTCCGTCAATGTATTTGACTATGTTCTCGGTGATGTCATTGCGTGGCCCTGAAATCGAGTTGCTGTCAAGAATATGCACCGGGCACTGGTGTGATTTATCGGCCAGTTCAAAGTCAGCAAAACCGGTCATATTCTTATAACCGCTGAGCTGCTCGTTCAGCTGTTTTAAAATTGCTGCCTGAGTGCTGAACCTGCTGGTGGCAGAAATTGGCCCGCGCAGATTGAGCGCTGCATCCATGGCTGCGTAGCCGATTTCCATCTGCAATGTTCGATATTTGGTCATGCCGACCAGCGACCGGCCGACTTCAAAGGCTTTCAAAATATTAAATTCTTCTTCAAATGCGGCTTGCAGCTGTGAAGCAACCTTTTCACTGTCAATTAAAACATCAGTGTCGCGCCAGGCTTTCGCGTTGTCAACCGCGTCAACCAGATACTCATCCGCGATGTTCCGGCCGCCGATAATCGCGTAACGGCCATCAGCAATGAGAATTTTATCGTGGTTGCTTGACACGATTCGGCGAAAATCGGTTATAGCGCCGATCAGACTCGACTGAAAGGGGTTATATACCTTAACACTGACATTCGGCAGTTTTGCGAGTTCTTCAAGATAACCCTTGGCCATTACCTTCAGACTGAGCTTGCTTGAACCGCGTGCGTCAACCATTAATCTGATTTTAACGCCTTCCTGGGCTTTTTTCAGACACATGCCCAGCAGACCAAGACCAAAAGCATCATTGTCAATGATGAAATACTGAATATCAAGAGTCTGACGGGCTTCGCCCATGACTTTCCAGCGGGCATACCAGGCCTGGTAATTGTTGTAGATAAGTCTGATTCTGGCAATGTCTTCGGCTTCGCTTCGGGTTGCCTGATACTGGGCAAAAACCGACTCGACATTGGCCACAAACGGAGCCTGAGCAGACTCAAAAGCCAGAAGAAAGTCTTCGTGCTTATTCTGAGTGTTGATGTAAGAAACAGACTTGGCCAGATAAACAGTGCCTCTTACAGCCTTAACCGGAAAAGCCAGCCAGCTTGAATTCTGATAACTGTTAAAAGCACTGGTCATCTCGGCAAACTTGCCGGCCATGACCTGGCTCCATTGCGCCTTATACTGCCTGGCTTTGAGATATTTGAGTGCAACCCCGCCCCAGGCCGCAACCAGCTTGTTGCCAGTATTTTTGCTTACCTCGGCAAACAAATTTTCAGCTTTTTTGGCGTCAATACCCAGACGATCAAAGGCAGAGGCCATTTCATACTGTAGATAAGGCTTGTGAATCGACCTTGAATCAGACTCAAGATATTTCTCAAGTGCAGTTATGATTTTGGCAGCTTCGGCTTTTGAGCTGGTCTGCTTCAGCGTGGTGACGAGAGATTCAAGCTCATCCGGAAGAGCCGCCGTCAGCGAAGCCAGACTTCGGTCGGCATCAGAACGACCTGCCGTATTGGCTGTTTCAGCCTGCAAATTATCGCCAGAATCTTTAACAGTGCTGCGATCTACAGCTGCCTCTTTTGATGAATCTCTATTTAGAAGCGCCTCATAAGCTACTCTTGCGTTTTTAAAGTCAGAAGCCGCTGATTCAATTTCGGCCTTTGAGAGCCTAGCCGAAATAGCGTTCTGGTAATTCCTATAGGCAGAAACATACTTCTGATAGGCCGAATCAAGCGAACCTTCCACCAGTTGAGCGCTGCATGAAATCAGAAGAACCAGAAAAATCAGGACTGACAGACGGTTATTTTTCATTTTTTATCATCCTTATCCGTACAATGATATGAATAATAATCACATCTGTCCAGATACGCCGACGGTTT
>DAOPYA010000015.1:0-57845 GCA_035352635.1 Candidatus Rifleibacterium sp.
CGCCTTCGCGATTCCGCCGGTATTCTTCGTGCTCGCCACCCAGAACCCGGTCGAACAGCACGGCACCTACCCGCTGCCCGAAGCCCAGCTCGACCGTTTCCTGCTCAAACTCAGCATGGGCTACCCCGAACGCAGCCAGGAACGCGACATGCTCAATGCGCACATGGGCGGCAACCCGATCAACTCGATCAGGCCAGTTGTGAGCCGCAGACAGTTCAGGCTGCTGCAGTTCTATGTCAGGGAAAAGGTTCTCGTCGGCCCCGAGGTGCTCGATTATATTCTGGCGCTGGCCGAGGCTTTGCGCTATCACCACGATCTGGTTCTCGGGCCAAGCCCGCGTGCCTCAATTGCCCTGATGAACGCGGTGCGGGCCTGGGCGGTCATCAACGGCCGCAATTTCGTAATTCCAGACGACGTCAAGAACCTCGCCGGGCCGGTTTTTGCGCACCGGCTGGTGTTGCAGCCGCAGGCGATCGTCAAGCGCATTCCCGCCGCGAAAATTGTCGAAGATGTTCTCAAGACCGTTGCCGTGCCGGTCAGCAAAACCAGGCAAAACGCCGATAGCCAATGAAACTGCCGCCACAGCCGCAGGAACAGGGAACCGCCGAAGCCGGCGGCGACTTCGGCGAAATCTACGCCAGTCGCACCCGCGTGGCCTTTTTGGGCATGTTCGTCGCCGGGCTGTTTTTCACTTTCGGCACCCTGCGGTTTGAGCCGCGCGGCCTGCTGCTGATTTTTATTCCGGTTTTCGTAACCGCATCCGCGTGGCTCTATCTGAAAACCACCGAACGCGGCTTTGTGCTGCTGCAGAGAACCCTGCCCACCGCCTGCCTCGAAAACGAAACGATCAGCGTCGAGCTTGAACTCTACTACAAAGCGCCCCTGCCATTTGCCATGGCCTGGGCCGTCGATAATTTTCCGGCGGTCGATATCATGTCGAGCCCGCAGATGTTTCTCAGCAACCGTGATTTCAGCCTCACCGGCAAGACTGTATTAAAATACACCAACCCGCTCAACCGAGGCTATGGTGACTTTATCATCGGCCCGCTCGAAATAACCGTTCAAGACCCCTTCGGCTTTTTCGAAACCCGGCTGACGCTGCCGCTCAAAACCCCTCTCAAGGTCTGGCTGAACCCGCCGGCCCCCGAAGACCTCGACCTGGTAAAAGACAACGCCCTGACGCCGATGGGCGACAGCCGGTCGAGCCAGACCGGCCACGGAATGGATTTCTTCGGCATCAAGGAATACTCACCCGGCGACGACATCAGGGCGATCAGTTGGCTTAAAACCGCCCAGACGGGTCGGCCGGTAATCAAGCAATTCGAACGCGACAGCCGGCCCGACGTGCTGGTCGTCATTCACACCGACCGGCAGCAACTGCGTGGCCAGGGCTTCGGCAACTCGATGAAGCGGCTTTTTCGCATCGCCGCCGCCGTACTCAGCGCCAGCCAGCAGAGCGGCCTGCCGACGGCTTTCGTCATCGGCATCGACAACTGCCCCCAATGCCTGCGTCTGAGCGGTGCGGTTCCGGTTTACGGTTTCATGACCGAACTGCTCGCCAGTGCGCAGCCAGCGGAATCAGAGACTTTGCAACCGCTTCTCAACCTGTCGCTGAGCAAGGCCGGCCCGGGCAGTATCGTGATTTTTCTGAGTCAGACGATTCAGATACCGATTGAGCCGGTTATGCACACACTGCTGACCATGCAGGCACGCGGCGCCAGGGTCATGTTCCGGGCCATCGACGACTCGGGCCAGGCACGCTTTTCTGAAGGCCAGGAAATAATACTCAGCCGCGAAGATCTGCTCAAACGGCTCAACGAGCTGGACCTCGACTTCGGGCTGCTACCAATCAGAAAAGAAGAAACAACCAGAATGGCGGGTGCCGCATGAAAACCGACGCCCGCGTTGCCGCCGCCGAAAACCGCACCATCGGGTATGCTCTGCTTGGCATGTCGCTGGCCTGTGCCCTCACCCTCTACGTTCTTTCGCTGTACATTTTTTCTGACTACTGGCTGATCGACAGCGGGGAAACGGCCGGCGCTTCCGCCCGCCGGAAAAAGGCCGCATCCGTGCAACGACTCAGCGGCTTCAACTTTTCACCAGCCCGCGTCAAACCACTCAAAAATGCAGAAGAAGTTATGGCCGCTACTCTGATGACAATCGAAGTCCCGGGCCGCAAGTCTGATCAGGGTCTCTATCTGCGCGTCAATACGGCCGAACGGTTTTCAAATAATGGCATAAATAGCGAGAATTCGAGATTGCCAGGCCGCTTGTGGCCTGACTTTGCCTTTGAACTTATACCGACCGGCGTGCCCCACACGCCCGAAGTCTGCCGCATAACATTCTATAAGAATTTCGAAGCCCGTCTGCCTTATCCGCCGGTGCCAAGCGAAATTGGCGGGCCACTGCCTTACTGTGCGATGCTCGACGGCAGTATTCAGCTCGAACAGACAATCGCGGTCGGCGATGAGTTCGAGGTCAGGTTCGCGACTCCGGCGCCTCTGGCTGCTACTGACGAAATCGCCATGGTTGCGCCGACGAGCCCCCTGCTGGCCTGCGGCATACTGGATGCTCCTGAAATCCGGAAAATCGCCGAAGGTATTGCCCCCACCGCCGTTTCGCCGGTCGAAAAAGTCTTGGCGATCCGGGATTTTTTAGAGGCTAACGGCGTTTACAAAGCCGATTTTGAACGCACTACCGAACTGCACCCGGTGCACGAATTTCTCACTACGGGCATGCAGGGTCATTGCCAACATTTCGCCGCTTCAGTGGTGTTGCTCTGCCGCCTTAAGGGTATTCCGGCACGCATGGGCGGCGGCTTTTACAGCGACTTTTACAGCGAGGGTAGCTACCTGGTGGCCGGTGCGATGGCGCACGCCTGGGCTGAGGTTCTGACGACGCACGGCTGGAAACTCATCGATATCGCCACCGCCCGCACACCTGAAAGCAGCAAAGATCAGCAGACGGCCGGGAAGGTTCCGACGAAAGAACAGTTACAGCAGCAGCTGGAAAAAAACCGCCAGCAGGCGGCCCGCCAGAACCGCGAAGAAGATATGGCCGAGCGCAACCCCGGCGATCTCAATGAAGACGACATGACTGAAGCGCAGCCACCCGGAACGGTTATACCCGACGAAAACCGGCTCGAGCAGCACAAGAAGCAGCAGCAGGAAAAACAAGAGCAGGAAGAACAAAAAAAGCAGGCTGCGAAGAAATCAGCCTTCATGAAGACGCTGAAATCTCTGTTTGCTGGCCTCTTATGCCTTCTGCTGCCCTATGTCGTGCGCCACCATTTTGAAAGGCTGATGCGCTGGCTGCTCAAAATGCTGACAAGGCGCAAAGAGCAGAAAGAAAAAGAAGAACCGGTGCCAGATGAGCAAGAAAAGTTGCTTCTGGAAGCCGGTTTAAAATTTTCAGCCGCAGACCTCGCCGGCATTGATCTGGTAGAACTATTCGCGAGCTTTTCGCAGCTGATGGAAGAACGCGGCCACCCCCGCAGCGACCCCGAAACCGCCGCCGAATACTTCGAGCGCCTGTGCATAGGTTTCAATCTGCGCCCCGCCCAGGGCCGCCAGGCCGCCCGCCTTTTAGAAGCCGAGCTTTACGGCCAGAAAGCCCACACCCACGCCGATCTGGAATCCTTCGTCACCACCCTCCGCCAGCTGCTCGCCAAGGTAAGTTAGCATTCGGTCCCTGAGCCTGTCGAATGAGTCGAAGGGCCATGGGGGCGCGTCATACCCGGTTCCTGAGCCGGCCCCGGCCGGTCGAAGGACCGAATGCAAATGTCGTTATTCCTTAGGAAGCATAAATCTAAGGTTCTTCTGACAGTCACATAATTTTAACTATTTACCTCATCAATCCGGCAGGTTTAAAATGAAACTGGATTTGCATGACCGCCGCTTGTCTGTTGCAGTATCGAAGGAGCTTTATGCTGATAGCCAACGCGATTTACGATTCGGTTTTTAAATACCTCATGGAAGACAACCCTGTGGTAAGGCTTCTATTGGGTGCGGAAATCGGCAAAGACATCATCAGTCTCGAACCCCGGCCGCATCTTCACAAAACCGGCCAGAGCACATCCGGCATTTGCAAACTCAAATTTTACGTTTCTGATGATTTCGCAGGCAGCAGAACCAGGGTCAGGGCTACGAAAATCAGCACTGTGCCTACCAGCCCGCCGGCCGCAATTTTCTCGCCAAAAAGAAAATACGATAAAATCGCCCCGGAAACCGGCTGCAGGTAAATAAGAAAGCTGGCCAGCGAGACCGGAATCAACCCCAGGGCGCTGTTCCAGAGTGAGTAGGTCACGACCGAATTCATCAGTGCCAGATAAAAGAGTATGAACAGCGACGACTGGCTCCATGAACCCCAGCCGACCCACCAGACTTCAATGGCCGCCGGTATGAACAGCAGCAAGGCCCCTAGGCTGAAGGTGTCGCGGCATATCTGGCGCCAGTTATAGCGCTCGATCAGTCGCTTGCCGGTAATGCCGTACATCGCCCAGGCAAACTGGGGCACAAGGGTCAGCAGACCGCCCGCCCAAACCTGCCAGGCACTGACACCCGGGGCCGCTGAAAAATCATTGCCCAGCAATGCCAGCCCGACCAGTGCCAGGCCAATCGAAACAAACTGGGCCGGCCGCATTTTTTCCCCAAGAAAAATGGCCGCCAGAACAACCGTGAACAAAGGCGGCGTGCCCGATAGAATCGAGGCAGCCATGCCCGGCGCCCAGATCAGCCCGAAGTTCATGCCGACAATCAAAAGAAAGACGCCCCAGAAGGCCAGCCCGAAAAAACTCTTGCGATCTTCGGGCGCGACACCGCTCAGTGGCAGGCTGCGCTCGCTGATCATAAAAAAGACGCCGGCCAGCAGAAACCGCAGAAACCCTAGCAGCAAAGGCGGAACCTCGCCAAGCGCCACCTTGGTCAGCGGGTATGCAACCCCCCAGATCAAGGCCGCCAGAGTGACCCGCCCCACACCGCTGACCCTCTGAGAAAAAACCATTTTATCAACCTTCTTCGCGGATATTTTGCACAATGCTGCTGGTTAAGCGCCGCCATTTTAACAGATTTATTGAAAACTGCATAAACAAAGCTGCAGGTGGCAGGGCAAATGCTTATTTCACTATCTCTAGGTGGTAGTTTCGGCAGGACATCGTTTGTCGCGTGAGCCAGGATAGCGGAAGCGGCCGCAACGACTGGCATGCCGTAAGAGCGCTGATGGCAAAAAAAGTTCTCGTTTGCCCTGAATATTATCGCTGCCATGAAATTTTTTGCCAAACCCATAGACGTACCCCTGTTTCATTCATATAATTAACCTATAATTCAACAACAGCAGGTAAAAAATGATTCGATCAACTCAATTTCGTTGCCTGACGCGCACCATGCTGGCAGTGGCAGTTATGCTGGTTCTTGTGACTCTGCCTGCTTTTGCCGGTAGCCTTAACCTCGTTTATGAGCGGGTGGTCACAGACTCGTATGGCAATGAGATCGGTTATCGCAGCACCAAGATCAGCAGCCCGTCAGATTTGCCGAGCGGTTCGGCCTGGCGCAATTACCTGAATCTGAAGCTTGCTGATGGCCGCACGATTTTTGATTACGCCAGCACGGTTTCAAAGTCGCTTTCACAAACCATGAATTTGACCCTCAGCGACCGCGACAGCAATTCATACACTGCCAAATCTACAACCGGCGGCTACAACCTCAATCTCTACAAATACATCAACAATTTTGCCTCTGATTCGAGCAAGACTTTTTTGTTTCTGCACGAATTCGGGCATGTGGCCATGTTGAATGCTTACCCGTCTTCATATAACTTTAATAACCTCAACTATGGCAGCGATAACAAGCACTACATCGACGAAATTCTGCCCGACGACAACACCGCCTGGGTCGAAGGCTGGGCAAACGCCTTCGCGGCCAACAAGAACAACGGCAAGGTTTTCTCTTTCGACCTCAACAGCCTGAGTTCACTCGCTTTTCTCAAAGACAGCTCTTTTGGCGAAATGGCCCGCAACGAATTATTCGTTGGCAAGGTTCTTTTTGACTGCTTCAACAAAATTACGAGCGGCAAAGACAAGGTGTTCAATATTATTTCAAGCACTGGCCCGCAATACTCTCTCTTGCAGTTCTGCCAAAAATACGTCAGCACCTACCCAGACGACAAGGCCGCCCTCGCCAAGGTTCTCTTCGACAACAGCCAGGGCCGCATGACTCTCGATCAACTGCTGCTTTACGTTAACGGCGGTTCCAGAAACGTTAGCCGTGCACTGTATAACTATCTGGCAACGGCAGGCCTCGTAGCCGCCACCACCGGCACAACCACTCAGCCAACCAGGCCGACAACCCCGACCACTACTACCACTACCACAACCACCACCACCAGCACCTCATTCTGGGGAAGGCTTTCAAGCTGGTTTGGCAAGCTGTTCAATTTTGGTGCCGGTAGCCCGAGCCTGCCGACCCCGGCCGTGTCAGTCGAAGTCAGCGGTGCGATGGCCGGTTCCAGCGATGCAGCAGGGGCCTACCCCTCTGTCAGTGCTTCAGCCGAAGCCCCGATCAATAACACCGGCAGTATCGCTGCCGAAACTACCTCAACCGGTGACGCTGCTGCAGCCAGCATCGAAGACCTTGGTCGGGCCGAAGAACTCTATTACCAGTGCTTTGCTGAATACAACCGCCTGATGGCTTCTTCAAACAGCAGCAGGCAGCAGGTCAGCGAAGCCCACAACAGAATGCTGCAAGCCAAGGCACGCGTTAAAGCTCTGCGCCGCCAACTTAAATAGCCCCCGCAAATCGACAAAAAACAAAACCGGGCCAATCTTCTGATTGGCCCGGTTTTATCTTTCAGGTTGCCCAGCCGGTTTGAATGCTGCCGGCCGAAAACTATTTTTCGGCGGCCGGTTCGGCTGCTTGTGGGGCTTCTTCGGGTGTCCCGGCAACCCGCTTGCGCAGTGTCGGAAACAGAATAACATCGCGAATCGATGCCGAGTCGGTCAGCAGCATGACGATGCGGTCGATACCCAGCCCCAGGCCACCGGCCGGGGGCATGCCGTATCTGAGGGCATTGACATAATCCGTGTCCATCTGATGAGCTTCGTCATCACCGGCTTCACGCTGGGTCAGCTGGTTTTCGAAGCGGCGCAGCTGGTCTTCTGAGTCGTTAAGCTCAGAGAAAGCGTTGCCCATTTCGCGACCGTAGATGAATAACTCAAAACGATCGACTTTGGCCGGGTCATCCTTGCTGCCTTTGGCCAGCGGCGAGTTTTCTTTCGGGTATTCGTAAACGAAGGTCGGGTCCATCAGCGTGCCTTCGATCTTTTCTTCGAAAATCTTCACGATGATCTTTGCGGCGCTGTCTGACTTTTCAATCGGAACATGCAGCTTCTTTGCCTGCTCGGCGGCCAGTTCACGCGGGCAACTGTAGGTGAGTTCATTGCAGCCGCAAACTTCACGCACCAGGTCGAGCATGGTGACCCGCCGCCAGGGTCTGGCGAAATTGAGGTCACGGCCCTGATAGACGACTTTCATCTCAGGAAAAAACTTCTTCGCGGCGTGGCAGATGACTTCTTCCGAGAGATCCATCATCGTTTCCATGTCGCCATAAGCCTGGTAAACTTCCATCATGGTGAATTCAGGGTTGTGCTTGATCGAAATGCCTTCGTTTCTGAAGTTGCGGTTGATTTCGAAAACCCTCTCGAAACCGCCGACCAGCAGACGCTTCAGATATAGTTCAGGGGCGATACGCAGATACAGTTCCATGTCGAGGGCGTTATGATGGGTGATGAACGGTCGGGCCGCAGCACCACCCGCTACCGCGTGCATCATAGGGGTTTCGACTTCGAGATAACCGTTGCCGGTCATATATTCACGCATGCTCTGAATGATCTGACTGCGCTTCATGAAGGTCTCACGCACTTCAGGGTTTGACATCAGATCGACGTAACGCTGCCGGTAGCGCTGCTCAACATCAGTAAGCCCATGAAACTTTTCGGGCGGTGGGTTGATAGACTTCGACAGAATCACGATTTTTTCGGCCCTGATCGATATTTCGCCAGTTTTGGTGCGGAAAGCCGGCCCTTCTATGCCGATGATATCACCGGCATAGAGGCGTTTCAGCAAGGCAAAGTTCTCTTCGCCCACCACATCTTTGCGTATATATGCCTGAATCTTGCCGACCTGGTCGGTTATATGAATAAAAGCGGTCTTGCCCTGGTCGCGCTTAGAAACGATGCGCCCGGCCAGTTTCATCGCCGCGGTGTGAAAATGCTCTTTTTCGATGGCGGCTGCTTCAGCCTTCTCAAATTCCGCTTTGGCCTGGTCAGATGAATGGGTGCGGTCATAGCGCCCGCCATAAGGGTCGATGCCGTCTTTTCGCATTTCTTCGATGACCTGCAGACGCTGTTCCTGGGTCGAATTAAGCTTCAGTTCTTCCATTTGCTGATTTACATCCCTTCAAGATTGCATTTAAAATAAAAAGGGGCGAAACGGTGATCCGTCATCGCCCCTATCGAGATTCAAAAATTCACGCGAGCAGTTTGACGTTAGTGGCAAGCGGGCCTTTTTCGCCAGTAGCAAGTTCAAATTCAACCTGCTGGCCTTCACGCAGTGTTTTATAACCATCGCCCTCAATCTGCTTGTAATGGACAAAGATGTCCTGACCTTCGATGCTTTCGATGAAGCCGTAGCCTTTGACGTTGTCAAACCATTTAACACGACTTTGCATTGCAATTCTCCTGAAATAAATAATGCTTTAACTTTGCGGCGTATCCTGCAAAAGTTCGTTTGAGCAATTTATCACAATTTCTGCGCCGATGCAACTGTCTGAAATTCGCTGTCAGGCAAAAAATGCATTGAACAATGGCCTTACCTTGAATATATTTATAAACAAAGGCTCGTTGAATGTTTCAAGGCCGCCTGGCTGATTGGCCGCGCTGTCGAACCAGTGAGAAATCCTTAATGCGCTCTAATATTGCCACGGCCAGGTAGAAATGTAGTGAGAGGTAATCTATTGCGAATCTTGAATCGGGAGCACCAATAAAAAATGATCAGCAACAATACCATAAGTCTCGTTCTTTACTGGGCGGCTGCTTTTCTGGTCGTTATGGGCTTTCCAATGGTTCTCGAACCACTGCTAGGCCCAGAAAACCCTTATAAATTCATCGAGACCTGGATCCCGCTGTATTTGTATCTGAAAGCGCCTGGCGCCGCTCTGACGATTGCCAAAATCTGCGTCGCCAGCGCCGTTCTCGACATTTTCTTCATTTCGAACTTTTTAGACCGCTACGAACGGCTCTGGTACTGGTGCAGGGTTGTAATTTTGCTCGCCGTAGCTTTTCCATACCTCTATGTTCTGCTTGCGCACTTAAACACCTGGTTTGCCACCCGGTTTCAAGAATCAGTGCCGGTCAGCGTCGATTAGAGGTTGCTGCCAGAGCAGCATTCAGGGTCTGGCGATTTTGCGGCGCAGATAAAGCTGCGCGCAGGCCATTGCGTCAGAGAGCGCCTCGTGGTGATTGAGCTGAATGCTCAGGCGTTCGCAGCAGTCACAGAGGCGGCAGGGGCTGAAGCCGAGCGCCCGGTAGATTTTTACCGTGCATTCCCATTTCGCTGGCAATACCAGTTCAGAATAATCAAGGCCGTAAAATTCCATGCAGCTCTTGAGCACGTTTCTGTCGAAACTTTCGTTGTGCGCGACTACTGTTTTTCCGTGAAGACGTTTTCTTATTTCGGGGTAAACTTCAGCGAAGTCTGGTGAATTGCGGGTTTGTGCCGGAGTAATGCCATGCACCCCAATGTTCATGCGCCAATACTGATTGCCGGGCGGCCTGATCAGAGTGTGCCAGGCATCGGTAATTTCGCCGGCCGAAACGGTTACTATGCCGAGTGCGCAGGCGCTTGCACGACTTCCGGTGGCCGTCTCAAAATCAAGGGCGACAAAGTTCATGGCGTTTTGGTGGCAGGCGTCATATTTTATTGCCTGATTCCTTTTCAAGCGCCAGGTTAAAAAGCTCCTGAAAAGATTTTTCGGGTTTTGCCTGCTCGTTCTTCTTCTTCGGCAGTACCGGCAGAATGATGCCGATGTGGCTCATCCGCGAAATCCGCTCGACTGGCGTTGATGGCGTAAAGCGTCGTTCCCCTGGTATGTTCGCGTACAAAATCGATTTTATGGTCATACCCGAAAATTATATAATTTTCCGCGCCAATACGCAAATCAATGATCATGTTTTTTCAAACTGCTTTGCAAAACGACCCCAGGCACAATGTAACTTTGCCGTGAACCAGTTCATTTATAGAGGAACTTAAGAGATACTATTAAAAGTTTCATGGCCGAGGCACCTTCAATGGTGCGCCTGAAGCAAATTCTGCCCGGCTCGATATATTATTAACTTGCAAACAATGCAAAGTAGACATTAATACTACTTTATCATATTTAAGCAACTTTTTTTGACAAATCTGCTAAAATTTCTGCTAAACTAACTTTTTGAAAGAAGAGTTCTTTCTTGTGGGGGCAACGTGAAACAAATATTCCGCAGCCATTGCCGCATTCTGATTCTCGGCATGGTTTTTGGCCTGGCTTTCGTTTCCAGATTAGAATAAGGAAAACCCGTATGAAACTGATAACCTTCGCCGGACCGCCCTCATCAGGCAAAACTTCGGTCATATTGAAGCTGGTTGAAGCAATGAATATCGCGAGCGGCGAAATTGGCGCAGTTAAATTCGACTGCCTGACTTCTTTTGACAATCTGCGTTATCAGGAAGCCGGCATTCCGGTTGTCACAGGTTTTTCGGGCAAGCTCTGCCCCGATCATTTTTTCGTCAGCAATATCGAGTCTGCCGTCGAATGGGGCATAAAATCAGGCTTCAAAATTCTAGTCACCGAAAGTGCCGGGCTGTGCAACCGGTGTTCGCCATACATTACCGGCATTCTTTCAATCTGCGTCATAGACAATCTTTCTGGGGTAAATACGCCGCGCAAGATCGGCCCGATGCTGAAAATGGCTGACATTGTCGTGGTAACCAAGGGCGACATCGTTTCGCAGGCCGAGAGAGAGGTTTTTGCCTTTAACATCAGGCAGGTCAATACCGCAGCCAGAATCTTCTTTATCAACGGCATTACTGGCCAGGGTGCGCCGATGCTGGCCCGGCACCTGCAGGGTGCGCGTGAAATCGAGGGGTTACGCGATATGAAACTGCGCTTCACCACTCCGGCGGCGGTTTGCTCATACTGTACCGGCGAAATCAGAATCGGCGAACAATACCAGATGGGAACCATGAAAAAAATGGAGTTTAAACTGCCCAGCCATGGATAAGCTTCTTGCCACCGTCTTATCAGCTCCCCTAAGCCAGATACTGCAACAGCACCCGATCTGCCGGGATTTCTTTCTGAATCTGCGTATCCTTGATATTAACTGGGACCTTCCCTTGATGCAGGCCCTTGATCTGGTTGACGGCGAAGCAATTTCAGAATTCGGTCTCGACAAGGAAATGATTCTGCGTGATTTCTGTGACTTTCTCAAAACCTTTGGAAAAAAGGCCGAAGATAGTCTTGCCATAAAATCCGTAACCATTCTGGGCGGGCATGGCAAGACCGGAGCCGGCGAGATTCAAGAGTTTACTGTCTCAATAGGAGAAATTGTCAGCATCGTCGGGCCGACCGGTTCTGGCAAAAGTCGACTGCTGGCCGATATAGAGTGCCTGGCAGACGGTGATACCCCGACCGGGCGAACTATTCTTATCGACGGCAGAAAGCTCAGCGACGCAGAACGTTTCGATGTAGAAGGACGGCTGATAGCGCAGCTTTCCCAGAACATGAATTTTGTTATGGATCTGACAGTCAGGGAATTTCTTGAAATGCATGCCGGAAGCAGGCTGTCGATGAACGTCGGCAAAACCATTGAGCGCTGCTTTGCTTGCGCTAACGAGCTGGCGGGCGAAAAATTCACCATGGAAACCAGGGTAACGCAGCTCAGCGGCGGGCAGTCGCGGGCACTTATGATTGCTGATACGGCCTATATGAGCACTTCCCCGATCGTGCTGATCGATGAAATTGAGAATGCCGGCATTGATCGGCGGCAGGCGATTGCCATTCTGGCACGCAAAGAAAAAATCGTGTTTATTTCGACGCATGACCCCTTGCTGGCTTTGAGTGCCGACAAGCGTATCGTCATCAGCAACGGCGGCATCAGCAGGATTTTGCTGACCTCAGACGAAGAAAAGAGTTGTCTTGACAGTATCGAGAAGCTTGATGCCACAATTTTTTGTTTGAGAAACAGCCTCAGAAGTGGTCACGAAATAACCAGAGAAATCTTGAAAGGTCAGGAACCGTAAAATGTGGGAAATTTATGATCGACTTATCAATGGTATCCCAGAGGACTGGGTCGCCGAAGAAATCGTCAGAGGCAGCGAGTTTGCCTATGTAAAAAGCAGAAACGGCATGGGCATTGGCGAACCCAAACCTTACGACTTCAGGCAGCCCATGTTTACAAAAAACCTTGAAGGGGCACCTTTGCGCGAAGTTGCCGAATGCGTTAAATCATGGAATTTTTACGAAGCGGCCGTAGGCCTTGCCGCCATTAACGCTTATTACAACAACCTTGAAGTCGCCAGGGCAAATGGTGTTGCGGTCTCAGACTCACTGCACATTGAGGACAGGGTTTTTGACCCTTTTATCATGTCGCAGAACGAAGTGCGTGGCCGAAAAGTTACGGTGGTCGGGCACTTCCCTTATATCAGCAAACTGCTTGAGCCCATCTGCGATATGAAAATCATTGCGGGCGAAAGGGTGCATGAAGACGATTACCCCTTTTCGGCAGCAGATTATATGATTCCGGATAGTGAATTTGTTTTTATTGGCAGTATCAGCATAGTAGACAAGACACTGCCGAGGCTTCTGGCGCTGGCGAAGAATGCAAAGAAAATTACGCTGGTTGGGCCAACGACTACCCTGGCGCCGCTGCTCTTTGACTATAACATCAAAGACCTGTCGGGTTTTGTGGTCAAGGATGTCGCCAGAGCAATTCGCATGATCAGGGGCTCAGAAAACGGCAAAATATTTTCGACCGGCCAGAAAGTCGCCTTTAAAAGGTGATTTTGACCGGGAATTGCCAGCTCGCTTCTTTTATATCCTGCACTTTTCGGAAGTGTATAATGCGTTTAAATTGCCTGGTTCTGTGCGGTTGTGCCGCCTGATGGCCAGTGGTCATGAGCGTTAACGGGAATTCCATGGTGAAAGATTAAAATTTTCGTTTAGGTCGGTGAGGGTAGCATTCTGGCAATCGGCCTTCGCCAGGGTTGCGCGTCTGATGAAGGCTCCTGTGAAATCGGCATTCTGCAGGGATGTTTTAAAAAATGAAGTCATCATGCAGTAGCTTTTTTTGAAAGATGCGCCCTGGCAATCGGCCCGGTCGAAGTTGGCGTTTGGCAGGTAACAGTCGTCGAAGCGTGCCCCTTTGAGCGAGGTATTTTTGAACTTTACCATATTGAGATCATAGCCCGAAAAGTCGAAGCCATCTAGATTCATGCCTGAAAATTCGATGTAATGCATGCTTGTCCGGTTGATGTAGGCGTTCCAGGCCTGGCGGCCACGTTTCAGATAGCTGAGGTATTCCTGCTGTTCCTGTTGGAGTTTGGCACGCTCGGCTCGTTCAGTGGCTTTGCTGCTGAACCACATCTGCAAGTTGACCATGCCGAGCAGGCCTGAAAAAAACATCACCACGCCAAGCCCGAGAACGAGGGTGCGCAAGGCCCCGGTAAGCTCTTCGTCGCCGCGTCGGTTGCTGGCAGCCAGAATCACGAGTCGCAAGAAATCAAGGCAGACGTAGATCAACCCCAGCATCACCGGGAAGCCGATCAGATAGCCAAAGATTTCGCCGAGAAAATTTTCGGTGCCGATTTTAAAATGCGACATGGCCGCGACAAAAAGGCCAAAGGCCGCGAAAAGAATCGCGACTACAAGCAGACGGCGAAGCGCGAATAACAACAGAATCGGCCCCGAAGCCTTGCCCGGGTCGCCGGCAAGCCTTTGCAGCGGATTCCAGATAAAGCGAAGCAGAAGGTTCAGGTAACCGTCGAAAACATTCGAGAATGCGTCAGGCTGCTTTTTGTGTTTCATGAGCGGGTGAGATACTCATTCCTGGCAGGCGGTGAAGCGGCGTTCGAGAATGTGAGTCCAGGCGATACTGATCGCGTCGGCCTCGTTATGATCTTTGACCTTGACCTTGAATTCGCTTTCGATCCAGTGCACCACGTCTTCTTTGCTGGCGTTGCCGTAGCCGGTAATGGCCATTTTAACCTTGCGGGGCGGGTAAAAGAATACCGGCACGGCTCGTTCAGCGGCGCAGAGGCGGGCAACGCCGCGCAGTTCTCCGAGGGAAATCGGAGTGCGCGGCGAGGTGCGGGCCGGCAGAAAGACGTCTTCGATGGCAATTTCGACCGGGTTGAAACGTTCGAAAAGCTCCACGAGAACTTCATGCAGGCGCAGCAGGCGCTTCTGGGTATCACCGCGGGCCAGAGTGATGCTGTCGCTGAACAGCAGTCGCTCTGAGACGCGGTCGATGACACTTAGCCCCAGTTTGTCGGCCAGGTCGAGGCCGACTACCGGTTCACTCTTTGTCGTTTTCGTCATTTTTGAGGCTTTTCAGGTGCTCGGGGTCAGGAAAAAGAACTACCGAAACCCCTGCGGTGAGGCCGCCGGTCATCGCCGCTACCGGCACTGAGTTGTTGCCGGTATATTCGGCATACAGCAAGACCGGAAACATGACGCAGAACATGAAAATCATGCGTTTGATCATGTGCGGGGGAAGTTTGCTCATCGGGTGCCTCCGCCGTTATTTGGTCTCCTGGGCCGGTTGCGGTTTTGCGAGTTTCGCGAAAAACGCCTTTTTCGGTCAGGATTGTTGCCCGATGGCTGGCCATCGGGGCCAAGTGGCCTTGAAACCCTGCGTGGCGGGTTCTGGGTAATGTTGACTGTGGGTCTCTGCCCTGAATTTTTGAGGGGCGGGCGATAGGAATCGGGTTCATCGTCAGCTGAAAAATCATCGACTACCGGCTTTTCGCTGATGCGAATTGCGGTCTGCTCGGCTTTTTCCTGTTCGTGTCTGACCATGGCCATTGCCAGTCGCAGGGCATCGACATCTTCTTCGAGATGGCCGCCGAAGTTTTCGAAATAGCGGTGACGCGCTTCATCACAGTCAAGGCTCGGCCTGGGTTCGCGCAGTTCGGCGGGTTCGGCTGACTGGGCTGACTGGGCAGGCTGGGCGACAAGATTATCGATCAGGTTTCTGGCACTGATCGGTCTTGCTGCAACTTCATTGCGGCTCGGCATTTCAGGGGCCGGTCGAGGCCCGGGTTCTCTTTCGGTGCGTGCGGGCGGCGTGTCACGCAGTTCCCGCTGCTGTTGTCGGGCCTGTTTTTCGGCTTTGCGTCGTTCGAAAAATTCGGCTTTGCGGTCGCGGCGTACCGGGCGGTTGTCTGGCCCGGTGGGTTCTGCTGTGGCGGTTTCGGGGGTGACGGGTGCTTCACGCGCTTCATCAGCGTCAGAATATTGCTCCGGCTGGTCAACGCTGCTGCTTGAAACAGGAGTTTGGGCCGATTGGTGCAGGGGGGTTCGGATTGCTTCTTTTCGGCTTTCGGCCAAGATTTTGGCATCCTGGAAGAAGGCCTGTGGTAGAAAAGCGTTGAGGTTGAATTCCTGGGAAGGCAGATTCAGCGCTTTAGCGAGCTGGTTGCGCAATGAGTAGATGTCTTCGTTGGTCCATTCTACCTGGGGCACGAGATGTTTGAGCTTTTTAGAGGCATTTTCGGTGCGCAGCAACGTGTAATTGCCGGTCATAATACCCTGAAAGATCTTCAGCTCGTCGAGAATTTCAAGGGGATATCTGGTTTCTTTTTCGCCCTCAAAGCCACAACGGTCGAGAAGTTGTTCGAGGGTTGCGTAAACGTTCATTCTGGCCCGCAGCCCATCGTTGTAACTGCGGAAATCTTTGAGGAAAACCGATTTGAGATATTCAAAAGGAGGCGTCTGGCTGAAGCAGACAAGAAATTTGGTCAGTGCCCGCCGATGGCGCTCTGAGTCTTTTTTGATCTCGTCTGCCAGGTTATTCTCACGCGAAAAAATAGCCTGAATGACGTCTTCGGGCTTATTTGAGAAGTCTTCAGAGTTCTTGAAGCGGCGGCTGAGTATCTCACCGGTTTTGCCCTGATAAATACTCGATAAAATGATCAGGAAAAAATGCACGTTCGGGTCCATGATTTCGCGTTCGATCCAGCGCCACAAACCTTTGCGTACGTATTTGTTACAGCGCTTGTGCATGGTTGACAGGCATTCATGCACAATTGCTTCCTTGAGGGCGAACAATAGATCTTGCGAAACGCCTGTTATGCCAGTCGGGGCACTGCCAGCCGTCTCGGCTCGAACGTCGGTTCTGGCCGGGGCCTGAGACTGTGACTGGGACTGGGACTGAGCCTGTGATCTTGGGTGCGCTTGTGACTGCCCTCGTGGCTGCGATTGTGACTGCGGCTGTGAGGACTGTGACGGCTGTGACTGTGGCTCTTCAGTCGGGGTCTGCGGCCGGTCATTTCGCGGCTGTCTTTCGTTGCGGTTGCCGCGTGGGGCGCGATTGTCGCGGGTATCACGGGTATCGCGTGTGTCACGGTTTTCAGCGGGGCGGCGTTCAACCGGTTCGGGTTTAACAATGCTTTCGAGCTGAATCTCGATGATCGGGCAGCGGATACGGCCAGGCTGGGTGCTGACGCTTGCTAATCCTTTGCGGATCAGAATAATTGCTTTTTTAATGCGCAGGGCCGAGACTTCGCGCTCTTTCTGAAACAGCTTGGCTTTGCCAGGCAAGCCGTATTTCTGGCCGATGCCGAGGTGTGGAATCGAAATATCGACAATGATAAATTTTTCTTTTTTGCCATCGGGGGCGCTGAAAACAATGTCAATATTTTCATTGCCTTCGTCGAGGCGGCAATCAAATTCGGCGATTTTCCAGTCGCCAATGCCTACTCTCTGACGCAGGTGCTCTGCCAGTTTGGCCTGATTGGCCTTCAGCCCTTCTTTGATTCTCGCAAATTCGTGTTCTGTCTGATTTTTGTCGGGTTGTTTAGAACCCCGTTTCGCTACTGTAGTCACCAGTTTAAACTCCATTTTTTTGGCCGGCCTGGCCGGTCTTGATTATGGTTGCGGCCTGAAAAAACCGCACCTTTACCGGGTTGGGCGAAGCCCGGTTTCTTCGTGTTTCTGCTGAATTTAAAAATACAGGCCTGTTTGCGATTCTCTATCAACGGCAGTCGCTGCTTTCAGGGCGGCAACTGCACGTGGTCGATTCATCGGGCGCGGGGCATAACTCAGGCAGGAACATTGAACGAAATGATATGGTGCGTTTTAAGAAAAGAGGTTGGCTCAATTCTTATATTTTGCGCACCATTTTGTTCCAGGAGACTTGGCAGGTCATGGTCAAGGGTAAACAGGCCCAGATTCGAAAAAATCGGATGAAGCAGGTCTTCAAAAATGCCAACCAGTTTGCTGCTGCTGCGCAAATAGTTGACCATGACGACTCTGGCCCCGGGCCTGGCAACTCTGAACAATTCTCTGACCGCTTTTTCTGGTTCTGGAACGACGGTCAAAACATAGGCAGCCATGATGAACTCAAATGCGTTATCAGAAAACCCCAGAGAACAGGCATCCATTTGCATGAGATCTACCCGGCCGCAACTTGTTTCAAGGGCTTTTTGCCTGGCCTTTTCGAGCATACCGTAACTGTAGTCAAACCCGAGAACGTCAACACCTTTGGGGTAGTATTCAAGGTTTAAACCGGTTCCGATGCCGATTTCAAGAACACGCGACCCAGGCAACGCGCCTAACTTCTCAACTGCTCTTTGCCGACCCCATTCAAGCCATGGCTTGCAGATCAGGTCGTAAAGTGCGCTGAAACGATCATAGGTTTGCTGTATATTCTGGGAACTGTTCAAACACCGCTCTCCGAGGGAACAGGCAAAATTTTTATGTCTTAAAAACAAGTTACTAAATTTATAGCACAGCCTTTTGACCTTTGCAAGTTTATTATAGACACTCTCTCTGCCCTCTGCTATACTTTCAAACGGTACATCGGGGCGTTGCTTCGGTGTTGCCCGTACATTGTCTATCTTTGCATTTATATTCAGGACTAAAAAATGGTCAGACCTTTATATCCGCTGAAAAACCCTCCCGGCAAACCGGCCCAGGCTCCTCAAGGCCCCCTCTGGAAAAACCCCTACCTGGTTGGAGCTGCCGCCATAGTGCTCGTGCTCACTGCGGTTTTCGTTTTTCACCTGTCAAGATCAACAATCATTAACCCTGAGGTCGGCCCGGGTGGCAGCGGCAATGATGGTCTTTTTTCGTTTCTCAAACCCTCTAAATATTTTGGCAGCAAGACCCGCGACCTTGGCGCCCATCAGCGCCAGCTGGTTGCCATGGGCATTGCCTCGCAATCCCAGTCGCTTAACCGCCAGATCGAAGCGAAAGACCTGCGCGAAGAACGCCGCATTCTGGCAATTCAAAAATACGAAGCATCACGCGAAACGGCGGCCCGTTTCCAACAGCAGCGCGAAGAACTCCGCCGCAAGCTGCAATCACCAACTTCGATGCAGTTGAAAGACGCGGTAATGGCGCTTGAAGATTCAGACAACCTCGGCATCATGAAACTTGAAACTCTTCTCGAAGAAAAGCTTCTTACGCAAGGCGCCGCCGGCGAAGATCTAGATGCGATTGTCTATGCCTATGACCGCCTGGCGAAGGTATATGAAAGCAAGAACATGCAAGAAAAGGCTAAAGATGCTTATCTGAATGTTTTCAGGCTCATGAAAAAGCAGGCCCCCGATACTCAGGGGCCCGACTGGGATAACGCGATAGGTAATATTGAGCAGTTGAGTGTTAAATCACCCGGCAATTAAGTATGCAGTTATCGTTTAACGGAATATCATGGTTGAGAAGCGGCGCCAGTTCTGAAGCGGGGCGCATGATGACGAAGCGCCGGGTTTCTTTGGGCGCCAGGTTCTTTTCTTCGTGGTTCAGCTGTTCGACGAGCTTGCTGGTGTTAAGACTCGAATCTGCAAACGACGGGAAGATGCGCAGATGTTGAATAACCTTGTCAGTGGTGTTGACCACATAGCCGCCGATATAGACGTAGTTGCGGTCGATTCTGACGCCGGTTTTCTTGACGACTACCGGGCCAGGGTTGACCTGCGGCAATCTGATATATTCTTTGCCGACTTTCTTAAAAGCGTAGGCTTTGCCTGGGGTGAAGGCTTCGCCGGTTTTCTTTGCCGCCTGGGCAAAGTGGCTGTTAAAGGAAAGGGCCATCAGCGATGCAAGAATCAGACCGAAATGTTTCTTGTTAACTTTCATTTGTTTGACCTCGAGAAATTTTCTTTGCTTTCTATATCGGCCGTATGAAGGAAGGAGTTTACAGCTTTTGAAAAATTTTTCTTCCAGAACTTTCAGGGGTATTACCCTGGTTGAAATACTTGTCGCACTTTCGGTGGCATCACTCGTTATGCTGCCGATTATTCTGCTTTTTGGCGTCTCTGAAAAGGTTACCTACAAGAGCATCAATGAGGTGGTCGCCTGCAACCTGGCTCTACAGAAAATCGAAGAACTCAAGAGCCGGCCGTTCATCGAGCTGCGCAAAATCATCGAAGTCGCAGCTTCCGACCCGGCTGAAGGCCCTTTCCAGGAGGTCGTTCTGCCCCTCGAGACCAACGGAGTCTGGGACAGCCCCGGCGTCACTTATTCCCGCGAAAGCCGCCTGTCTTTTTACCCAAATATCGACCCCGACCCGTCCAGGCCCGATTTTGAGCTGCAAAAGCGCCGGGTGCGTATCAGGGTCATCGTCAAGTTCGATGAAAAAGTAATGGGCAAAAAGAACAACGAAAAAGCCTTTGAACTCGCAACCATCCTCGGCGATGAAACACTCGGCGGCGGCCTGAATGCTTCTTTCCCGTTCCCGCTTAACCAGCCTTGAGAGGTAAATTCATGAAAACAAATTCTTTGCCCGCCCGAAGACGTGCATTTACCCTCGTCGAAGTCATGATTTCGCTGCTGATCTTTGGAATCGTGCTGGCCATGGGTTATATGTTTATGAACCGCACTTTTCTGAGCCTCGAACGCCAGCGCCAGTCGCTCGATACCCTGCATGAAGCCCGAAATTTTCTCATGGTTATCGAGCGTGATCTGCGCGAAATGACCGAAGTCGTTGAACTCGACACGATCTTTAAAAGCAGTCTGTTCGATGAAGAAAACGCCTTGCTGTATAAGCTGACGATCATGGTGCCCGCCCGCAGTGGCAACGCCTCGCAGAAGGTTACCTATACCTATGAAGGCCCCGAAAAGCACCTCGACAGCCCCAGCCGCGGCAAGTTCGTCTATCGCGAAGTTGAAGGGGGCGTCAAAAAGGCTCTCATCACCAAACAGATGCAGTATCTCAAAATCTGGGGCACCGACGGCACTATTTTCCGTAACCGCAGCACCACCGAAGCAGTGGCTGACTACCGCGATTACCTCGCACCGCATTATTATCACCCGTCAAATCCCGCTGGCAACGGTTTGCGCGACCTCGCCAAAATCAAGGGCATCGAAGTGCAGCTCAGCATGCACGAAATGTTCGATACCACCGGCAAACCCATCAAGCAGCGCATCTTTGTGACCCGCATCTACCCGAGAATTCTTAATGCAAAATATGAATGATTCCTGTATAAGTGAAAAAGCCATCGCCATAAGCCAAGGAGACACCCAGTGAAAACAGCTACCATCCGCCAGAAGTTTCTTGATTTTTTTGGTCGCCATAACCATAAGGTCGAAAGATCCGCACCCCTGATTCCACAAGATGACCCGACCATTCTTTTCATCAGTGCCGGCATGGCTCCCTTTAAACCTTATTTTCTCGGCCTTAAAAAAGATCTCAGCCGCGCCGCTTCCTGCCAGAAGTGCTTTCGCACCACCGATATCGAAAACGTTGGTTACACCGCCCGCCACCATACTTTTTTCGAAATGCTCGGTAATTTCAGCTTTGGCGACTACTTTAAAAAAGAAGCGATTGCCATGGCCTGGGAATTCATCACCAAAGAAGTGAATCTGCCTACCGACAAACTCTATGTCAGCGTTCACCACAGCGATGACGAAGCCCTCGAAATCTGGCATCGCGATATCGGGGTGCCCCGCGACCGCATCGTTAAACTTGGCGATAAAGACAACTTCTGGACAATAGGCGTTGGCCCATCTGGCCCATGCTCAGAGATTTATATCGATCAGGGCCCCGAAATCGGCTGCAAAAGCCCTGATTGCGCCCCCGGCTGCGATTGCGCCCGTTTTCTTGAATTCTGGAACCTGGTTTTCACCCAGTATGACCGCGCCGAAGACGGCTCACTGACGCCGCTTGAACGCAAGAATATCGATACCGGCATGGGGCTTGAACGCCTCGCCTCAATTCTGCAGGGCAAATTCGACAACTTTGAAAATGACGTCTTTGTTGGCATTGTTAACAAGGTCGAAAGCCTGACTGGCCACCAGTTTAATGAATCCTCAAAAATCCGCACTGCTGTCAAAGTGGTTTCTGACCATGCCCGCGCTCTGTCGTTCGCCCTGGCTGATGGCGCTCTTCCTGGCAATGAAGGCCGTGGCTACGTGCTGCGCAAAATTCTGCGCCGTGCCTCGCGCTTTGGTTACAGTTACCTGGGCCAGGATAAACCATTTCTGCATCAGATTATTCCCACTGTGGCTGAAATCATGAGCGACTACCCCGAAGTAGCCGAAAACGCCCAGCACATCATTCGCATCGTCAAAAATGAAGAAGAGCGTTTCCTGCAGACCCTCAAAACCGGCAGCGAAATGCTCAGCGAATTCGTTGCTGAACTCAGACACAACAAAAAGGACACCCTGACCGGCGAAAAAGCTTTTCTGCTCCATGATACCTATGGTTTCCCCCTCGATCTGACCCGCGAAATCTGCCGCGAAGAAAAAATTCTGGTCGATGAAACCGCTTTTAACAGCGAACTCGAAAAACAGCGTGAACGCGGCAGGGCCAACGTTGTGTCGGCTTTCGTCAATTTTCAGGCGGTTAACCCGGGCGATTACCCCGCCACCACCTTCACCGGTTACCAAACCATGCATGATACCGCCAAGGTTCTCGACGTCGTTGAAGCAAAAGACAAGGTGCTGGTCGTTACCGATAAATCACCATTTTACGCCGAATCAGGTGGTCAGATCGGCGACAAAGGCACAATCAGTGCCACCGGAGCCGAATTTATCGTCGAAACCACCGAAAAGGCCGAAAGTGTCTGGCTGCATATCGGTGCCTGGAAATCCACCACCCGCTTCAAAAAAGGTGATCAGGTCAACATGCAGGTCGAAACCCGCAGTCGTCGGGCCACCATGCGCAACCATACCGCGACCCACCTTCTGCACAAAGCCCTGCAGGAAATCCTCGGCGACCACGTCAAACAGGCGGGTTCACTGGTTAACCCCGACCGTCTGCGCTTCGACTTTACCCATTTTGAATCTATCGGGCCAGATGTGCTCGAAAAGATCGAGAATCGCGTCAATGAGCAGATTCTCGAAGCTCACAACGTTCATGTCGATGAAAAGAGCTTTGCCGATGCCGTTAAAACCGGAGCCATGGCCCTGTTTGGCGAAAAATATGGCGACCGGGTGCGCATTATCAGCGTTGGTAATTATTCAAAAGAATTGTGCGGCGGCACTCATATCGGCAATTCTGCCGAAATTGGCCTGTTCTCAATAGCTTCTGAATCTTCAATCGCCGCAGGTGTGCGCCGTATTGAAGCGGTTACCGGCGCCTCGTCACTCGATGTTCTGCACGACCTGCGCCGCTTTGAACGCGATCTGGCCCGAGTGCTCGAATGTGACCAGAAAAGCCTGATGCCCAAAGCCGAAAAACTGGTTGCTGAAGCACGCGAATTGCGCCGTGAACTCGATAAAATGCGCAAATCAGATGCCCGTGGCCGTCTTGATACAGTCAGGGCCGGCGCCCGGCAGATCAGCGGTATGTCGGTGATTCTGTCGCGCACCGAAGGTCTCAGCGTCGATGAAATGAAGGAAATTTCTGATGAACTGGTCGGCAATGCCGGAGAAAAGACGGTAGTGTTGCTGGCAACCGGCGGAGATAAAGCCGGATTCGTGCTTAAACTGACCGCTGACCTGGTTAAAAAAGGCCTGCACGCCGGCAAACTCATCAAGGATATCGCAAAAATTGCCGGAGGAAGCGGTGGCGGCCGGCCAGATATGGCGACGGCCGGCGGCAAGGACATCGAAAAAATCGATGCGGCGCTCGTCGAAGCTGAAAAACTGATCACGCAGGCGCTGGCGGGCTGATGAAAATTCTTGCCCTCGACATCGGCCAGAAGCGCATTGGTGTCGCAACCTGCGACCGGCTCGAAATTGCCGCTTCACCTTTCTCGGTGGTCAAGGCCGGCAAAACGGCTGTCGAAGAAGTGCTTAAAATCATGGAACGTGAAGGTGTCGAAGCGGTGGTTATAGGTTTGCCGGTGTCTTTTGACGGGGTCGAGCGTGAATCCTGCCAACGGTCGCGCTACTTTAAAAATGAACTCGAAAAACGAACCGCGCTGCCGATAGACTTTTTTGACGAACGCTTCACCAGCAAAATTGCCGAAGCCTCGCTGATAGAGTCTGGAATGCGGCGCGAACAACGCCGCGAAGTTATCGACGCGGTGGCCGCTGCTTTGATTCTGCGCAGTTTTATTGAACGAAGAAGAAACCAGGGCATCAACCCCTGAATTAAGCGAAAAGGAAAAATAAATGAGCAGTCTGAAATACAAATGCGTTCTCGTCTGTGAAGATATCCGCCAGGAAGTCGGCGGCCGGGTAAGCCTTATGGGGGTTCTGGGCTCCAAACTCCTCGTTCAGAGCTTTCCACTGCCATTTCCCAAGCTCTGTCTGTTCATTGAATGGGGCGAAATAATCGGCAAAGTTAATGTCACGCTCAATATCATTCCGCCCGCCGGTGTTGATATTCCAAAAGTCAAACCTTCAGCCCCGCTTCAGGGCCAGCCCGGCCTCGTAGCCCGCTCCATGATCGTGCTCAGCAATTTCGCCTTTCCGGCGCCCGGCAACTATGTTTTCGAATTCGAAGCCGATGGCAAAACAGTCGGCCGCGAAAACTTCATGGTCGAAAAATACGAAGGCCCGGTTACGGCGCCGAATTGACACCCCATGAATACTAATGCCGCCCCGGATTCCTTCGATGCTCTTCTTGAAACAGCTTTTAACAAGTCAGACAGTTTTTTTGACCAGATTCTGCCCGGTTTGAAACCGGTCTCTGAAGCCAAACTCGATAAACTGACTGCCGTTTTTGACACCGGCAGTGTTGTTGAACGTCAGCTGGTGACCAGGTTGTTTATCGAGCATTTAAAAGAAACCGGGGCCGCATACCTCTCGGCCCGCCTGGATGTCAATCGGCATAAGTATTTTATCGAAGCCGCCGGAATACTTGGGGCGCTGCAGTTCGAGCCCGCCCTCGACGGTTTGCAGGCTGCCCTGTCTGGCAAGACCCCCGATCTGGTTCTGCCGGCTGTCAAAGCGATTGCCATGCTGCCGGCCTCGCGCAAGGTCGATGAGGTGCTGATCAATTTTTATCTGACCTTCGCTGACGAAACAAAAATTTCTCAGAGCATCAGATACCTTTTGCCACGGCAAGAGACCCTTGTGCATGTCATGCTCGAAAAATACCGTTCTCTCGATACTGACCGGCGTATGTGGGTTCTGAAATTTTTCTCTGAAACTGCCAACCCCGAATCTTTAAAACTTTTTGGTGAAGAGCTGGCTGCTGAGCCGCTCGAGCGCGGGCTATACTGTGTGAAAGGGTTGGGCCGCATCGGTACTGACGCGGCGGTCGAAATTCTCAAGAAGCACATCGACAGCCCTGAATGGTTTTTACGCAAGCGAATCGTTGAAGCACTCGGTGCCAGCAATCGCACCGGCGCTGTCGAACCACTGCTGGCGATGCTCGATGATGAATCTGTGCAGGTGCGGGCCGCAGCTGTCGAAAGTCTGTCGAAGGTTGGGGGGCTGCTTCCTGATGTTCTGGTAGAACGGCTTGAGAAAGCCGGGCGCAGCTACAAAATTAACCTGATCAGAGCCATGGGGCAGCTTAAAGACGAAAAATTCGTCAAGCCGCTCGTCGAAGTTCTTAAAGATCGTGATACCCTGTTTTTCAGCATTGACGCCATTGGTGACCTGGGTTCGGCGCAGGCAGAATTTCCGCTGCGGCGTCTGCTTAAAGATGAAATCTGGTTCAACCGCCTGAATGCCCTCGAGGCGCTGGCCAAGCTGCGAATAGCCGAGCTGGCCCAGATCGCCCAGGAAGCAACCCAGGACGAAAATGACATGGTGCGCAACGCCGCCAGCCGCATTCTCGCCGGCCTTAAATCAAGATAACCTGCTTTTTTTGCCAGGTTCCCTGTTCGCCGAGTCACGCAGAAGCCCATCAGGTTGCGTCATTTCGGGCACACGCCCTTATTCCATGAATTTAACGAGTTTTCCTGGTGATCGTCAGGAAAATTGCTTTTTGCTGTACACGAAAGTATAATTATCGACACAGAAATCATGTACATGCCCCGAGGTGTCTGAGGATGTCGCCTTTGCCAATAGAGATGGTCTAGACGTGGCTGCCGGCATGGTTTGTGTGTTACGCGTGCTGAGGTGAAACGGTTTTAACGACGGAGGTCTCAGATGAGTCAGAGAATTTTGCCGGCCTGTCTAATTTTTATGATTGCCGCCTTGCTGCTGATCGGTTGCGGCGGTGGCGGGGGCGGGGGCGGTGATTCATTATCAAGCAGCTGGATAAGTGTTACTGACCCGGGTAATTCAAACAACTGGAAAATTGAGGTCACACCTTCTGCGGTTGCAGTCAAACCCGGGCAGACTATTTCGTTGTCTGTTCTTGTTAAAGATGCTTACGATCACCCGATCGACGATGTTAAGCTATTGTTCGCTTCGCAGTTGGGTGGCAGTTTTGAAGATAAATCAGTCGAAACAGTTAAGGGCTGGGCCTCAAACATGTTCACGGCCGGCAATCAACCCGGCACTGAGTCGATTATCGTCATGACCAGAGAAGCCTCAGTCACCAGACCGGTGCTTATTCAGGCAGCTTCAACCATAACGCCGGTCGTCACCCTGACTACCAGCTCAGATTCAACGCTTGCCAACAACCTGATTACCGTCGTCGCCGGAGTATCGGTTGACGGGTCACCAGCCAATGACCTTGAAGTCAGGTTCTCTTCAACAATTAAGGGCGATTTTGGCTCTGATTCGGGCAAAGTCGAGAATGGCTGGTTCTCGACGACCTTCAAGCCAGATACGGGCGTCGCCGCCGGGGTGGGCACCATAACTGCCATGGTCAACGCCAGCAAGGCCGAAAAAGCTGTTTCGGTGGTCGCCGGCAAGATCGCCGCGCCACAACTCAGAATATCAGTTAACCCGACTGCCGTTTTTCAGGGGCAGTCAGCCTCGGTGGTGGTAATCGCCAAAGACGAGTCAGGGTCGGGTTCGACGGCTAATGTGTCGTTGAGCTGCACTCTTGATGGCAAGTTTAACCCGACTTCCGGTGACCCTGAAGGCGGAGTTTTCTTTTCTGAATTCACTGCCGATAAAGAGATTGGCATCGCCACTCTGACTGTAACCAGCGGCATTTCTTCTGCATCAACACTTCTGTTGATCGAAAAACCCGAAATTATCATGAAACTTTCGCCTTCAAAGTCTCTCGTTAAAGTCGGCGAACGCGCCCCGGTTTCTATTCTGGTAACTGACACATATTCAAGACCCATCCAGGATGCCCCGGTCTACCTTAGCGCTGAACTCGGCTGCTATTGCTCACCAGACGAGGGCAAGACCAATGATGACGGTTACCTGTTTTTTGATTTTGTCGCCAGCAAAACTGCTGGTATAGCGGCAATTAATGCATTGACTGCCGGTGCCACCGCGACCGCCAATATTACGGTGGTTGGCCCGTGAAACCCCGCATCCAGGAGATAAACATGCATAAATATCTGAGATTTTTTGTGGCCGGTATCGCCCTGATTTTTGCTCTTGCGGTTTTATCAGGCTGCGATGCCGGTTCTAATGGGTCAGTCGCGACCGACCTCTCATCGGGAAGCGGTTATCGCATTCAGCTGGCTTCTTCGCTAGAAAGCGTTAAAGTCGGCGGCAGTTCGACGCTTACCGTCGTCGTATTTGAACCAGATGGAACCCCGATCAGAGACGGCGAAGAGGTTTCGTTTGCCAGTTCAGAAAAGGGTTCGTTTTCTGATAACACAGTCAAAACTTCTGGCGGTACCGCAGTGGTAACCTATACCGCCGGCGACTATCCGATGAAATATGACAGCGTTTCTGCCACCTGCCATGGCGCTACTGCCGTGCTTCAGATTGTAATTGTCCCGGAAAATTTCTGAGGACTCGCGAAAGGTAGTCTGTTAATGAGAAAATTCACATTTTTTAACCTGTTGCTGATTTTTGTTTGTGCAGCCCTGTTTTTGTCTGTGCCAGCCGGTGCAAAAGATACCGATAAAGCTTCTGCAGACAACTCTGAGATCACTGAACAGCCTGCCGACGACAGTGCCGCAAGCACTGCTGACCAGGCGAACGACAAGACTGACAAGACTGACAAGTCTGACAAGGCAGGCAAGGCAGGCAAGGCAGGCAAGGCTGACAAGGCTGACGGACAGAGCTCGGATGATACCGACACCGAAGGCAGCAGCGAAAAGGCTGATGACGGCGAAGACAAGGCCACCGAAGGCAGCAGCGAAAAGGTTGCAGAGACGGGTGCCGACCTTCCCGATGACTATAACCCCGATTACCTCATCTCAACCCGCTATGCCAAAAGCAAAAGTGGCAACATCACGACCTGGTATCTTATGTACACCCGCTCAAATGATATTGTCAGCACGGTTAAAGAACTTTTCGAGGAAGAAATCAGCGCCGGCGATATCAAAATTGGCGAAAACCCCGTAACCAACTCAATTATCATCAAGGCCAAGACCGCCGACAGCCCGATTGTCGAAGAAATCATCGATACGGTCAAGAGCCTCGATTTTCGCAATGGTCAGGTTCTTATTGAAGTGCTCGTCGTTGAACTGACCGTTTCTGACGAAGATCTCTTTGATTTTGAACTGATGAATATCATTAAAGACCCGTTGAATATCAAAAACACACTTGGAACCATCGGCGTGGATCATGGCACTATCGGCGAAGCCGACCCGCTTTCCAAGAGTGATCGGTTGAAGGTGTTCGTAACGACGCCAAACCGCATGAAACTCTTTTTGAACGCCTATAAAGACGCCGAAAAGGCCAACGTTATCTCTTCACCGCACATTGTCGCAGCCAATCATCGTGAAGCAACTTTTAAAATTGGCAACAAAGTGCCGATCATCGAAAGCATTCGCCCATCTGATGCCGGCCCGATCAAATCTTTCGATATCAAGGAAGTCGGTATCGAATTGACCGTAACCCCGCATATCAACCGGGGCAACCAGATCGACCTGGAAGTCTTTCAGACTATCAACGCCTTGCAGAGCTATGATGCCAAAGAAGGCACCGCCAACATGTCGAACCGTGAAGTCAAGACCAATGTCTCCCTGGCAGACGGTGAAACCCTGATTCTTGGGGGCTTTATTGAAGAACGGCTCACCAAGATCGACAACAAGATTCCGGTGCTCGGCGACCTGCCATTAATCGGAAAAGCCTTCAGAAAGCGCCAGAACAACAAGGAAAAAATCGAGCTGCTGATTTTTCTGACCCCGAAAGTTCTTGATACGGTTGAAGACGTGAAAGTTGCACTCAAAGACAAGATCGAAAAGGTCTCGTTCAAAGACAAGGTTCAGGGCCTGGTCAGCAACATGCGCATCAAGAGAGAAAAACTCAACCCGAAGCAGGAATACCTGATTGAACGTGCTTCACGCGACTGGGCTTATGATTATGATCGCAAAGACATTGAAGAACTGGTCTGGGATATCCCGGCAACTGTCGATGCTGCCTCTTTGAATCTGCGCCGCGCCGGCAATATGCCCTTTGGTTTCGGGCAGTCGAAGCGCCTGAAACCACCGCGCCTCAATACCGAGCTTGTGCCATCAGAGGGTTTTATTATGTCGCGCAGCTTCAACGTTGAGGTCCCCGAAAAATTCAACGACATATTGCTGCACGTGGCCAGCAAGAACGCTGCGGTTGTCTACATCAACGGCAAGCTCGTCGATCAGGACCCGACCATGAAGCTGAAAGACGGTCATGACTACGAATACTGGAACCGCACCGTCGAGAAGATTCCCGCCGGCCTTCTGAAGAAGGGCGCCAACTCGATAGTCGTTTTTCTTGGTTGCGATAAAACAACCAGCGAAGCCTATCTTGACCTTGAATTGATTGGCAATCTTCTATGAGAAAATTTCTGTTATCGACCCTGCTGACTGCCCTGCTTCTCGGAAGCACCCCGGCGCAGTTGCTCGCGGTTGCCCGGGTGATCAGCAATGTTAAGGTCACTGATGGCGGTCGAAAACAGTATTTTAATCTTTTTCAGAGCCAGGTCGAGAAATCGCTCTGGTATTGCGGGCAGACCAAACCGGCGTTGCTTACCAGGCTGGATGGCAACCTCGAAATTCCGGAAATTTCGGTTATCAGGTTTCAGAAAAAGAATCTCAAAAATTCGCAAGAATTTGATGAAGGCGCTTATTTCAGGATGCATCTGTCACTTGGGCCATCAGACGATGTGCTTGAACAGCTTAAGAAGAGAATACCTGATGCCGGCAGTGGCAAGCCTGTGGTTCTTTCGCCGGTGCCCTTCGGGGCAATCAGGCTTTATCTGCAAAGACCTGACGGTAAGCAGGTGCTGTTGCACCCCGAAGCGTTGACAGGCATTTCCAGCCGACATTCGTCGCAGTATGTCGCCTTTTCGACAGTGCTTGGCAAACTCGATGCCGACCTGCTTGATGCGTTGCTGCGCGGTAACACCGGCGCCAAATATCTGTTGCAGTATAACTATTCCTATAACGACCCGGTCGTATCAAGAAAACCGGCCGGCAGTCTGCCGGTTGGCGGTCGCGATCTGAGCGGCACCGCGTCTGGCGATGCTTCTGCCGGCCGAAATCTTCCTGGCTCAAGAGATCTGGCAGCCATAGAAAACGAGGCGGCCGCTGAGTCAGGCTGGGAAAAAGCCGGAGAAGGGTTTATCGGTCTGGGCAGATTTGACCGGGCAGTGCAAGATCGCTGCATTTTCGTTGAAGACCGCAGCGACCAATGGGAAAATGCTTACCTGACCCTGCCGGTCATCAATATGCCGGCGGGCATAGACGTCAGTCGCGTTGAGCTTGATGTTTCGTTGATGTACGCTGATAAAGCCTTTTCTGAGCAACGCTTCACCTGGACTCCCGACAAAAAATGGCGAGATCGTCATGGCGCTCCCCTCGTGTATGGCCTTTTTGACCTGGCAGAAATCAGAAAGAAAAACCCTGCCGACCTTAACTCTGTCTGGTTCTCGATCAAACAGCAGATCGAGTCGGCTGGCGGCGATGTTCTTAAATCAGAGAATCGCTGTGAAATGGTCGAAGGCGACTCGCCAATCAGCGACCCCCTGCAGCTTGCTGATGTTCTCGAGTTTGAAATGGGTTTGCTGAACTGGGCAGCCGCTAAAAATGACGGTCTGAAACGCATTGAAATCGAACTTAATGATGGCGACTGGAAATCAAGCCGAACCATTGAGCCGCGAGCCGAAAACGGCAGGATTGTCGCGCCTGATGCCGCCAGATGGCTTGTTCGCCGTGGTGTTGACTCATCTGAAAATGCGAAGGCTGCCGGGCAGCTGACCGCCACCGTTAATTTTATCGTCGCAGACGGTCGAAATGAAAAAAAGGTTCAATGGTATCTGAATGGTGCTGATCTGCGTGCCTTGTTGCCAGCACTTTCGGCAGTTCTATTCGATAAGGACTGGTCTGGTAAATGAGTTTTCGCCGGGTGCGCCTTACCATTAACAAGGGTTTGCCCTGCATCAGCATTTTGTTGGTGACCGTGCTGGCCAGCCTGCTGTTGATAAATGGTTGCGGCGGCGGCGGTGGGGGCGATTCAGCAATGCCCGGTCTCGTCACCGGCGGTTCGATTGTTGGCAAAGTGGTGGCCCCTGATGAACTGCGTTTAAGCGCCCGGCCGGCAACGGCTGGCAGCAGTCGCGAAGTGCCCCGGGCCATGGTCTGGCTTGAAGCACAACCCGATAAGGTTTATCTGAGCGATTCTGCCGGCCGGTTCACCATCCCGGGGGCAGCGCCTGGCGTTTCTCACCGGGTTGTCTGTCGCTACGATGTGGCGGCCACCGGCGAAATTTTTCTCACCCGTTCGCCCGAAATAATTCTTGCCGACGCAGCCACGGTTATTGAAACCGGCGATCTGGCGCTCGAAAAAGGCAAATATTCAATATCGGGGCTGTTGCGCAATCAATTTGGGGCAGTCGTTGCCGATGCAAAATTGTCTCTCTGGGGGATACCCTTTAAAAGCGGCCTTGACGGGCGTTTTATCACCCCCGCATTACCAGAATCGGCAGCAGAAGAAAAAATCAGCATCGAGGCCGCCGGTTACCGCGAAATCACGATTTCGCTGCCATTTCTGCACTCGCAGAATACCAGCTCAGGTATCGAAATAACCCTCTCAGACAAGAACGAACCCAATTTTTCTCCGGTGGTGTTTTTCGCGGCCGCTCCGCAGCAGGTCGCGCCCGGTGAACGTGTCGAGCTGAAGATTTCGGTAATCGACCCTGATGAGTTCGCAACCAACCATTTCAAGCCACTCTGGAACGAACCGCCCGGCCGCATCGAAACCACCGCTGACCGCATGTTGATCTATTGGACCGCTCCAGATTCACCGGGTCTGGCCACCATCAGCGTCAGTGTGAGTGATTCAAGGGGGGCTGCGGCAGCAGCCAGCCTGGTTATCGCCGTTGGCGGTGATCGCAAACCCGTCATCCGCATCGAAAAAATCACGCCGGCATCGGCGCCGGTCGGTGCGCCTGTAATAATAAGCGGTTCAGGGTTTGGCAACCACCCACAGGCAGTTGCCATAAGCTTTAATGGTCTGACTGCTGTGGTCAAATCATGCTCTGATAATGAAATTGTCACTGAAGTCCCGGCTGGCGCCTCAACGGGCATTCTTTTGATTTCGTGCAGCGGCAGCGAAAAGTCAGCGGGAATCTTCGCTGTTCAGGATGCCGGAATGTCTATTGCGCCACAATTCGGCCCGCCCGGCACGGTTGTAGAACTTACTGGCAAAGATTTCGGCACTGACCCGGCTCAAGGCTCAGTCAGAGTGAATGGCCAGCTGGCCAATATTGTTTCCTGGGCTGATACTACTATCAGGTTCAGGGTTCCCCATGCCTCGACCGCCGGGGTCGTTACGGTCAGTTTGCGCGGCAGAGAGAAAACTGCCGGGCTGTTCAGGGTCACCAGACTATTCAATATTTCTTCGGCTAAAGCTACCACCGGCTCGCTGCTTACCATAACCGGTGAAGGCTGGGGTTCGGCGCAGGCTGACAGCGCGTTGGTGTTTTCCCCTGCTGTCAATGCCGAAATCAAGTCATGGACAGATGCAAAAATCGTTTTCAGCGTGCCGCCTGGTGCCGGAAGCGGCGCATTGAACGCCACGGTCAGCGATGTGACCTTCAGGGTAGCTGATTTTACAATCAATGCAATCAGCAGTGTTACCCCAGATCGTGGCATTGCCGGCGATGAATTGACCATCAGCGGCATTGGCTTTGGCGCTGACGCCACCAATGGTTATGTCACTATCGGTGATGTCAGGCCCGAAATCCTGTCGTGGGCTGATACTTCCATCAGAATCAGAATTCCGGCAGGCACCCGGCCCGGCAATCTGATGGTTCGGGCAGGCGATATCGACAGTAACACAGTTCCTGTGGTCATCACCGCAATAACTTCGATTTCTTATGTGCGCCGCCCGGCTGGCGCTTCACTGACTGTCAATGGCTATGGCTTCGGCAATAACACTGGTTTTCTTCTGTTTGGCGCGGTGGTCGCAGTTGACTTCACAATCTGGAACGACACCAGGATTGACGCTGTTATTCCGGAATCGGCAACCGGTTCTGTTGCCCTGGTCGTAAGTTCGCTGGGCGTCAGGTCGCCGGCCGTGCCGTTTGACGTCACCTGGATCGACGGCCTGGATACGAGCGAAGGCTGGCCTGGGCGTGAACTGGTTGTCAGCGGCAACAACCTTGGCGACGGGGCAGGCAATGACAGGGTTACCATCAATGGCGTGGTTGCCCCGATAATTTCATGGAGCAAACGAGAGATTCACCTGCGGGTGCCAGCTGGCACGACAACCGGCCCTCTGGTTCTGACTCTCAGTGACTGGCCGATCGAGATCACTGATGAATTCACGGTTTATAATTCTTATGACTATCGGCAGCTCGCCCCAGACTGGAGCGGGCGGCGTGCCAATTCCCGGCCCCTGCTGCCTGGTCTGGTTGAAGATGCCGCCGGCAACCAGTTTATAACCGATTACGACAACGGCTGGGTCTGGAAAATCGCAGCAGATGGCCGGCAGAGTAAGTTTGGCAATCTTGCCAGACCATGGGGAATTGCTATCTCGCCGATAAACAACCGACTTTTTGTCTCAGAATCAGGTAATAATTGCCTGCAGGTATTCGACACTGATGGCAATCATCTCGAAACAATCGGCACCTCAGGCAGTGGCGACGGCCAGTTAAAAGGTCCGCGCGGTCTCGCATTCGATGGGGCCGGTCGCCTGTATATTGCTGATGCCGGCAACAGCCGGGTAAATGTCTTCGCAACAAAGCCTGCCATAGTTTATCTCACCAGCTTCGGAACATCGGGCAGCGCCAATGGCCAGCTGGTAAACCCATCGGGTGTCGCGGTAGACAGCCTGCTGAATGTTTATGTCGCTGATGCCGGCAACCATCGGGTGCAGCGTTTCACCCCAGACAGCGCTGTAACGCCCGTCGCCTGGTCATTCAGCGGCTGGGTTGGTTCGAGAGACCCGAATGCGTTGACGCCTGGCTGGCTGATTGCCGGTTCTGGTCTGCCATCTTCTGCCGATGGCGGTTTTTATAACCCCTATGGGCTCGGTCTGGCCGGCGATGGGCGGTTGCTGGTTGCTGATTCTGACAATAACCGGGTTCAGGTGATCAATACCCTGACTGGCACGTTTGCCGGTCAGATCGGCGCGGCGGGTACAACGAGCGGGCAATATAACCAGCCCCTGGCCGTTTATTATAAAAATGACTGCATCAGTATCGCAGACTCAAGTAATGCCAGGGTTCAGCGTTCGACGCTGGCGGGCGAATTTATTTCCCAGATTATTCCAGATACCTCGCTTCTGAATACCCGGCCTGGGCGGGTGACTGTCGATTCAACCAGACGAAGGGTTTATGTTCTCGATATCGATGATGGCTCAATTACCGTATTCGGTTTCGATGGGCAGGTCATGCAGATAATCGGCTCAAAAGGCTCTGGAAACGGCCAGTTCTACAAACCGGAAGGCCTGTGCGTCGATCTGAATGGCAATCTTTTTGTCGCCGACACGGGCAACGCCCGCATACAGATTTTTTCCCCCGAAGGCTTATTCATCAAAGCCTGGGGCGTTTATGGAACCGGTGCTTCCCAGTTCATCAGCCCAAATGCTTTGGCGGTTTCTGCAGACGGAGCGCACATCTTTGTCGTCGATGCAAAACAGAATCGGGTGCAGAAGTTCACCCGCGACGGTATTTTTGTGAAGACCTGGGGCAGTTATGGCGCCGCTGATGACCATTTCGCAGCTCCCTCGGGCATTGCCGCTGACCATAAGGGTTTTCTTTATATTGCCGATCAGAATAACCACCGTATCAAAAAATACAACACTGATGGCAGGCTAATCGGCTGGTGGGGCAGCTACGACGCCGGCGCCCAGGCTTTCTGGCTCGACCCGGGTTCGCAGCGCTCAGGCGCAGTCAGTGATGCCGATGGGGCTTTTGACTCGCCAACCGATGTAACGGTTGACAGTCAGGGTAATGTGCTGGTGGCAGATTCTGGAAACTTTCGTATTCAGCGGTTTGCCGCTGACCAGTCGTCCGGTTCGGCAGCAGGCTGGCAAGGCGAAATCTACACCGGCGAAAATCTCGCGGCTCTGGCCGTGGATAATTGGGCGACAGTGTACACAATCCCTGTCGGTGGCGGTCTCGTGAGATTCGCGCCTGATCTGTGATCTGGTAAGATTTTGCAACCCCAGATTCTTATGAAAAATATTGCGCCAAAATTATCATGGTGCTAACATTTCTGACATAGATATAATTCTTTGGAGGCTTTAAGTGCGGAACCAACCTCTCTTTTCGTTTCTTATTCTTTGTACCCTTTTTGTCGTTGTTTTTGCGAACCCCGGGCATGCCCAGGCGCCAAGTCTTGCGCCGGCTGATGCTTATTATGTAACAGCTGACACCGAATTCGGCAAAGAAACCTTCACTATCCTGCGTGATGGCCGTCTCGAAGAGCAGTTCTATTTTGTACCGGCCCGCCCGCATATTGCCATGGAAACCCGCAATGGCAAGCAATACCCGGTTTTTACGCTTCTGACCTTTCAGCGTACTCAGCCTGATAACCAGCCACCTCTTCAGGGCGGTATCATGCAGCTGTCGATTCAATCCGGAATTTCAGAAAAAACCCAGAAGAGCCTTCTGGCCACCATCAAAAGCAAATTCCCCCTCTCAGACAGCACAAAGTCACACCGCCTCTCGCCGGTTCCGATGAAAGAAGCGCACATCAGCATGTATGACCTCGATGGCAAAATGCTCTCATCGGCGCCTGTGCAGGGTGGTGTTGCCCCTCTCTTCGGCAATCAGCAATACCCGTTCATGCTCAACCTTACCGATATCGGTGCCGACGTGATGACCGCCCTCTGTGAAGGCAAGGGTGGTCTGCCGGTTATTATCACCTACACTTTTCAGGGCATGACCCCGCCAGGCGGCTTCAAGGTCGAAGTCAACTGGGATATGTGCTACAAGCACCTGAGCACCGATACCAAATTGCGTGCCAGAGTTGCTTATGCCAAGCTGGGTGCCAATCTTGGCGCTGATATGTCAACAATCCGCGACGAAATGATCAGCAACGGCATGATGAAAATCACCGCCCTGACCAACGAAGCCCTCTCAGACTCGGCTCTCGATGCCGCCATGACCCCGGTAATCTCGCTGATTACCTCAGAACTGTTCGAAAACATCAAAGCCCCGCCGCAGATCACTCCGGCCGCCGCTGCTGAAATTGCCCCGCCCGATGGCGTCAAAGAACCCGCCGAAAGCGGTGTGGTTGCCTCCGCCACCGAAGTTGCCAAAGCCAATGGCTTGGCCGCTGCTTCAACGGAACCGGCCGCTGGTGCTGCTGGCGCCGATGCCGCCGCTGGTGCTGCCGGTGCCGCTGATGCTGCTCAAGGCGCCGCCGCCGCTGCCGGTCAGGCAGCGTCAGCCGCTGCTACCGCGGTTCCATACGTTGGAACCATTATGAAGGTGCTTGATGTGGCTGCTGATATTGCTAAAAATACCAAAATCGACATCGGTGCCAGCTTTGCCATGAAAAAGGCTGAACTGGTTAAAAAAGGCACCTTCACCTACACCTACGATCGACAGGCCATTGTTGACCGCCAGACTTCATTTGGCGGCCCGATCGGTATCGGCAATTTCGACGACCGGGTCAAAGCTGCCTGCAAGATGGTTTTACCAGAAGGCCGCTGGGAAACTGCATACTACGTTCTGCCCACCGTCGGTGACCCCTCAGCTCTGGGTTTTAAGCAGATGAATATCAGCGTTCAACCTGTTTGCGATGGAAAACCGATCCCGGGTATGCAGGTTTTATCAGCGTTTTTCAGAGAGAAAGACGGTTTCTGGTCTGACAAAAATGGCCGCGAAACCCGCAATTTTTTGTTCATGCTGAAGGCGCTTAATGATTCCGCTGAATTTAAGGCCAATCCAGATAAATTTAAATTCAAGACGACGCTCGAGGTGATTCCGGTTACTGGCAACCCCGTTAAAGTGGTCAGTGAAACACCCATCTTCAATGGCGACCTCGCCATGATCTCACCGTCTGAACTCTTGCAGCCGGTTATTTTGTCTGGCGATTGCCTGAGCTTTGGCGACGCTGATAATGAAATCAGGTTGGCGAACGGCGTTCTTGAGGCTTCTGACTACATTGGCCCAGATGGCAAAAAAACTTTTTCGTTCCCCTTCAAACTTGATGCGAATACGCCCGTCCGTGCTTTCCTTATTCCGCAGAGCGCCGGCAGCGTTAAAATCACCGGCCTGCAGTTCATAAGCAAAAAGGGTGCTAAGGTTCCCTGGGTAAATAACCGCAAAAACCTGAGAGATCTTTACCCAGATCTTGATGTCATGTTCTTCGATCGTGACTGGCAGAAAACCGCTGACGCCGACGCTATCGGCTCGGTTCCAGAACCTGAGAGTGCGAGATAAACAAGTCAGGACCGCAGGCATCCGGCGTAGCCCGGGTGCCTGCCTACCCCGGCCATTTGTGGCCAGATAATGAGGAGCAAATTCATGACCGTAAAAAGAAATTTTCTTGCCGCCGGTTTATTGCTGTGTGGCTTCATGCTCGCGGTGACCGGGGCTTTCGCCCAGGCCCCCAGCCTCGCTGCCAACGATCATTTTGTGGTGACCGTCGATACCGACAACGGCCCCGAAACCTACACGGTCATTCGTGATGGCCGTAACGGTGAACATTTTTACTATGTTCCGATCAAGCCCACCATCGCCACTGAAATGAAAGATGGCAAAAAAATGCCGGTTTTTAACCTGCTGAGCTATCAGACAAAGGATAAAGAGGGTGGCATTCTGCAGATGTCCATGGTAATGGGCGTTCCGCAGGCGACGGTTGATAAAATCCGTTCTAAACTCGGTGGCCTAAAAATTCCCCCCGGCAAATCGCCAAAATTGTCGCCAATGCCGATCAAAAGCGCAGAACTGACTCTGTATGATCTTGGCGGCGACATGCTTGATCAGGCTTCGCCCAAAGGCGGCATCGCCCCGATCTTCGGCACCCAGCATTACCCATTCATGCTGAAACTTAAATCCCTCGGCACCAATGTAATGGAAGCTCTCTGCACTAAAAACGGCGGCTTGCCGGTTCTGATCACCTACACCTTCCAGGGCATGACCCCGAAAGCCGGCTTTGAAGTCGAAGTCAACTGGGATACCTGCTACGAACATTTCAGCACCGACTTCGAACTGGCGGCTGAAGTGGCGAAAAACTCGGTCAGCGGCGCCCTGGGCCTCGATATTTCGACGCTGCGCGAAAAATTCATCACCGATGGCCTCATCAAAATCAATTCTCTGAGCGGTGAAGCCGCGACTAACGAACAGCTTGACGAAGTAATGAACCCTGTTCTCAACCTGATCGTCAAAGAAATGTTCGAACAGATCCACGCGCCAGCCTCAATTCCGCCTGCTGAAGCTGAAAAGCTCAAAGAAGACCAGGAAAAACCCCCGATAGCAGCTGCTGCCCAAGGCGTTTCTGAAGCTTTCATGAAGGCGACCGGCAGGTTCTTCAAAGTCGGTGTCAAGGTTGATTTTGCTCTCAAAGACGTGAAAATCGTTAAAAAAGGCACTTTCAAATACAAATTTGACCGCCAGGCCATTGTTGAGCGCACCACCTCTTACGGCGGCCTGCTCGGCATCGGCAATTTCCCAAAAGACATTCAGAGCCGTTGCATTTCTACCATGCCGGCCGGCAACTGGGAACGGGCTTTCTATGTTCTGCCTGCCGTCGGTGACCCTGTGACGCTCGGTATCAAGACCCTCGATATCTCGGTCGTTCCTGAAGAAGAAACCGCGACCGACACCTGGAAGCAGATTTCTGGCTACCCCGCCCAGTCAGCGGGCTTCAATAAAAACAAAAGCCCCGTCTGGACCGACAAAGACCGAAAGGAAATTCTCAGATTTCAATTTCCTCTCAAGGCACTCTACGATTCCGAAAATTTTTCCCGCGACAAATATCGCTTCAAGATTGTTACTAAAATTCAGCCCGAAGAAGGAAGGTCTGTCGAAATCGTCACTTCAGCGCCTATCTTTGATGGTGATCTGCCCATGGCTCCGCCGACCGATCTCGTCGATGTGGTGACCCTTGACGCCAGTTGTCTGACTTATGGTGAAACCAGCCCCGAAGTGTTCAAAGTTATCGGAAAACTTGAAGCTGGCAAGCAGAACTGGTCATTCGTTTTAGAAGATGGCAAGACCTTCAAGGCCTTCATGGTTCCGGCAACTGAAAAAGAAATCAAGTTTTCAAGTATGAACTTTACCCATAAGAAGGGTAAGCTTGGCGCCTGGAGAAACGTGGGTCTCAACCTGCGTGAACTCGAACCCAGCCTCTATATAATGCTCTTCGACGGCGAATGGGAACAAAAGTTCGACGCCGAAAAACTGCCGGCCGATGCCATCGTGCCGCTCGACTGATTTTTCTGATCGGGAAACAGCTGCACCCCGACCTGGGTGCAGCGCACCATACAAATTTAAGGGAGTAAAGTGTGAGAAATAAAAATTTGTTCACTGGCCTTATGGCACTGGTCTTCGGGCTTTTTGTCAGCACCACGGCCTCGGCATTGCCCAGCCTGGATGCCCAGCTCTGGGATTCATTGAAGGTTGAAGAAAAGATTGGCAAGAGCACCGAAGAAGCGATGATCACTGTTATCAGGGATTCAGCAAAACCGCTGGTCTGGTATTATGTGCCGAATCGCCCTCGACTGGCCGAAGTCGTTTCTAAAAAAGACGGAAAGACCCAGACCAAACCTGTTTTTCAGCTCATGACCCTGCAGACCAAAGATGCCAAGAGCAAAAACATCTATGAAGAAGGTATGCTTCAATTTTCGCTGCGCATGGACTTGCAGCCCGAAACTGCTTCACAGGCCAAAAACCTGATCTTTGAAAAACTCAAAAAATCGGGCAATGCCACTGAAACTTCAGACATCACCCTGCTGCCCCTGCCGGTTTCATCAGCAACGATATCTCTTTATCAGCCAAGTGGCGCCTGGTTATCAAGCGGTATGCAGCAACCGGCCATCGCGCCGATTTTCTCAACCCAGGCAGTCCCTTTCCAGATCAATCTGACCAGCCTCGGTGCTGATGCCATGAAGGCTCTCACCCAGAAAGGCCAGGGCGGTCTTGGCGTTGCCTACCAGTTCTCATTTGAAGGCGTTCTGCCACCGTCGAAGCTGACCATCGAAGTCGACTGGGACCAGACCTTCAAACACTACAGCGAAAACACCAAAACCAAGACCTACGGTTTTGCCATCGTCTGGGGCGGCACCAAAAAGACCAACGACAAGTCTATCGCCGAAAGTCTGCTTGAAAACAAGTGCATCAAGACCTCTATGGAAGGCCGCGAAGATGAGCTCGAAGAACTGCAGAAGGTTATGGACGTTGTGATTGAGCGCATCAACGCCGAACTGATGGAAAAAATGACCCCTCCCGAAAAAGTTGACCCGGCCGAAGCCGAAGAACCGAGCTATGGCGCCGGCATCTTCTGCGGTCAGGGCAGTTCAAAAGCCACCAAGAGCAAAGACGTCGTTAAAAAGGGCAAAGAAAAATTTACCTTTGAACGCGCCAAGATCGTTACCCGCGAAAGTATCTGCGGCACCTTCATCGGCATTGGTAATTACGACAAAGAAATCATCGAAGCCGCCAACATCGTCATGGATCCAGGTAATTGGGAAAAAGCTTATTTCACGGTTCCGGCCGTTGGTAATGACCCCAGCCTGCTTTCTATCAGCCTGAACCAATATGTTCAGTACAAAGAAGGCTCCGGAAAACCGGCTGGTGTTTACCCGAGCTTCTCGGGTGCCGAAAATCCCCAGCTGATCACCTGGCGTCCGACAGCTCTCAATGGCAAACCCGGCTGGGTTAACCGCGATGGCGAAGCCGTTTCGAACATCAGCTGGCCGCTGCAGGCTCTCTATGCTGAAGCCAGAAATGCTGCAAAAGCTGCTGCCAAAGCCGCTGGTGCAGATGAAAGCAAAGAAGTCGTCGTCGATATCAACAATTACGTTGAATACAAGGTCGAAATCAAGATTTCTTCAAAAGGCAAAGGCGCCCTGGTTGATGAAGTAGAATTCTCAAAAATTCTGCCCATGATGGCCGGCGACAAACCGGTCACCAACCCGATGGCTCTGGTTGATTCGCTGACCGTGACCTGCGACTATCTGACCCTCGATCCCAAAGAAGGCCTGAAGAACGTTCAGTTCGATATCGAACGCAAAGACGCTGAAGGCAAAGAAAGACTCGCCAGATATTCCTGGAAGTTCGATTACAAATCAACAACCAGTAAAGAAACCAGTCATAGCTGGTTTATCCCCAAAGAAGGCGATTTCCAGTACATACCTAAAGTGTTGTTCAACCTCCACAAGAAGAACACTGCCGGTAAAGCCCAGGTTGCCTGGGAATACAACGGTAAAAACCTCCTGTCACCAGAAGGTTACGGTGCTCTCGAACTTGATCCGGGCGACGAAGCCTGGGATCCCGAAGATGAATTCTGATTTCCTGATCAGAGATTCTGAATGATCCTGAACGGGGAACCTTGCAGAAGGTTCCCCGTTTTTCCTTTTAGTAGAACATGGTAAAAAACCGGGAGGTTCAATAATGCCGGGTTTTCGTTTAAAAATATCTGCCGTCATCGCTATTTTCGTGCTGATCAACGCTGGGTTGGCGTGCGCCCAGGTCAGCCTGCTGCCCGAACATAACCGCATCATCGACGGCGTGACCCTGCTGCGCGACAGCCACAACGCCGCAAGGTGGTATTATATACCAGAACGCCCGGTGCTGCTCGAGCGCAATCCCTCTGATAAAAACGACCCCAGACCTGTGTTTCAGCTCATGACCTATCAGGCTGCCAACCAGGCCTATGAGGGCGGAGTGCTGCAGTTCTGCGTGTCGCTCGGCCTGACTGAAGCACGCCGCAAGAGTATCGAAACATCACTGAAAAACCTGCCTGAAATGAAAGGCCTCAAGGTTTCTCTGGCGCCATTGCCTTTTCATAAAGCCGAAGCCTTTCTTTTTGATGCGGCAGGGCTTATGAACAGCGAAGGAACCCAGGCTCCGGGCCTGGCACCCGCTTATATAACCGGTGCCTTGCCGTTTCAGCTGAATCTTAAAAAATTCGACGCTGATCTTTATAGTGCACTCGTTGATACCAGCGGCGGCGGGGTGGGGGTTCTGATGAAACTGGGCTTTGAAGGGGTTTTGCCACCGGCCGGTTTTCAGGTTACCATCGACTGGGATCAAACCTACGATTTTGTTTCTGAGAACAAGGAAACCCGGGTCGCGCTTGGCACCTGTAATTTTGGTGTCGATATCGGTATCAGCAAAACAAAAATTCGTGAAACACTCATTTCTAACGGCTGTATGAAGGTTGAAAGTTTGACCAATGAGGCAGTTACCAACGAAACCATTGATCGCTATCTTGATCCGGTAATCGAAAAACTGCAGCAAACCTTGATTGCAAAAATTCACCCCCCCGAAAAGATAGATTTAGAGAGCCGCAGCAAGCCTGATTCTTTCAGCAGGTGCTTTTTTCCTGCCAAAAGCAGTGTGGTCATCGAAACCAAAAGCCGGCAGGATGTTAAAACCGGCTCAGAAACCTTTATCTTTAATCAGTCTGTGGTGGTCGAACGCCACACTTCGTGCGGTGCTTTTATCGGTATAAATGCTTACCCCGAAAGCGTTAAAAAACGCCTTGTCACAACCATGCCGCTCGATTCGTGGGCCAGTGCCTTTTTGCTGCTGCCAGGGGTTGAGAACAGCCCTGAGCTGCATATTCGCTCCGTGAGCATGTCGGCTGAAGTGGTCGATCACAAAGGCAGACCCTTATCATCAGGCCTCAGCGACACCGCCACCTGGTCAGCAGAAAAACCGGCGGCATGGCTGAACCGCGACGGTGACGAAACCGGTTCGCTCAAATTCCCCCTCATGGCGTTGTTTAAAGCACACGACAACGACATTGACGCTATTCGCAAAGAATACCATTTTAAGGTTGATGTCAGTATTTTTCAGAGTTTCTCAGGCGGCAAACTGCTTGAAATTAAAAAAACCTGTCAGGTGCCGATCTTTGATGGCGATCTGCCCTTGCCGCCTGCTATCGATCTGGTCGATCCGGTGGTATTTGATGTTTCTGCCCTTTCTTTTTCCAATTCCGGTTTGAAAAAAGTCAGAATTCAGATGAAGCCTGAAGGCAGCTCAGATCGCTTCGATTACACCTTTCCGCAGCGCAAGGGTGATGAAACTTCGGTTATTTTTCTGGTGGCGAGCCCGGTTGCCGGCGCTGATGAACGACCGGCGCAGCTGCTGCCCACCATTACTTTCGAAACCGCTGGCAACAAAGTGCTCTGGCAGAACAATGATAAAGACCTCAGGGCCATCGACCCGAACCTTTATTTTATGTTATTCGACTCCGACTGGGAAAAACCCTGACCAGATGCTCAGAATTGTATTGTCTGTTCGACCGCAAATTCGCCGGGCGAATTATTGCTCTGTTCTGTCGAATAGCTGGCGGTGAGTTGCTGACTGCCCGAGCCGATGCCGTTGCTGAATGAGAAAATTCGGTTCTGGCTGCTGCCTGCTGCCGTGCTCGATTGCTGCCCCTGGCCAGCCGGGGTAAAATGCATCTGAACCTTCAGGGTCGCCGAGGCATTGGCGGGTACTGTGACCTGAAAAGGCATGCCCTGGTTGCCGGTAAAAATCTGGTGTTCCCAGACTGATTGCCCATCGACGGTGACTTTGAGGGCGACATTGCCGGTAAGTTCTTTTTTTAGCGAAATTTCGGGGCCGTATTCTTGTTTGACTCTCTCGGTAAGCTTTTCGAGTTCTTTCTGATCTTCCTGAAGAACGATCATGCCCTGTACAATCCGATCATTGCCGATCTCGAGCTGGGTTGGCGTCGTTGCATTGCCCGGGCCACTTATTACTGCCCGGGTTGCTACATAGAGGGCGGTTTTCGTAATAGTATCGATACTGGTTAAACGCAGGGTTTTTAACTCTGCATCAGGGTTCTGGGCCGCAGCAAAGCAGGCGACCAGGCTGAAAAGCGATGCCAGCACCATCAAAGTTGCCATGAATTTCATCTTCAACCTCCGGTTGTAAAAATACCGGGTCAGAATTGCTCTGACCCGGTATTACCTTAGTTATCTTTCAGAATGTTTGCGGCTCATTTTTCTTCGGGAGCGTAATCTTCTTCCCAGAGAACGACTGAAAGCCCGAGGTCTGAATCCTGCAGATTGCGGCCGTTATTTTTCCACGGAACCTTTGTGCCGCCGACCATTTCAAAGATAATGGTGGCAGTGACCGGGTTCTTTTTGTTCTCGTCTTCTTTTTCGACGAGGAAAACCGGGGCCTTGATCTCAGAACTGTCTTTAACTGTGGCTTTGTAGGTTTTCTTTGGAAATTCAGATTCGATCTTTATGCTGACCTGGTAGAGCTTGCCCTTTTCTTTTGAGAATTCAAGGGGTTCGCAGTCGATCTGCACGCCTTCGATAAGTGCCATTGGCGTAGAGACCGGGATGCCGCCCATGAGAAACTCTTCGAAGCTCTTGAATTTCATGATGTTGCTGCCCTGGGTAACGGTGGTATTAACTTCGTAGCAGCATGAGGCCAGAGGAATGCTATTTTTTTTGAGTTTATCAGTGATAGACTGCAACGAGAAGAGAATGTTGGTCAGTTCGTCACCTTTGCGATTACAAAAACCTTTTCCCGGAAGCCATACTGCCAGTTCAGCAGTGGCACCATCAATCTGCTTGATTTTGCCGGCATTGTCATAGTATCTCGGAATTACCTGCATTTCGATTTTTTTGATGGCCAGTTCGTCACTGTCGCCAACCGCAGGCACCGGGAAATACGCGTAGCTCCAGTTGCCGGCCGGCATGATGGTGACCAGTTCGTCACGCAGGTCTTTATATTCGCCAACCCCGATGTGGGCGCCGAAAGTGGTTTTGCTTTCGAAGACAGATCGGCGCTTCATCTCAACAACATGTTTGCCTTTGCGGGTTTTGCTGATGCTTTTCATGGCATAGGTTGAAGTGCCGCCCCAGAGGGTTGCATTGCCCGGTTCTTTTGCTGCGGCCGGTGGAATTGTTTCAGGCGGCTTAACAGTTTCGACCAGTTCTTTGCTGAGCTGTTCGATTATCGGATCCATGTATCTGGTGATCTCTTCCTGAGAAAAATTCTGATCGGCTGTGGATTCGTATTTGATACACTGGTTTTCCTGGAGCACTTCGGAAAGGGTTTCCTGACGGCTTTCATTCTGACCGACATCGGCACGTGAGCGCCAGCCGCCCCACCAGGTGCGATAATAATACCATCTGGTATAAGCGGTTTTGGTGCGCTTGTCTTCACTGAAATGCTGAAAAGATTTGTCGTAGTCGAGGGTAACTTTGAACCCGGATTCAGGGGTGATCTGGTCAAAGGTATAGGTGATGAAAACCGGGATACCAGTGTTTCCGGTGGTCAGGGCATCATACATATCGGCTTTAAGCCCGTCGAGCTTGACCTGAAACGGAATTTCATTGTTGGCAAACGAGGGGCCAATGCCGGGTTTTTGTGAATTGGTGGTCACCAGGTTGCCTTCAAGGTCATAAATTGATACTTCGGCGCTTTTGAATGGAATTGGCCCAAGTTTGATGGTTTTTTCGTCAACCGAAAATTGCGTGGCGATTTTTTTGCGCATCTGGTCAATGTATTCACCTGGCGGGGTCAGGCGAAACGAGAACTGAAGAATGCCGCCGCTGATATCAGGATTGATGGGATCCTGGTATTTTAACAGGTGAAAAACCGGCTGGGTTTTGCCGCCGATTCTGCGGGTGGCGATTCGGGGAGCGTTTGGAACATAATAGAACTGGTCTCTATTGGCGTGATCTCTCAGGATGGTGAAAGTCTCATCTGTGCCACCGACGCTGACAACCACGTCGCTCTGCTCTGCGCCACCAAGGCTGATGAGCGCGCTGGCCGGCGTCAGGCCAAGCAACAGCAGAAAACCGGCAAAAAGCACGAGGGTACAAAATCTCTTCATGGGAAGACTCTCCTTATAACGTTTAAGACTCAAGTTTTTGGTCTCTTTCTCTCATAAACTTTTATGTACATACTCCAACACTGTCAGAAAATCAATAGTGAAGGAAATACCCATGGCAGGCGGCACGCAATTGTTACTCGACCTTGTACTGGGTCAGGGCAAAGTTAAAATAGATAACGGCAGCGCCGACAATTACGTAGACAAGGCCTTCACTGCCATGCCAGTCCATGGCAAGGCCGATCAACATTACGCCCATGGTGCCGCCGAGCGCATCCATCAGCTGATAGGCTATGTTGGCCGAGACCTGGTCTTCTTTGCGATAAAGTTCGGCGAGCATTGTCATGCCACCTGAGCTGACGCCTTCCATGGCGCCGCCCCAGACAAAGAGCAGAGCGTAGGCGGCCAGCAGCTCAAAGATTGTGATCGGCAGAAAAACTGAGCAGAGAAGGCTGACGAGAAAGCTCACCAGAATTACCTGGGTTCTTTCGAACCGGTCAGAAAAATAACCTATGGCCGGGCCAAGTATCAGGCCGCCCAGCATGAACATGGTGATGAGCAGCGAGGCCTGTTCCATGCTCAGGCCCGCTTCCATGCCATAAAGAGTCAAAAATGCCGGCAGCCCGTAAAAAGATATGCCGCCGACCACGGCGCTGAACATTACATATTTGCCGTTGCGTATGACAAATAAAAGGCGCGGCTTATCATTAACTTCAAATTCGGGAATACTTGCCCGGATGAAGAAAATCGGGATCATTGCCAGAAGAGTGACTACAGCGCTGGTGGTAAATGCCAGGCTGCGGTTGCCACCGATAAACTGCAAAATCACTGGGCCAAGCGCGATGCCGATTGCCATTGAAGCGCTGTAGATGCTGACGACGAAACCACGAACCCCTGGAAGTTTCGCGAAATTAACCCAGGTCTGCAAGGCAATTGCGAGAATCGTTGAGCAGATGCCAAACAGAAAGAGCAACAGAACCCAGAGCAGCACGTTGTTGGTGTTGATCAGCAGCATTAGAATAGCCGCCCGGCCGATTGTGCCGGCAATGGTCGCCCAGAAAAGCCCAAGATGCCCTATTATTGTGCCGATGAAAGGGCTTAAAAAAACGACAGCCGCTACTTCCACTGACAGAATCAGGCCGATCATACTGTTACTCAGGCCAAATGATTCAAGGGTGACCGGAAACAGCACCGAATTGATGCCGGCGCAAATCTCGCCAGTGGCCGCTGCGACAATGACGATCATTATCGATAGGGGAATTTTGCCTTGCAGAAGGGTCATAATTAGTCCTCTTCGTCGTCCTGGGCCTCAGGGGTCTTCTGGAAAAGGGTTTCGAAGAAGATGCGAAACTTGTTGTTTTCGATGGCGAGATTGATGTCGCTGTTGAGCAGATAGATGAGTTCTCTGACGATCGGCACCGACACAGCCTCTGCCAGTGCGATGTCTGAAAAGAAATCAGCATCTTTGCAGCGATCACAGAGTTTGTGCAGCAACTCCTGACGATGGCTGTCGAGAGCCGATACATCCGCCTGCATCGATTGCCTGAGAATTACATCGCGAGTGCCTTCATGGCTCATTGAAAATTGGCACTCAACCGGCCCGGCAAATACTTTGAGAAAGAATTGCCCCATCTGAATCAGTAATTCTTCATAGGTTGGCAGGGACCCGTAAAGTTCTGTGGGAATGTCTTTGCTCATGTCGATAGCAAGGTTCATATTGTCGGGGCAGGATTCTTTAAGGCTGGTTATAAGGTTGGCTGGAACTTCGGCCATCTTGAACACTCTCAATTCTGTTTCAGATTTGCCGCATTTTAAATCGCCCACCGCCTGCAATTTTTCGGCCAGAGCCATCAGGCGATTGTATTCATCTTGAATCAAGGCGCCATGATCTTTGCGATCGCTGTTTTTTATGCTTTCAAGGCGTCTGGAAATATTTTGCAGCAGTCTGGCGGTTCGCGTTAACTGTTTGCCGATGCTGATTGATGTCTGATCTGCAAACTCGCGGGCTGCAAGAAAATTTTCGAGCAGGGCAAAGCGGCTGTGATTGAGCTGCAGCGAGAAACGGCGGGTGAACCAGATCAGGGTGCCACAGAGCAGACTGAGGGCGCATGAGACGAAAAAAGCTCGTTTGGTGGCGTCTTCAATAGGTTTGCAGCGCTCAAGCATGTCGTTGATGCGAAGATCAGCCCCGAGAGTGCCGACAAAGCGCTTGTCTGTGTCAAAAATCGGAACATAGGCGCTGTAGAAGGTTCCCCAGTTGTCTGTATAAGCCTCGTCTGAAACGACTGGTGTCTGGCTGGCCAGAGCCTGCATCAGTTCTTGACTTGGCGAGGCATAGGGGGTCATCGGTACCGATGGTTCAAGATTTTTTTCGTCTGAGAACAGCGGTTTGCCCTGGTCATCGATCGGTGTAGGGTCAACGACAAATACTGCCGCTCCGTTAACCATGCGATTGATGTAGAGATAGGTACAATGCTTGGTGGCCAGTCTGGCTTTTTGCAGCAGGGCAATCATGGCCTGGTATTCTGGCAGGTCTTTTTTTTCGGGGGAGTCGAAGGAAGCCAGAAGGTTGCCGTCAAGGCAGGCGGCAATGCCAGATGCGGTGCGCAGCAACCCGTCTTTTATCTCGGCCTTGATAGCCAGCAGGGCATGGTGATAGATAAAAAAAGAGGTGACGGCAGTGAGAAAAAGCGCCAGAATTGCAAGTGTCAGCCCTTCAGTGACGGGATAAATATAATACTTGCGAATGTTCTCTGGCATTTTTTTATTAATTGAATACATGTAATCCTCGCGCTCTGAAATAGCTTTTCAAGTAAGTTAGCATACCAGAGCTGATTACACAATTTTTTCTGCTGGCCGGGCCACTTGGCAGAGACGCAGAGAGGCCGCGCCGCAATATGGCTGCCGAAGATGCGATCATCGGCATGTTTGCCGGTCAGGAATTTTCGGGTGTTTTGCCGAAGACTATACGGTTGGCGTTAAGAAGAATGATGATGTGGTTCTCAATTTTGCCAACCCCGCGAAGATACTCGACATCAACGCTCTCGCTGACGCGACTGGGTGGTTCGATCGCCGATTCCGGCAGGCGGATGACCTCTTGAACGCTATCGACAAGAAACCCGGCTTTAACTTTTTCATCTTCAAAAGAAAGAATAATGATCTGGTCGCTCGCTCTGCGCTCAATTTCAGTCAATCGCAGCCGTCGTCTGGTATTGATAACCGGAACGATTTCGCCGCGCAGATTGATGACGCCATCGATATGGTTCGGTGCTTTTGGCACCCGGGTGATTGGCACCAGATTGATGATGGCCTCAACCTGTTGAATCTCAAGAGCGTAGGTTTCGCCAGCCATGGTAAAAGTAACCAGCTGAACCAGTTCAATAACTTCTTTGGTTTTGTCTTCTTCTTCATTCGCAGCGGCTTGCCCTGGTTCGCCAGCAGATTGAGCTGTTTGCGGAGCCGCGGCCTGCGGTGCCGCGCCCGCTGGCTCGTTATATTCAGCGTGCACCGGTGCCGCTGCTGGCGCTGGGGCCGGGGCAGCCTGTGCCCGCGGGGCTGGTGGTGGTGCAGATGCTGCCGGAGCAGCAGGCCGGGCTGGCTCGGGTGGGGGCGCAGCTGGTTGGCCACCACCGGTGCCGGCAGAAGATATATCAGTAACTTCGACAGTTTCGATTTCAGAAATTGATTCGATGCCGTCACGGATTTGCTCAGGCTGCTTGTCAGAGATGATGACCATCTTGAAAGTGCGGTCAAATTTTTCGTTTTCAAGATCTTTGACGTCGGGGTTTGATTTGACAATATCGCACTGCAGGTCATCAAGAGTGCGTAATACCATAAAAATTCGCGGGCCTTTGAGCAGACAGTCGGCTACCAGCGAAACATGCAGCATATAAGCGTGTTTGCCGTCATCTCCCGCTTCATCCAGGCTGCTTAGCTCAAATTCACTCATGCCCATATCGCTGAGATCAATGCCAGGGGCAGCTTTTGCGGCCGATTTTTTAGCTGGCGCCGCCGCCGATGCGGCAGCTCTTGGAGATGAAGATGCAGCCGGTGCGGCCCCGCCATTTGCCATCGTCGAAAGCTTTGCCGAAATTTCTGAAAGGTCGATGTTTGAGTCGGTTGACTCGATACTGTCGTTGACCAGAGTGCGCAACACATCAAAGGTTTCGAAGATAAGATCAATGACCGCCGCCGAAACCTCCATCTTGTGGCTGCGCAGTTTGTCAAGAATGTTTTCCATCTCGTGGGTGAGATGGGCAATTTTCTCAAAACCCATGGTGGCAGACATGCCCTTCAGGGTATGAGCAGCACGGAATATTTCTTCGACCGCATCAGTATTGGCAGGATTCTGCTCAAGGCTCAGCAGCATTCTGTCCATGGTGTCGAGATTTTCACGGGAGCCATCTATGTAGGCACCCATGTATTCGGAAAGATCCAGGTTCAACCCGAGACCTCCTTATGCCGTGCTAAATTCATCAGATCGTCTGGCCTTTCTGGAAAAATGACGGAATGTCGAGAATCAGCGCGATGCTGCCGTCGCCGCGCATCGTGGCGCCCATGATGCCAGGCAGCCCACCCAGAAGGTTGCCAAGTGATTTGATAACGATTTCCTGCTGCCCAAGCAACTCGTCAACCATAAACCCGGCACGCTTTTCACCCGAAGCGCAAACTACCATCGAAATTTCTTCTTCTTTGGCATCAAGCGACTTCTTCTCTTCTTCGGTGGTGGGCACACTGAGAACATTGCGAAGTCTGATAATCGGAAGAACCTCACCGCGTAACAGCGTTACTTCCTGATGTTGTACGATGTTGATATCGTGTTTGGTAATATCCATGGTTTCGAGAACTGAACCCAGTGGAATTGCGAACATCTCAGGCCCGACCTTCACCATCAGTGCCGGAAGAATTGCCAGAGTCAGCGGCAGCTTGATCGTTACCCGCGAGCCTTCATTTACCTTTGATTCAAGCTCGAGAACCCCGTTGAGATCTTCAAGCTTGGCTTTGACCGCATCCATGCCGACGCCGCGCCCTGAAAGGTCGCTGACTTCCTTGGCGGTCGAAAACCCGGCCAGAAAGATAATCTTGATGATTTCTTCAGGGGGCATTTTGCTGATCTGTTCTTGGGTAAAGAGGCCTTTTTCAACGGCCAGACGACCGATTATCGATGGGTCAACCCCTTTGCCGTCATCTTTAACTTCGATCAAAACATTGTTGCCCTCGTGACGGGCTACCAAAGTGATGGTGCCGACTTCCGACTTGCCCTTGGCAACGCGATCATCAGGCATTTCGATGCCATGGTCGATTGAATTGCGTATCAGATGAACCATCGGGTCGCCAATTTCATCGATAACCGTGCGGTCCATTTCGGTTTCTTTGCCCTCAACCAGCAGGTTGATTTTTTTATTCAACTTTTTGGCAAGGTCGCGAACCATGCGCGGAAAGCGGTCAAAAACCTGCTCGACCGGCACCATGCGCACCTGCATTACCACGCTTTGCAACGAAGAGCTGATCTGGGAAACGCGCGTCAGGGTTTCGTTGAGATCTTTCAGCTTGTGAGCTGCCCCGATGTCTTGCAGACGGGTGCGGTTGATTACCAGCTCCCCGACCAGATTCATCAGTTCATCAAGGCGCCGCATATCGACGCGAACCGTCTGGTTGCTGCGCTTGTCAGCCGCAGCTGCCGCGGTTGGTTTGGGGTGGTCACCGGGTGCTGCTGGCGGGCGCGGCGCTGGTGGTGGGGCTGCCGGTCGCGGCGGCGGCGGTGCCGGTTGCGGTGCAGCAGCGACCGGCGCTGGTGCGGGCGCAGGTCTTGCCGGTTGCGGTGCCGGAGCTGCGGCACGAGGCGTAGGCTTTGCTGCCGGTGTCGGGGCAGGTGTCGGGGCAGGAGTCGGTGCCGGAGTCGGTGCCGGAGTCGGCGCTGGGGTCGGCGCTGGGGCCGCCGATTGGCCTGAATTGCCGCTGGTCATAAAATCTTCGGGGTTCAGCAGCGTCATGGTAACCGATTCTATCTCGGAAATCGATTCGATTGAATATCTGACTTTTTCGGGGTCGGCCTCGCCGAGCAGCACCATCTTAAAAGACAGATCGAACTTTTCTTCTTCAATGTCTTTCGTGTCTGGCACTGATTTGATGACTTCACAGCACATTTCTTCAAGGCCCCTGGCAACCATAAAGGCGCGGGGGGCTTTGAGCAGACAGTCCTGCACAAGCGTTACAACCATCAGCATGATGTGTGCACCCCGCTGGTGCGCCTCAAGCAATAACTGATGCTCAAACTCGTTCATGCTGATGTCAGCAAGCTCACGGGCGAGTTGTGATGCCTGAGCGTTCGCAGATGGTTGCTGTTCGGGCAGTGCCGATCTGATTTCTACCGGGGTGACCGTTATGGCCTCAACCCGGGCTGCGGGGCTTTTGCCCTTGGGGGCATCGGCAAGCTTCTGGGTGATGGCAGCAATATCGACGTTCGAATCGGTGGATTCAATACTGTCGTTGACCAGAATTCGCAGAACGTCAAAGGTTTCAAAGAGAACATCAATGATGGGAGCAGTGACCTCAGCCTTGTGCGTTCGCAACTGGTCGAGGATATTTTCCATTTCGTGGGTGAGATGCGCGACTTTCTCAAAACCCATGGTGGCTGACATGCCCTTTAAGGTGTGAGCGGCCCGGAAGATCTCGCCAACGGCTTCCAGATTGCTCGGATCCTGCTCAAGGGCAAGCAGAAACTTATCCATCAGGTCGAGGTTCTCGCGCGAACCATCGACATACATTCCCATATATTGGGAAAGATCAATGTCCATCAAATGCCTCGGCAATACCTAGGAGTTCATGCATGCTGCAACAAAATAACAATTATACAGTAAATCGGCTTAAAGGGGGAGAAAAATAATACATGCCGGCACGAAGGCGACAATGTCATTCTTCGCCAAACATGCGCGAGTTAAAAAAATCAAAGCCAGCTGGCCTGAAATCATCTGGTACTTTCTGCCCGTTCGTGATGTAGGCCAGGGACTTGCCGGTTTTAAAAAGCACCGCCAGGAGTGGCCCTATCGAATTAGTTTCATCGACTTTGGTAAAAATCAGGTGCTCAAAGCCAACCTTGCTGAAATTTTTGATCGTCTCAAGCATGTCAACATACTTGGTTGTTGCTGATAAAACCAGATACCGCGAGGCAGATGGCAGGCGGTTAATAAAATTCTTCAGCTCGCAAAGCTCGTCTGTGTCTTTTTGACAGCGCCCGGCGGTATCGACGATGATCAGCTTTTTGTCCTGATGAGTGATCAGGGCGTTGTCAATGTCTTCGGGGCAATAGATTATTTCCATGTCAACGTCGATAACCTGTGCGTAATGTTGCAACTGATCGGTTGCACCGATTCTGAAGGTATCCATGGTGAAAAGCGCTACTGACTTTGGTTCAGGCGAATTTAAACCGTAAGCCGCGGCAAGTTTGGCAATAGTAGTCGTTTTGCCTACGCCGGTTGGGCCGATCAGAACGACAATGTTCGGCCCTTTTTTGTTGCGCATGTTGATCTCTGACGAAAAGTGCAATCGCTGTTCAAGCCAGTCGTATGTGGCTCTAAAAGCCTGGTCTGGGGTCTTGAGAGCCGACCCGGGCAGATTGGCACGCAGGTCGGTTACCAGGTCGTGGGTAACGTCGGCGGGGGTTTCCATTGCCAGCAGGCCCTTTTTGACTTCGTAGAGGCCAAGAGGCAGATCGGGTAATTCCCGGGCCAATTCAGTACGTGTATCGCTGTTCATTTTCTGCAATACAGTCAAAATGGATTCCATTTTTGACTCAAACATCTCAACCATGCGGGCCATGCGGGTCACGTCATTGTTTGTCTCGGCAGAAATAGGCCGGTCTGGCTGCTGATACACGTCTGGCGCTGGTTGCCGTTGCGGCAGAACGCCCCCGGTTTTTCTGGGTTGGCGGTTTTCAATGATTTCTTTCCGGCTTCTTTCTTCTTTAACGGCAATTATCTGGCTGAGAATGTCGTGTATGTGGGTCGCTTCAAGCCCCGCATCTTCTGAAATTTTCTGGGAGTGAGGCTCATGGCTGCCTTCCTGATTCGACCGCAGGCCATGCACCTCGCGGACCTGGTGCAAGTTATTACCGGCCCTGTAAATATCGTTATAATTGTTGAGCGCTGCCCTGGCAAGAACTGGTATGACCGGTTGCTCAACTTTTGGCGCTGCCGCCACCATTGGCGTGATCGGCTTTCTTGGGGGGGGCATTTTGGTGTCGGGTTGCCCGTCTATTTTGTCTGTGCCGTTAGCATTGGAAAAAACCGTGCGCGGCAGGCTCACTTCAACCGAGGGCAACGGCCGGGGCGGCGCTTCCGGGTGGCGAACCCCAGGTTTCGAATTTTCACGCACCCCTATGGTCAATTCAACCATTTCCTTGTGCCCGAAACCAAGATAAATTGAATGTTTAACCCGGCGGGTCGCTATTATTTCAAAATTGCCTTTGCCATATTTACTTTCGGCCTTCAGACTGGCTTCATAGTAGGTTTCACCAACAACTTTTTCAAACTGCTGATAACTCATTGCGGTGTTGTTCCTCCTTTGAATAATTTGGCCAGTCTTGCAAAAAATCCTTCGTCAGCGTGGGCGGGCAGGCTTTCCGGGGCTTCGTAAAACGCCTGCGAGACTATTTTTCTCAGCCCGGTTGCCGCCGGCGACATGGGTGAAAACAGCATCAATGGCGTCTGCTGCCGCACCGCAATGTGCATGTTCCGATCCTGGGGCAGGGTTCCGAGGTGGTGCACCTGAAACCCGAGAAATTCGTTGGCGACCCGTGCCAGGCGGGCGTGCACCTGCACCCCTTCTTCGTCATTGTCGACGCGGTTAACCAATACGGAGACGTGACTCTCAGGGCGTCGTGAACTGATAATTTTGATAATACCATAGGCGTCTGCAAGGGCGGTCGGCTCGGTTGTGGTAATCACGACAATCTGGTCGGCCGCCTGGCAGAAAGAAATAATGCTTTCGCTGATACCGGCACCCGTATCGATCAGAAGAAAATCGGCCTTGTCTTCAAGAAACCGCAACTGGTTAAACAGACGCGCTGCCTTTTCTGTTTCGAGATCGGCTAGTTCCATTACACCAGAACCGCCGGCAATGATCTGAATGCCGTGCGGCCCCTGAACCATGATTTCATCAAGTTTCATGTCGCCGTTGATGACATCCATAAGACTGTTTTTGGGCCTGATACCGAAAACCACATCGATATTGGCCAGCCCAAGATCGGCATCAAGAATGATAACCCGCTGACCTGCCTGTGCCAGACAGATGGCCATATTCGCCACCAGACTGGTCTTGCCAACCCCGCCTTTGCCCGAGGTAACGGTAATGGTGCGGGCGATTTTCTCGCCGGCTTTGCGCGGGGTGCGTGCTTCAAGCCGTTTAAAGACAAAGGGCTGAATCTCCTGGCGGGTTTCAGCGATTATCGCTTCAATTGGCTTGATTACTTGATCGGTCATGTTAAAAATTCCCCGGCAGCGGATAAACTAAACTTTCGCTCAAACAATAGAGAAAATCTTTTGAGGCGCTTTCTAGGGCTTGAATCCGGTCCCTGAGGCATGCCTCATTTTCCGGTGGGAGGTAAGTGCAGTTAGAAAGTACCATCCCGGCACTCACCAGGTCAAGTGCCAAAAACTGTTTGGCCACAGTTTTTATTCGATTGCTGGAACTCTCCTGTGGAGCTGATTTTGGCCCGGTGAAGTCGAGCAGCCCTATGGGAGAAAAATACCCCGACAAATGAACGCTCTTGACCGTCTCGTAACAGCGCAGAATCGCATCTGGATGCGGCGGAACCATTATACAAACCGCATCGGTCGAGTGCAGCAGGCTTGAGCAACTTTGCAGTTCGCCGGCACCGATGCTTATCCAGACCTCAGAAGAACTTTTCAGGCTGCGAATGATATGGTTTAGAAACGAAATCCGTTCTTCCTGGGGCATGTGTGGCAGGTCGGCAAATTCGAGCTGCTGTGGCAGAATCGACAACGGGGTCAGCCCTGCATTGACCCGCACCGGAACCGGGTAGCGCAATCTGATCTGCGTCTGCGGAATCGATTCTTTCTTGATGATGCCTGCCTGATCCCAGAAGCAGGCACGTGGTGAAAACTGCATGATGCCAGAAATCCAGCTCAAAACCGGTGGATATTGCACATCTGGCATTTCGGGAATGATGATGGCAACCGTAGCAAATGGCGACGGCCTGACGACGCCGGCCAGAAAGCCTTCAGCGTCTTTCGGGGTGCTCTGTGCTCTCGAAATATCAGCCATCTGCTTGAGACGGCGTAGAGAAGAAGCCTGGTCAATCATAGTGGTTTATCAGTTGCCTTGTAGAGAGATTAGACCGACAGATTCAAGTTTAACAGTTGTGGGGATTTCCTGGTATGACAACACCGTAAGTCGTGGTGCGATGCGCTCGGTCAATCGCTTGATGCTCAGGCGAAGCGCCGAGCTGCATAGAATAATCGGCGAATAACCCAGATTCATGACATCTTCAATTTTGGCCCTGATACGCTCAAGCAGCTTCTGAGCCGAGGTTGGGTCAATGGCAAGATTGACTGAGCCGTCGATTTTCTGCAGGGCGTTGCTGAGCATCTGCTCAAGCTGCGGGTTCAGAGAAAGAACCTTTAAACTGCCATTCGCGTCGATAAGCGGTTTGCAGATATGCCTTGCCAGACCCTGTCGGGCGATTTCTGTGAGCGAATCGACATCGTGAATGTTTTTGCAGTCGGCCATCGACTCAAGGATATTGACCATGTGCCGTATCGAAACGCCTTCTTTAAGCAGGTTCTGCAGTATTTTAAGCAGGGCCGAGTGATTGACGACATCGGGCACCACTTCTTTGAGAATCAATGGGTAGGTCTGATTGACGTTGTCAAGCAACTGCTGCAGTTCCTGGCGGCCGAGGATTTCCTGGGCGTTCTTGCGAATAACTTCGGTCAGATGCGTGGCAATGACAGTTGACGGGTCAACTACTGTGTAACCAGCCATTTCAGCGCGGTCACGCAGCGAACTTTGTATCCAGATGGCTGGCAGGCCGAATGCCGGTTCTTCAACTTCGATACCACTGATCTTGCTGGTAACGTTTTCGGTTACCATGGCCAGAAAATGATCGGGAAGAATCTCATACTGGGCAAACTCGCTGCCCTTGATCTTGAAGACGTATGAAGATGGATGCAGCTGAATGTTATCACGAATGCGGATCGGCGGCACAACAAGACCAAGATCGATGGCAATCTGCCTTCTGATCAGGGTGATGCGGTTCAAAAGGTCGCCACCCTGGTTGGTATCGACGAGGGGAATCAGGTTGTAGCCGATTTCAAGCTCAAGCGGGTCAACCGAGAGCAGCGACGAAACGTCTTCAGGCCCGGTGGCCGCTGCCGTTTCTTCGGCTTTTTTGCTTTCAACCTGCTTGCGTGAGACTTCTTCTTCGGTTTGTTGCACCACATAAGCGATAGTGCCAAACACAGCCGCCAGAAAAAAGAAACTGGCCTTTGGCAAGCCCGGTATCAGGCCAAGAAAAGCGAGCATCGCGGCGGCAACACCCAGAACCTTGGGGTTGCTGAGCAACTGGTTGCTGATATCAGTGCCCAGGTTTGAATCTGAACTGGCTTTGGTTACGACCAGACCGGTGGCAGTCGAGATCATGAACGCCGGAATCTGCGTAACCAGGCCGTCGCCTACCGTAAAGAGAGCGTAGGCAGCCAGAGCGTCGCCCGCACTTTCGCCACGTTGAAAAACCCCGATAACTAT
>DAOPYA010000016.1:0-57124 GCA_035352635.1 Candidatus Rifleibacterium sp.
GGCCTGATTATTAGGGAAGAATTGTACCGGCAGACTGTCGAAAGATGGTTTAACCTGTTTGCCAGATGCTTTTCGGGTGGCCAGCAGTGCTGCCAGTTGTTCATCTTCGGGGGTGGCATTGTGTGTGGTAGCGGCCGGTGCTGCAGATTGCGGCTCGGCTGGGCTGGTCAACGACTTATATAGTTCAGGAGCCCGGCGCGACAGGTAAGGTGCTGCAAGAATCAGGGTCAGCAGAAATGACCCTGCCATGACCTTGATGAACATTGAGCGCAAATATCGGTTATTCAGCATGATAGTCAACTGCCAGAAGCGATCTGGTTTCTCCGATGCTTACCCTGACCGGGTAGGCCGGTTCGAAAAGGTCTGGGTCGTGAACTATTTTTAAATGACCACCATCAGGTAGATTGCGCAAGTTAAAGAGGCTATCAACAACGAGGTTGCCACAAATTTCGACATTTTTCTGTTCGAATTCGAGCCCCCCTTCAGAAGAGGCATCAACTGAAGAGTTGCCGCCGAAGTCGGTCGTGGCGGCCAGGGATGCAAAAATTCTGGCGGTTCCGGTGTCGGATTTGATATAGAACCGGCCGCTCATAAGATAAATGCGAAGGAAATCAGTTTTTTTGTTGACCGGTGATAAATCGCCTATGTTGCATGAACCCTCATAGATCACGATTCGACCTTTGCCGCGGTATTTGCTGATTCCGGCGAGATTCAGGGGTTTGTTGCCGTTGTTCATGATCAGAGAGATACCGTCGAGGTCAAGAGTTTTGCGGCCGTCAATAGTTTTTACGCGGTCGTTGATGAATTCGTCGGTGGTCTGGTAGAAATGGGCGATGCTGCGCAGTGACTGGTCAAATGCCGGAAAGACTTCATAGCCTTCGATACCACCTTTAACGGCAGTGGGCGACTTGGCAACGGTTGCACCGGCTCCGAAAAAGAAGTTGTTGATCGAAAAATGTTCTATCGGCATGGACATCAGCTGGTCGGTGCGCTTATCGACCGGGGTTGAGAGTTTTTTGCCTGAAAAAGTACCGGCCGGGTTCTCGTAGTTCATCGGAACCGGCGGAAAGGGCACATCCAGCGAAAAGCCGCCGTGCAGATTGAATTTAACCGTTATCTGATCGACGAAGGCAATCTTAAAAAAGCGCAGATGCACCGGACCCTCAACATAGACTGGAGTATCGCGGTTCTCACCAAACAACAGCGGCATTTTCCCGCCAACGATGCGTTGAGGATTGGTGCTTTTGACCTGCTGAAAATAGTCAGCGATACCCGAAAAAGGGTGCTCATCGGTAAACGATTTGCCGCCTGAGCCTGCGATGCTTGTGTAATCAGAGTAGCCATATTGATATTTCCAGTTCGCCATGAGGGTTGCCATCAGCGAACGGAAAATTTCGGAATTTGCCGGGTTGCCACCTGAGTTCTGGGTGTCTTTGGCGATGAGATAGCCAAGGGAGCCTTCGGTGCTTGCATACTGGCCGCTTGAATTGACGATGGACTTATAAATCGACACCAGTTCAGGGGTTTTGTGAAAATCACCAGATAGCGAGAATGAGCTGGAGATGCCTGAGAAGGGGAACGGCGGGATAACGAAAAAGAGATTGCCATTGCTGGCTGCCGAGTGCTGGCTGCTGATCGTCTGAAAATTGCCCGGCTGATAAAAAGCGCCGAGCAACTTGCGATCTTCTTTGAAGTCGAGGTCGAGAACGACTGGCGGGGCCTGGTCGCTTTGTGAGCCTTTGGGGAACTCGGGGCATGGCGGGTATGAACGATTGCCGAGGTAGACAAAAGAATATTTCGTTTCGGTGTCAGGGGTGATGCCCTGAATGATAATACGTTTGCGAGGATGATTCAGGTTTTTGCAGAAACTTTTAACAAACATGGCATATTTATCAACAAAGGGGTCAGAAAGATCGGCAATTTTGAGGTCGCGTCTCTCTTTAACTCTGATCTCTGCGGGGTTATCGCGGTAGCGGGCCTTGCCGATCAGCTCAAGGTGGCCAATATAAGATGCACGACCACCGGCCACTACCCGGTCGGTAACTACAATGCTGAGTTCACCGGAAACTTCGCCCTTTTTGCCGAGGTAGTCATCGAATAATTTGTTAGAAACCGGAAGATCAGCGGCCGAGAAGCCCATTTTGCTGACGATTCTTGTGCCATCGCCAGGGTTACTTTTCCAGAAAGTGTGAATTATCTGGCCGAAGCCCTGTTCAGGGTCATTGATGTTCGACTTTACCACGGCAAGCATTTCATTAACCGCAGCCTGGGCAAGCAGAACCACGCGTTCCTGCTCAATGGTACGGTTTAATTGGATAACGGCGCCGCTCTTGTGGGTGCTTAAGCCGATGATCATGACCATCATCAGCAATACGAAAGTAATTACCAGAAACAGTACAAAACCCCGCCGGCCCGGCTTGAAAACAGACGGGCAGATTGGTCTGAAAGTCGGTTTTGCAAAACTTTTCTGCATTATCCTTAAGAATATCACTAAAGGGGACCCATTGTCATTTTCCTTCGCTGCTGATGACTGACTGCCCGGCCGGAACTACGAATCTGATGAAGGCGCTGACCTGGCGACTCCAATGTGCGTGAGCTTCAGGAAACCGTCTTGCCAGTTCGGCATCTTCGTGCCAGCATGCTGCTATCAGCATTATCGAGGCAATGGCCCACAGAAGCCAGCCCAGTTGCATGCCGAGCAGCAAGCCACCACCGAGGCCCTGACCGATCAGTGAAAGTGTCATCGGGTGGCGTATACGGGCGAACTCACCCCAGGTAACCAGTTGGCCGGTTTTGGCTGCGGCTAGTGCCGATACGGCGCGACCGGCTGACCAGGTCGCCATGAGATGAATGATCACCCCGGTAATGGCGGCCAGTATTTGTATTTTGCCGCTATAAATCGCTTTTGCGTTGGCATCGCAGGCATATTCAACTGCCGGGGTCATGATCAACAGAGCGGTTGGCAAAAGATTCAGCAGCAGTCTGTAGAAGATCTGTCGAAGTTTGCTGTTTCCGGTGCCCGTGCCTGCTACTGGGCCGGCGCTATTTGCCGTCAGAGTCTTAAGGTCTTGATTTTCTGGTGCCTGAGATGCAATTTGTTGCTCGCGACGATAGTGGTGACGGGAATACATTGTCAGGGCAACATATACAGCCAACGGAGCGATGTTAATGGGCATGTCAGGTCGTGATATTGGTCGGTTGCCCCGGGCGCCACACCCTGCCGCCCATAAGGTCGGCAGGGGGTGATGTTAATGGGCTGATTGAAACGATCAGGTGCTTTACCAGCTGAGACCAGGCTGAGATTTGGCTGGCAGCATCGGAGGTGTATCGATAACAGTGTTGGTGTTATTGATAATTTCGGTTTTAACGGGCTTGAAGCTTTCGCTGATAACCTTGCTGACGATTGCCTTGGTGGCCTTGTTGTTGGCGGCGTTGGTAATCACTTTGCCCGTTGAATCAACAATCAGGTCATCGGCAGCACCCACCAGATCATCGGCATACTGGCCGGCTATATTGCCGATACCCTTCGAAACTACACGGTTGATGGCTTCCTGGGCGGCGGCTTTGGTAGCTTCTTTGCCAGCGAGAGCCAAAAATGATTTGTCATCGGTAATCGCTTTGTCGGCGGCTTTAATCAGGGTATTGCCGGCGGCTTTAAGAATGGCAGCGGCGATGCCAGTTGCAGTTGCGGCTTTGCCGCATACGGCTGCAATCGGCCCGGCGATAGGTGCGGCCGGCGGGAAGGCGCAGATAACTGTGCAGAGCAGGCCAACACCGCCAAGCACCATTGACGCTGTAGAAAGCGCGCTGGCTGCGTCTAAAAGAGTCTGGCCGGCTTCTTTGAGGGCTTTCTGGTAGATACCCAGAGCCGAAGCGTTTTCGTCCATACTGCCATAAACTTTTGAGGGGTCGGTTTTGGCTGCTGCTTCAAATGAGCCTTTCTTCAGTAGATCCATGGTCTTCTGGGCGTCTTCCTGAATCTTTTTGATGTCAGCGTTGGCTTTTTCTATTTTAGGTACATAGCGTTCAAGTTCCTGTTTTTCTTTCAGGGCTTTCTCTTCTTCGGCAGACCTGTCTTTGCCGCCAAGCCATGTTGGCCGGTTTTCCCAGGCATTTTTGATGTCGTTGATGCGGTTTAAGGTCCATTCAGAGACTTTGCCAAGTTCGATGGGCTTGATAGCCATGATTTCATCATAGGTCTTCTGATAATCAGCTACTGCCTGATCGATTTGAGCCTTCTGGTTTTTGGCTTCCTGGGCGGCGATAATCGTCGGGGTAAAAATCTGCATGAAAAAAGCCAAAAGCACCACTAGAGTCGTCAGTTTACGCATGTACCTGTTCATAGTTGACCTCCGATTTTTCAATCTTCTACTTACATTATACTTCTTAAACTACTAAAAAGTTTCATAAAAATTGTACCTGTCGGGTCAAAGGCTGATGAATTTTTGCCGGCTATGTGGTAAGGTGTGGCAATGTATCCAATATTATTCGAATATGGGCCTGTACGCATCGGTTCTTATGGGGTCACACTGGCTGTAGCCTTTCTCAGCGCCTTTTTGTTGATCAACGACCAGTTCCGTCGCAATAACTGCGATATTGAACTCGCCTGGGATCTCCATTTCTACGCAATTTTTGGCGGCATGATTGGTTCAAGGCTGCTGTTTATTTTTGAAAACTTCAGCGCTTTTCTTGCTGATCCGTTATCGATGGTTTTTTCAACCACCGGTTTTTCGGTGCTGGGCGGTTATATACTGGCGCTTGCCCTGTGCATCTGGCGGGTGCGGGTTTCGTGTGAACCTTTTTTCAAGATCGCCGATATTTATGTTCCAGGCATGGCGCTTGGTTATGCGATTGGCCGCCTGGGCTGTATTGTCGCCGGCGATGGCTGTTACGGTATCCCATGCAATCTGCCCTGGGCGATGAGTTTCCCTGAAGGCCTGGTTTCAACACTCAGTGCCGAGAATTCATCCCTGCGTGCAACTTTTTCTCAGCTTTTTCCAGGTCAGCCCGTGCCTGTTGATATTCATGTGCATCCGACGCCGCTTTATGAATCGCTATCGACCACGCTTTTGCTGATTATTCTGCTGTTTGCCGCATGGCGCCCTGGAAGTGGCCGGCGGTTTGCCTTTTTTCTGACCTGGTTCGGGGTCTCACGCTTTTTTGTAGAATATATCAGGCTTAATCCTTTTATTTACTGGGGCCTCTCGTCGAGTCAGTTTCTCTCGCTCTTTTTTATTGCCGCCGGTCTGTTTATTGCTCTGACTGCACCGGCCCGGCTTAGAGCCATGTCGGTGCCGCCTGCGCCCCCCCTCGTTATGCCTCAGAGTTGAAAACCTGCTCTTTATAAGTTATTCTGGCATTGAAATAATTCGCGAAAGGTTCACAGATTATGGCTCTGATTCTGGTCAGAGAAATCGTACAAGACCAGGGTTTACTGGTCGTTGCCGGCAAAGAAGGGCTTGACCGTAAGGTTATTTCATCGGAAGTGCACCGACCAGGTCTTGAGCTGGCCGGGTTTTTCGAGCATTTCGGTTATGAGCGCATCATTGTTCTGGGCAGAACTGAATTGGCTTATCTTGGCGAGCAGAGCGCCGAAATCCGCAAAGTAAGGCTTCGCCAGTTACTGTTTTTTAATATTCCATGCATCATTATCACCGATGACCTGCTGGTGCCTGAAGAATTGCTTGAATTGTGCAATCAGAAAAAGATTCCCCTGCTGCGCACCTCGGCACGTACCGGTGAATTTATTTACCAGCTTTCACGCTATCTGCATAACCGTTTTGCACCCCGCAAGAGCGTGCATGGCGTTTTTGTTGAAGTGTATGGCGTCGGAATTCTCATCATGGGGCCTTCGGGCATTGGCAAGAGTGAATGCGCCCTTGAACTGATAAAACGTGGCCATCGTCTGGTGGCCGATGATGCAGTTCAGTTGATGAAAATCAGCGATACCAAGGTGGTCGGTTCCCCTGATGAAATGATCAGACACCACATGGAAATACGAGGCCTGGGCATCATCGACATCAGGTCATTGTTCGGTATCGCTGCCACCGCCGATGAAAAACCTGTAGATATGGTGATCAACCTCGAAAAATGGGATGACCACAAGGAATACGATCGGCTGGGTATTTTTCAGCGAACTACCAGGTTTCTCAAGGTCGAGGTGCCATCGACTACTATTCCGGTGCGCGAGGGGCGTAATCTGGCCGTAGTCATTGAAACGGCGGCGATGAATTTTTATCTGCGGCGCATGGGCATTCTCAGCGCCGAAAAATTCTCAAAGCAGCTGCGTGCCAAGATGAGCGGTGAATTCTGATGCTGTTGTCGCTGCGCCGGAAAATCAGCCATGAAGTCCGGGCCAGGCGCTGGGTAGCGTTTTTGTTGCTTGGTCTGCTGATGATGTGTTTCGGCTTTGTGTTTGCCTCTCTCGCCACCATTGTGCTTGCGCCGGCCAGTATTGAGACAATTCGAAGTTTTCACCCGCTGGCTCTTGCTTTTTCGGCTCTTTCGGCTTTTCTGATCAGTTCATTCTGGCTTTATCGCGGGTTTAAGACGGCTTTTCGCCTTCTCGATAGCCGCGACCATGGCTTATCAACAAGATTGCGTGAATTTGTTTTTCAGAAGATTCAGCCGGCCGAGAAGTTGATGTCACTGGTGGCGCTGGGCGGCGGCACGGGCCTTAGTTCCCTTCTAAAGGGCCTTAAAGAGTTGCCCCTCGACCTGACTGCGATCGTCACCGTTACTGATGACGGCGGGTCTTCGGGGCGCCTGCGCAAAGAGTTGCAGATATTGCCGCCCGGCGATATCAGAAACTGTCTGGTTGCCTTATCAAGGTCTGAAAGCCTTTTGTCACGTCTTTTTCAGTATCGCTTCGGCGAAGGCGGCGAAATTGAAGGCCACAGTTTTGGCAATCTCTTCATTGCCGCCATGACCGGAGTAATCGGCGATTTCAGCAGCGCGGTGCGCGAGGCTTCGAGTATTCTTGCTATTAAAGGGCATGTAGTGCCGGTCACCAACGAGAATGTGCAGTTGATGGCCACATTTGCCGATGGCAGCGTAATTACCGGGGAAACCGCGATCTGTGACGCCCGGCGTCGCATTGTCAGCATGGCTCTCAGCCCGGCGTCGCCTGCGGCCAATCAGGAAGCCCTCAGCGCCATTGACGATGCCAATATTATTGTTCTCGGCCCTGGCAGCCTTTTTACCAGCGTCATACCCAATCTGCTGGTTCCGGGGGTAGCCGAGCATATCAATAACAGCAGCGCCCGGGTTGTTTATATCTGCAATGTTATGACCCAGCCCGGCGAAACCGATTCGTTCAACGCCGCCGACCACGTGCATGCCATTCTCGAAAAGACACCTCTGAAGCGTATTGATATTGCCGTGGTCAATTCACGCCGTGCCGCCCGCCCCCTGATGTCGCGCTATGAAAATCGCAATCAGTTTTGGGTTCCGCCCACCGTTAAAAAAATCGAAGACCTTGGAATCAGGGTAGTCGCCGCCGACATGCTTCTTGAATCTGACATGCTCAGGCATAACCCGAATCTGCTTGGCGCACTGCTGTTCAGCCTGATCAGCGAAGATGCCGCCCAGGCTAATGAACCGCCCGATCAAGGTGCCGATGAAAACGATGATGAGGGCTTTTTTGATGACTGAGACGGGTCATGGTTGATTATGCCATTGGTATCAAAAAAGAATTGCTGCATGCCATTGCCACCAACGAAATGCAATGCTGCCGGCAGTCTTTTCTGGCTGGTATTCTGCAGGGCGCTTGCCAGAAACCTTTTGTAAAAGCTCGCATCAGGCTTCGCAAGTCTCTGCTGCGTTGCCTGCCGAACATGCTGCCGACAGGCCAGTCTCTTGAAATCGACGGTTCCAGAATTCTGCTGCCCGGGCTTGATCAACTGGTGCTGCGCCGCAAATTCGTCGATCGCATACGCATCACTTCAAATTCAGAGTCTGCATCGGCCTCACACTGCCTGGTGGCTTTTATTCAGGCAATGTTTATCGCATACGGCTATATTCAAAACCCTGATCGTGGCTATCATCTTGAGTTTCGCCTGCGTGGAAAATGGCTGATCGCGGCCTTTAAAAAAATAACCGCCCGATTGCGCCTCAGATTTTGCGTCTACCGGCACGAGCAGCACCAAAGCTTCTACATGAAAAGCGGCCGGCGTATTACGCGTCTGCTCAATCTGCTCGGTCTATTCGATCGAGGTCTTGAATTCGCTGATCTGCGCGCCACCAGGAGCCTGCTTTCAATGGTTAACCGCCAGGTAAATTCAGAGACTGCCAATATTAATCGGCTGATCGGCGCCGCTGAATCATCAATAAACCATATCAGTGAGCTTCTGGCCCATGAAAACCAGGAAATCTGGACCGAAAGCCTTCATCGGCTTGCCCAGATGCGGCTTAAATTTCCGCATGACAGCATTGAAGCTCTGGGCCGAAGATTTGAGCCGCCATTGTCAAAATCGGCGGTGAATCACCGTCTGCGCCGCATAAAAGCTCTGCACACCAAGATTTTTGGTCTAACGGGCCCCGAAGATCAGGCAGAGTGAATTTTGTGCGAAAACAACAGCAGACCGCCATAATTAACTATCAGAGCCAGGCAGAGCATGGCAAAACAAGTCTGCATGCCAAAGGCCGGCAACAGCCAGAGACCGCTCAAAACGCCCGTAATCATAGCGCCTGCACTGTCAGAACCAAGAAGCAGCCCTGCCGCTGCTGGGGCCTTTCGACCGCTGCCGCGTAGAATACTGTCTGAGACCGGAAACTCAACCCCATCGAGAAACGCGATCACAAAAATCAGCATGCCAATGCATGGAGCCGAGTGCATGGCCGGCAGGTTCACTATAAAAATGCCGCTGCCCGTAAAAGCTATCTGCATAATTTTAACCTGACGTAATTTGCTCACAGCCTCGGCCCGGTGTTGAATCCGCGCTGAAGTTCTTGCACCGACTGCCAGACCAAGCATGTATAGGCCAAAAAACAGGGCAGTCATCTGGTATGCTGCACCATAACGGTTCTGGTAGAGCAGAATCAGAATGATTTCGCATAACAGCCCGGCAGCACCGCTAAGGGCAACCCCCGCATTAATTATGGCCATGGCCGCGACCCGGGCGCTGAAAAATGCCGGCAGCAGAAGCAGCAAAAAACCGCCGACCAGCATCGCGGCAAAGATCTGGCGGGCCGAAACCTGCTGCATATAGCGCATCAGGCGGTTCAGCGATGTACCACTATAAACGTTCCAGAGTTCAAGCTGCTGAATGAAGGTGACCGGGTGGGCGTCAGTGTTCATTGCAAATGCCTGGTCTTTGCTCAGCCACTGCTGTAATTCATTCACCCTGAACGGCATCAGCAGATTGAAAAAACTCATCGGCAGAAAAGTTGCCGTCGAGATATGGCGCCCGGCAAATCTGGTCGCCAGAGCTTTCGCATCTGAGATAAACGGTTTCTGGGCCGCGAAAAAGGTGATTGTCGAGCCCGGAAAGGCCGCGCAATGCATAAATTCGTTTTTTAAAGCCTGCCAGGTCGAGAGAATGATTTTTTCTTTAATGGTGCCAAGATAATTCTCGCTGCCTTCGACCTGCAGACTGAGCAGACCGTCTGGTTTAAGGCGTTGGCGAAGCGAATGCAGGGCTTCGACCGTGAACAAGCGGTTGCCAACCAGGGTTACCGGCGAGACTGGGCAGATCATGATGCCGTCAAAAGGCTCGCTGGTTTGGTTAAGGTAACGACGCGGGTCATCGATTATTGTTTTGACCCGGGGATTCTCAACTTCAGGGTATCCGAGCATACCAGGCACTTCGGCATCGTTCTCGATGATCGTCAGGTGGGCCTGTGGGTATTTCAGAAGTTCGGCAACGAATTCCCAGGTGGGTGCGCCGACCAGAAGAATGTCACCTGGTTCATGCAGAGCGGTCGCAAAAATGTGCGCCCTGGCTTCGTTGGCGTCGCCTTCAGGCCATGAGCAGGCGAGCATGCCGTTGGCATACAGGCTTTTCTGGTCGTAGTAGGAGGCTAGTTGAAGTTTTTGATAAGGGGTTTCTTTTGATTTTTCAAGAACCAGCAACTGGTGTAGTCGTTGCCACCACGCGCTCTCGATCTGCCCGGCCGCCGTTGGGCCGAAATGCCAGACCATCGGCGCAATCAGCAGGGTCAGCAGGGCGGGAAGCGCTTTTTTCCGGCTGGTTATCGTCAGAACCGCGAGTGGCAGTACCGGTAAGGCCAGGAGGCAGATAATTGAATCAGCGGTGCCACCGAGCAGCAGCGAAAAAAAGACGCCCCCGACAAAACCGCCGAAGGCTTCAAGACTGAAAAAATAGCCGATACTCTTCTGCGAAAGTCTGATCAGGCATGGTATCAGCATGCCGGTCAACAATGAAACCGGCAATACCGTAGCAAGCATCAAGCCGGTCACCGGGGCGAATGGCAGCAGGCCGCCATCAGGAGCCGGCAGCAGTGACGGGCCGATCAGCAGCATGCCAATCGACAGAAGGGGCAGCACAAAAAGACCGGCCAGAAGAAAACGTGTGCCAAAAGTGATTCTGCCGCCCGCCAGGCTGCCGATGGCGATTCCCAGAAGCCAGATGCTTAGAAACAGCCCCAGGTGAATTTCGGTGCCATAAAACTGGCCCATAAAGAAGCGAAACAGCGCGACCTGGGCGATATTGGCAATAAATCCGGTAAAGCCGGCGATCAGAGATAAATGGTGTATCTGCTTTGGCATCAGTCGGTCAGGTGGCGGCCGGTGCGGGTAATTTTGCGTATCTGCTGCAGTTTTTTGCTGGCCGGCTGCTCCTGAAAGTCGATCACGCTGCCCAGGCACTCAATTTCGATTGCTTCTTCATTGTAGCGCCGCAGCCCCTGAATTGCCTTGATCTGAACCTCTTTAATCGAGTAGCTCATCGAATAAGGGTAGCCTTCATCATTGATGCCCCATGATTGTTCGGTCTCAAGGCCGGCTGCCTTTTCGGTTTTAAGCATGGGCTGCAGAGTTTGGCCGTCTACCAGGTCATTGCTGCAGTCGCGATAAAAATACTTCAGAAACTTGCCTGGTGAATAAGTGCTGTTCGGGCTGTTGTCGGGCAAAATATATTTGTCGGGCAGGTTCGCCGGAGCCAGGCCAGGCGAAAGATACCGGTAGTTCGGGTTGTAAAAACTGGCGAGGCGAAGCATGGCTTCTGGCTCACTGCCTGCCATTTTCAGCGGAATGTAAAAGAACCTGATGCGGCCACTGGCATCAGATTCAACCGGAATAATGCGTTTGTAGACTCCGGAGCAGGAAGGGATTTCCTGGAAGGCAAGCTTGCCGTCATCGGTGCGGTAGGGAAACTCGCTGAAGTCAAAATACGGGTTTTTGCCCTGCATGAATTCAACCGCGTCATATAATTCGGTGGGAAAAAGCCGCGCTTTTAATAGAAAATGCTGCATCGCGGCCCGCGCCGCGAAAAAAGCCTGCTGATCACGCAGATTAAGCTTGTTGCGCCCGGCGACGCTGCGATGTTGAAATGATATCGAGGCAAAAAGCACCAGCATGCACAGCGAAAAAACCAGCACGATAAGCAGTGCCATGCCCCGACGGCTAAGGTTGGTGAATTTATACATCGATATCAGCCTTGATAGTCATCAGATGAATGCGGCGCATGCCAGAACCCGTCTTTTCAGGGGTTTTCAGCGAGGGTTTATCGACGTTCCACTGCACTTCGATGATCAGTCGCTTCAGCCCGCAATACTTGAAGTCTTCGTTGGCAGTGTAAGTTACCTGGGTCTTGGCCATGCGTTGGGTCAATCGCGTCGCCGTGGGGTCAGAAAACCTGAAGGCATCGGCCTGATACTTTTCATAGCCCTGATCTAGATAAAAATTTTCATGATTCTCAGAAACTTTTGCGGGTAACTCGGTTTCAAAGCGAAATTCACCGGTTTTGGGAAGCATGCCGACCGGGTTGGGCAGATAAACGCGTTGATGCCAGCCCTGACTCAGCAGTTTTGCCGGATTTTTAAGATAGGAAAAGGTGGGTTCGCCGGTGCCGGCTGGCGCAAAATCTTTGGGCGGTTTGGCCGGGTAGGTGCTGCCGATCTTTTTTACCGGTGGCTTTTCGTCTTTTGATGACCCTGGCGACGCGATGTCTTCAACCCGCAGGATGATGCGGTAAAATTGACCACGTGGGTCGCTGACTATTGACTGGCATGCGTAACCAGCCGATTCTTTGGTGCTGCCCGGAAAGACCGTGTGAACGAATTTGCTCGCCCAGGCATCGTCAAAGCGCTCATAACCGCCGACTGTTTTCAGGTCATCAACCTTGATGTAGCCGGGTACGCCTGCCCTCAAAGCCTGAAATGGCACGTTGTCGAGCATGGCATTGAGGATTTCGGAGGCCCGGCTGATCGCAAACATGCGCGAAACGTTGAAGTCGGTGTCGGAAGCACCTTTGCTCATAAAAAAGAAAATTGGCACCATGGTGGCGGCAAGAATCGCCATCGCCAGAATAATTTCAATCAGCGTAAATGCTGCTGATGATTGCAATATTGGTTTTGTCGGCATATATTTGAGTTAAGTTATCAGAAACAGGGCACCTCTGGCAACAAATGTGTGATTTTCACGGGTGCCGCAACGTATTTTGAGTACGGGTAAGCACAATACGCAAAAAATTGGCGTCGCTTCATTATACGAAGCAACTGGCAGGATAGTAATGACAAAAAAAGATTTCTGCTCAATGAACCGGCGAAAGTTTCTTCAGTCTTCGGCTTTGATGGCCGGGGCATCTCTCTGGCGTGGCGATCTTCCTCTGCTGGCTGCTGATTCCGAGAGTCGGTTTCCGGCCGAGTCGATTCGCACCCTTGCAGATGGCAGGTTGCAGTGCAGCCTATGCCCGAATGCCTGCGTTCCGGCTGAGGGCGAGAATGGTTTGTGCCGGGCGCGTGGCTTGCGAGATGGCAAATACGTCAGTCTCGTCTATGGCCTGCCCTGTGTTATTGCCATTGATCCGGTCGAAAAAATGCCGCTGTTCCATTACCACGTTAACAGTCCGGCGATGGCAATTTCGACGGCCGGTTGCAATCTGACCTGCCAATATTGTCAGAACTGGCAGTTCTCTCAAAAATCACCGGCTGAAACAACGAATTTTAGCTTCCGACCCGAAGAATTGATTGTCAGAGCTCTTGATTTTCAGGTGCAGAGCATCGGGTTTTTCTACACCGAACCGATTATCTATATCGAGTTCATGAAAGATATTGCCAGGCTGGCCCGCAAAAGCAACCTTAAAACCATTATGGTTACAGGTGGCTATATCAGCCCAGAACCGCTGCGTGAGCTTTTTGAGCTGATAGATATGTTCGTCGTCGGCTTTAAAGGCTTCAACGATGAGTTCTATAAAGAGGTAATCGGTGGCGGTATCGAACATGTGCAAAACACTCTCAAATTGATCAAAGGGTCAGGGCGCCACATGGAAGTCGTTTCCCTGCTGATTCCTGGCAAAAATGATTCAGAAGAGCAACTGAAAACGGGTATCGACTGGTTCATAGCCAACCTTGGCACCGATGTTCCCTGGCATTTTTCGAGGTTTGCACCTGAATTCAAGCTGAAAAACCTGCCGCCTACTCCCAACACGATCCTTGAAAAGGCCCGAAAAATGGCGCTGGCCGCAGGCATGAAGTTTGTTTATACCGGCAATAACCCCGGCCAGGAAGGCAATCATACTTATTGCCCGGGTTGTGGCAAAAAAGTGGTTGAACGCCTTGGTTTTAAAGTTATGCGCAGTGTTCTTTCGAGGGGCAAGTGCCCCGATTGCGGCCTTCAGATGCCAGGAGTCTGGCTCGACGACCTGCCTAACGGCAATATATGAACCGGGAGCTGTTTATGAAAAAATTCATACTCTTGATGATGTTTTTGGTGCTTGGGTCAGTGCCGGTTTTGAAGGCTGCTGACTATATTGATAGAATGGGTGATCTGGTCGAAGAAATATCTCTTTTGAACGTGCTGCGCGGCATCTATCTCAATGAGCAGCAGGCAAAGCGAATAGCCCAGCTGGCTGCCGAAGCCGAAAAATTAAGAGCCACCACCCGGGCCGAAATTGAAGGCCTGGCTGCGATGCCTCATTTTGAGCAGTTGCGCGACGAGCTTTACACAGCCCTCGCCGAGAACCCGCCCGAAGTCCGCAAAAAAGTGGTGTTACTTGATAACCAGGCCCATAAATTGACTGGCGAACTCCTTGATAAGCTGGCTGGCATGGAAGAAGAGATCAAAACCCTCCTTTCGCACGGTCAGCAGAACATTTTCTGGGCATTTGTTCCCTGCATAGTTCCAGAAGTTGATTTCGAAAATCCGGTGCGAACCGGTCAGGCAGCGGCAAGCAGCCGACTGATGCCCGCGTGTGAACTTATACGCAATACCTCTGAAGAAATGTGGAAAAAGCACGGTCAGGCCTATCTTGATCATATTCTCAAGGTAATCGAACAGGATGCGGGAAAGATGACCGGGGATACCCGCGAAGACCTGCGGCGCCGCATGGTTAAACATGCCTGGAAAATCAGAAAAATGCCAGAAGCCGATTATATGATCAACCGCAGCCAGCTTGCTGAAGAGTTGCTGCTGATTAACCGCGAACAGACGCTGCGCAGTGGCTTCAGAACTACTGGCAAGCTCGCCAGGTTTTTTCTCTCACCCTCAGCGGCTCGCGTGCTGCCGAGATGGGTTGAGACACATTTTGGTCCTGGCGCGCCGGTTTCTTCTGAGCCTGTAATCGCGTCGGCCCCTGTTGATTTGACCGGCAGCATGCCGGCAGTTCTGCCAGATAAGATATCGCCCGCAGCGCAGCCGGCCAACGCCGATCAATCGGCAAAACCCCAGACCGACTCAGACAAAGAATTCTGGGAAACCCTGGTACCAAAATCCCTTGCCAGATTGAGTGAAACCCCTTATTTCGATCATATTTATCATGCGTTTGGCAAATCGTTTTCGCGCTCGATTTTTGCTGAAGAAAACAGCTATGTCGATACTTTTACCCTGCTGAAAGAAGCTGGAGTTATCTTGACCCGCGAACGTGAACAGCAATATTACACGCTCACCCAGGGCGAACCCTGAAGTTCATTTTTGTGCCGGAATTATAGCCGCACCTTTTTCGGTGCCGACCAGCAGATTGCCGTTTTCGTCGAGTGCCAACGCGGTGATCTGGTTGGCCGGCAGGCCGTCGGCTTCAGTTAACAGCCGACCGGGTTCACTCATGCTCCAGAGCTGAAGCCCAATGGGGCTGCCGATCCATACTCTTGTTCCATCGCGTTGCAGGTGCATTGCCGGCAAGGCTTTGACCCCCTCGTTGCGGCCTCGCATTACCCAGCTTTTTCCATCAAAGATTGCCAGACCGCGACTGGTGCCGGCGATAATCAGGTCGTCCTGGTAGTCACAGACGCTGAACGCTTCTCGGGCCGGAAACTCCGGGTAAATCCATTTATCGACATTCAGCTCAAAATTCGATTTCAGTTCGGTTCTCAACCTGACAATACCGTTATCGGTGCCGACCCAGAGATGCGTCATCTGCATAAAAGAGGTAAGAAGCTCAAAATCAAACAGATGCATGATTTTGTTGTGTGATTTAAAAGTTGGGTTCACCAGATAGACAAATTGGCTCAGGCCGTGATGTCGGTGCCCAAACCAGATATTGTCGTCTTTATCAACGTGGATATCAACGATCTCGTTGTTGAGAAGCCCGACAGCATCAGGTTCGCGAAATGTTTGCCAACTGTTGCCGTTGAATTTTAACAGGCCAAGATCCCTTGAGGGTGCCGTCTGGGCAACCCAGATATCACCGTTGATAGCAGCCAGACTGGTAATAGTTCCCTCGGCGGCAATCGGTGAATTCTCAGGCGAAAATACCTGTAGAGAGCTATCGGCTTTTTCGATGAAAATACGGTTACGCAGACCCCAGACCCGTAACCCATCGCGGCCACTGACCGCGTAAATGTGGTTGCCTGATATTTCAGGGTGCTGCAGCGTTTTTATTGCCGGAAACCCGGCTGTTTCAGCATAACCGGCCAGGCAGAAACAGCTGAAAATGATGATTAAAATGAATTTCCGGTTAAACATTTGATCTCTCCCGGGGCAAAAATAAAGCCTCTGTGACGGAAACCCGCCACAGAGGCTATAGTTACATCAATGATCAGTTGCTGTCAATAGATCTTGTTCTGAAACTGGCCGGTAGAACGTTGATGTTGAATTTCATTTCGCGGGCCTGCCCGATGCCGCCATTTTTGGCGCGATCATAGGCTTTGACCCTGAACTGATACCAGCCAGCGGCTCTGAAGATATGATAAAAACTGACTTTGGGATCAAAATCGTTGAGTTCAAACTTGTCAAGACCACTGCCGTCTTTGACGACCTTGTTGGCGGTAACGATTTTGCCATCTGTTTCATGTTCGATTTCTTCGAGTTTGCCGGTGGGTTGCCTGTTTTCGTCGAGGGCTTCAATTTCGACTTCGGTCTTCAGAACGCCTCTGAAGGGGGTAAGATTGTCGATGTTGTCATAGGGTGCAAGACTGAAGCGCATGCGCTGATCTTCAACCGGGATCCCGTTTTTATCAGGGCCTTCAGGATCAGTTGGAATGCGCGACAACTTTTCTTCAGTGCCGTCGGCCTTGATGATCGACCATTCTTTTTCGGTCATGTCGAAGTCTTCTTTGCAGCCTTCTTCGCCATGATTGGTAACGGTACCGGTTTTAAGTTCTTTGCTGACGAGTTGTGAGCCGGCAGCCAGAGATTCAACCGGTGGAACGCCGATTTTGTGGGTTACACCATTGTTCATGTCTTCAACTTCGGCCTTGATGAGGGGTTTGCTGAATTCGGCGACATCTTCGACTTTAACCATCGAACCGGCCGGTGCAGAGTTGCCGCAGCAGTTTGATACCTGCTGAGTCAACAGGCAGTCGGGCGGGCTTTTGAGGATCTCGCTGTAATAGACTTTCATGGCCTTCGGGTCTTTGCCCGATGGGGCGGCTGGAACGACATGTTCGTTCCATTCGATCGAGTTGGTGGCAAAGTGGCGTGGCATAATGATTCTCTTGCCGGCAACAGTCCAGGAACCGCTCTTAACGTCAATGGCTTTGCCGGTAGCCGGGTCAGTCTGCTGAACGGTTTTTTCGGTGTGCTGGGTCGGAATGTTTTCGAGAGTAATCGGGCCAACGATGCAGCGGCCAAGATGAGGTTCAAAGCCGATCGGGGCGAAACGGGTCGCTTCACGGGTGCCCTCGGTTGAATCGGTAATGAAAGTCTTAAGTTCTTCGAGAGCGGCGCGGGCTTCTACGGCCGCCGGGGAGGTTTTGCCGTTCAGGTCGGCCATGATGTCATTATAAACTGACAACTGGGTGGCATCTTTTTTCTTCCAAGCTTCGTTTAGCTCATTGGTGCGGGTGACCGGGTCGCCGTCCATGTAAAGTGCGTAATAGACCACTCCCTTTTCCCAGGGTTTCAGAAACTTGCCTTCCCAGCTGTTGGTGCGGCGGTCAGCAAGAAATTTATCGCGTTTTTCTTTTGGCTGGGATTTCCAGAAGGGGTGATGTTCTTCAAAATAAGTCTGTTCGCGAGAACTGACTGATTTGCCGATGTAGGGGCCATAGGTGTCGTTCGACTTCAGGAAGTAGAAAAACAGAACCTGTTTGTTGTCAGATGCTCCGTCATAGAAAGGGTTTTGCAGCTGATAAAGTTCGTCAGAACTGAACTGATACTCGAATGCGTTGGTGATTGCGGGTGAAGTTGGCAGAAGGTCGGGGTTTTCATTGGTATAGCTGACGGTCATGCCATTGGCACCACCATTATAGCCCAGATATTTACCGACTACGCCTTCGTAGACGGTTCCCTGGGGGTTAAGAAAGTCTTTTGATATTTCAGGGTAAGAATAATCTTCAACGTAAACAACGTTGTAATCAGTGAATTCACTGTAAGTTTTGCCGTCGATCTCTGCTGTGAGGTTCCAGGTGGGTTTAAGTGCATCTGGAACCGGTCTGGCAGTTTTTTCCGGGCCATATTTTTCGAAGGCTGAATCAGCCGGTGCCGCCGTCAGGTTCGCGGTACCAGGTATCTCGCCCGCGGGGTCAGCAGTCTGCATTGCGGTTTCAGGGTAACCGTTGCCAGATACGGTCGGTGCGGCTACTTCGGCGCGTTCATAGGTCATGATCATGCCGACCTGCTGCAAAAACTTTGAGCCGGCAACGTCTTCACGGCCGCGAATTCCGGAGTCAAATGAAGTTGTGTGGCGATTGACAAAGAGTTTTTTGTCCCAGACGTCGCTTTCGCTGGCGCTGCCACTGACCATATCTTCAAAGAATTTCAGGTTGGCATCTTTGAGGTTCATAAATGGTGACCAGACTTCACCGCCTGATACGCCATTCTTGTTGCCTTCTGCCAGCACTTTTTTCTTTTCATCGGGCTGTTCAAAGAACCAGTGGTATTTGACGTTCTTATAAACAAAAAACTTGCCGGTCGCCTTTTCTTTAACTATGAACGGAAACTTGTCTTTGCCCGCGCCCGTATTGCGATAAATCAGGGCAGCGTCGGTGATCATGTTGGCGCCATTCTTTTCGAGCGGTGCTGGTTCATAGAGGGGCATCCAGACGGCTATCTGTGCTTCGGGCTTGTCGGTGTGCCCTGAAACTCGTTCAACGTTCATGCCGTCAGCGAGAACGCCGCCCTCTTCAAGTTTCGAATCAAAAAACCTGATTTTAGACTTCGGAAAGTATCTTGATTCACGCCCGGGCTCAACCTCAATGGCGCTCACCGATGCGGTAAGGCCGATCAACATCAGAGATGCAAGGCATAGTGGTCTTTTTAAACTCATATTTCCTCCTGTGGTGAGATTTTACTCGGTTTTGAACTGACTCTGAACTAACGCGTCGAATTCGCGGGCTTTGCGTAGCGAATCTTCGTTAGCGTCGAGCCATTGACGTACGCTCTGTGCTTCGGGGGCATCAGGTTTTTTAGCCAGAAAAGCTGAAAGATGTGAGTAGGCAAGCTCCTGGTCGTTAATAGAGCTATAAACGCGCTGGTAATAAGGTCGATCTATGATCAGCAGATTCCCCGGAAAGGTTTCGTGCCCGATACCACCATATATTTGCCCGAGTCGCAGCCGCGCCCGGTAGGCAATATCGTCTTCATAAAGCGCCAGAAGGCTGTAGATCCGTTTGGCATCTTCAAGGCGCTCGTCGAGTTCCATGAATACAGCTTTCCAGTATTCAACCCGAGGGTCGCCCCTGAAAGACTTCTCACAGCGGGCCAGATGATCGTTAGATCGGTAATCACCCTTGCTGGCAAGAATTTCAAGCAGACCAAGGTTAACGTCAAAATTATCAGGGTTCATTTCAAAGGCGATATTGAACATCACCAGCGCCTGGCCATGATTGTTGTTCTTTAAATAGGCTTTGCCGAGACCGACCAGCGGCATAAAACTCTCGGGCCATAGATCGCGGGCTTTTTGAAGAACTTCAATGGCTTTGGGAAACTGCTGCATCTTCTGATACGCTTCACCCAGGCCAAGGTAAGCCTGCAGAGCGTTCTTGTCGAGTTTTATCGCCTTTTCATATTTTTCTATTGCTTGCTTGTAGAGCTTGTTCTCGCTGTCGAGTTGCGCAGAAAGAATCATCGCTTCGACGTTTTCGGGAGCTGCTTTGAGCAGAGCGGTCAGAATTGTTGCCGCTTTTTTGTAATCAGGTTTGTTAGCGAAGATGCAGGCCCTGGCATAAGAGGCCTGGTGACTGGCAGTCATTTTTGCCGGGTCGGCTTGCTCAAGAGCGGCGTAAACACTGATGGCTTTCTGGTAGTAACCGCTGCCAACGTTGGTCAGGCAGATGAGCGTCTTTTCAAGAAGTTCGATATTGCCGGGTTCGGCTTCAATCGCAAGCAGATAGGCATCGGCAGAAGCTTGATACTGACCTGATTCGAACAGAGCGTTGGCTTGGCGAGAATGTTCGCGGGCTTTTTCGGTTTTCAGACTGGTCAGGTCATTGTCGGTAACGGCAGTTGCGCTGCTGGCAACCTGATTGATGCTCGCGCTTTCAGTGGCATCGGCACCCTTGTCTGGTTCAGCCATGGCCGAAACTGCCTCGCCGGGTGATTCGGGCGCGGATAGCGAACCCGTTGCGGTTTCTGTGGCAGATGCGGTGGTTTCAAGTAGCTTTTTCAGGGTTTTAGCTCTTGCCAGTGCCTTGTCGGCAAGTTCAGTGCGCCCAAGCTGGCGTAGCGAAAGGCTGAAGAGATACCACATTTCAGCATGTTTCGGGTGACTCTTGATATCTTCTTTGTTCTGAGTGAGTAACTGGTTAAACAGTTCTGCTGATTTTTTATAATCTCCTGATTTCATGAGCTTCTTGCCGTTTTCAAGCTCACTGTCAAGGTTGATGGCCGCAAAAGTGCCGTTCGCACCGGTCAGAGCTGTGCAGATCAGTGCTGCAACCAGACTTTTTTTGTATTTCATTTCCCCTGCTCCTTGAGACCTTTATTGCTGATTGAATAAGCGTGAATGAATTTTTTAAGGTCCGCTGTCTGGTATATTTTACCATCGACGGTACCGATATGAAGGATTTTTTTTGCATCAATACCAGCGCATCGAGGATCGTCGATTACAGTTTTCAGTTCTTCGCAACCGTTTTTCTGTATTACCCACAACCCAAACTTACCGCCGGCAATAACTTTGCCGGCAAAGGTTACCAACATGTTGATCGGGCCGAGTGTTCCGGGGATCTGTTCAGGGTAATCGCCTGGTTTGATGCTAAACACGCCACGATCGGTGCTGCCGGCGTAGAGAATGTTCTCGTGAACCAGCAGACAGTTCACCGGCCGCCTGAGTTCGTATGATTCGGGCTTCCAGGGGTGCCCGATAGGGTTTCGATAAAGACCGGTTGCGGTGCCGAGCCAGAGATAGCCCTGCCACTCAACGATGCTGTTGACCCAGGCAAGTTGCGATGATTCTTGAACGGTCATTGGTTGCCAGCGGTTGTTCTGCAGGTTCGCTGTGCCGCTGCCAACCGAGCCGATAAAGATGCTGCCGCTGCCTGTTTCCATGAGGGCGTGCAACTTCTCAAAGCCGGTCGCCTGCTCGATTGCTGCGAAACGAAGGGTTTCGGTGTCGAGCCTGACGCAGCCGCCGCCGGCGGTGGCGATGTAGAGGTCTCTGCCACTGATCAGCAGATTGTTGATCATCGGAAAAGGCTGTTTGGCTGCCTGGTCTGTGAAGGGTCGCAAGCCCTGGCCGTCTTTCAGCCAGAGGCCGAGGCCGAAGGTGCCGACCCACATGCGCTGCTGGTTGTCGAAGGCGATGCTTCTGATGGTGCTGGCAGGCGCCGAAAGTTGCTCTGCCTGTGCGCTGATTGAGGCCATGCCAAGCAGTGCCAGCAACACAAGTAATTTTTGCAACATTGTCGGATTCCTTTGCTTGTGAGTGTGGGGGTACAAAATGACGGCCGTAGTTATTCTCACTATAGCTCTACGAGTGAGGAACTAAAAAGGTTTCAAATTTGTTTGAGTTTTAATGAAAAGATAGTGTATATTGACAGCGTTGGGGGGCTGTGCTAATATAGGCTCCCCCGCACATCACGGGATACGCGCTATTCCTCAATATCCGGAGGCTTTTATGCAGTTTGTTATCAAGGGAAAAAATCTTCAGCTCACCGATGCTCTCAAAGACTATGCCGAAAAGAAGCTGACGGTTATCAAGAAATACTTCGACCACATTGTTGAAGTTGACGTAACGCTTTCTGTTAAAGATTCAAAAGACACCAGCCGCAGCAGAGTCTGTGAAGTAACTGTCTGGGCCAAATCAATCGGCAATCCGATTCATGGCAAATCAGCCTCTGAAGACCTCTACGCCTCAATTGACATGGTCGTCGAAAAAATCGAACGCCAGGTTAAGAAGTTTAAAGAAAAAATCACCGGCCGCCGCAGAAATAACAAAGGCGCCGATAAACAGGCTACTCACAGCGTTCTGTCGTTTGGTGAAGATTTCGCCAATCGCACCGATGAAGCCGCCTCTGAAGAACTGAAACCCAAAATCGTTCGCAGCGGTACTTTCCCACTGCGCCCGATGTTCTCAGACGAAGCCGCTGAACAGCTTGAACTTTTTAATCAGGACTTCTTCGTGTTCTCAAACGCAGAAACCAACAGAATCAACGTTATTTATCGCCGTGGCGATGGTAACTTCGGCCTTATCGAACCAGAATACTGAAATACGATCAACACCCCTGACAGGGTTGCAGGAGGAGTTTTGGAACTAAGCGAATTTATATCACCCCAGCTGACAAAGCTGGAATTGAGTTCCACCACCAAGCTTGATGCCATCAAAGAGCTTATCGACATGCTTGATACGGCCGGGTATCTGACCGACGCCGACGCCTTTCTGAAGTCAGTGCTCGAACGCGAAAAGGTTGGCTCGACTGGTATCGGCAAGGGCATTGCCATTCCGCACTCGAGAACTGCCACTGTCAGAGAAGTGGTTGTAGCTATCGGGCGTTCAAGCGCTGGTATTGAGTTCGAAGCGCTCGATAACCGGCCGGTGCACCTGATTTTTCTCATCGCCGCTCCTATTGAATCAGGTGGTCTTTATCTGAAGGCGCTGGCTCGACTCTCAAGACTGCTGCGCTACCAGGAATTCAGAAATGAGCTCATGGAAGCTGAATCTATCGAAGAGGTTATCAAAATTATCTCTTCTGAAGAGAAATAGGGCTTTGGCGTTTCGTCTGGCTTTATTTTAAAAATCAAGTGAATGCGTCAGGCGCGAGCCTTTTTTAAGGCCGCGCCTTCGATTTTGAAAGGGGTCTCAGGCATGTTTGGTTGGCTATACAAATTCATCAGATTTTTCATACCCGATTTTAATGCAAGGGAACTCGCACGCCTTCAAGAAACCCTCGAAGAAGTGAATGTCCTTGAAGAACAGATCAAAAGGCTGACCAACGAAGAACTGGCCGGTATGACCCTCAAATTCCGCCAGAAACTTTTCGAAGGCGCCACCATTGAAGATATCAAGGCCGAAGCTTTTGCAACCGTCAGAGAAACCGCCCGTCGTGTTTTGAACATGCGCCATTATGATGTGCAGATTCTAGGTGGCCTGGCTCTGCACGAAGGCCGCATCGTCGAAATGAAAACCGGTGAAGGCAAAACTCTGGTCGCCACTCTGCCCCTGTATCTCAATGCCCTCGAACTCAACCCAACATGGCTGGCCCTGGCCCGCAAGACCGGTCAGAAAACTTTCGAACCGATCATCGATGGCAATGGCCTGCCGGTGCCGGTCGGTCGCGGTGCCCTGCTGGTAACCGTCAACGACTACCTCGCCCGGCGTGACTCTGAATGGATGGGCAAAATATTCCGTTTTCTTGGCCTGACTGTCGGTTTGAACGTGCATGGGCTCAACTCTGAACAAAAACGCGCCGCCTATGCCTCCGACATCACTTATGGCACAAATAACGAATTTGGTTTCGACTACCTGCGCGATAATATGGCCCTGACCCTCGCCGATTGCGTGCAGCGAAGTGAATACAATTTTTCGATCGTCGATGAAGTCGATTCAATTCTTATCGATGAAGCCCGCACGCCACTTATCATTTCAGGGCCAGCCGAAAAGGCTACCGCTCTTTATTTTGTCTATGCCAAGGTGGCCCGCGAACTGTTGAAACCCGAAGAAGACTATATCGTTGACGAAAAACAGCACGGCGTATCAGTTACTGAAGCCGGCATCGTCAAGGTCGAAAAGGCTCTGGGCATCGAAAACCTTTATGACAACAGCAACATGGATCACGTGCATCAGCTGCAGAACGCCCTTAAAGCCAAACACTTTTTCCATCGCGATAAAGAATACATCGTCAGGCCCCGTGAAGACGGCCGTGGCCAGGAAGTAGTCATCGTCGATGAATTTACCGGCCGCCTGATGTTCGGGCGTCGTTACTCTGATGGCCTGCACCAGGCGATTGAAGCCAAAGAAGGCGTTCCCATCCAGCAGGAAAACCAGACTCTCGCTTCGATCACTTTCCAGAATTATTTCAGGCTGTATCGCAAGCTGGCAGGTATGACCGGCACAGCAGAAACCGAAGCCAAAGAGTTCAAAGAAATTTACAAGTGTGAAGTCGTTGTTATTCCGCCGAATAAACCCTGCGTCAGAGGCGATATGCCCGACGTAATCTACAAAACGGTGCAGGAAAAATTCGAAGCGATCGTTGACAATATTATTCAAATCAACGAACGTCAGCAGCCTGTTCTGGTCGGCACGATTTCAATCGAAAAGAGCGAACTGATTGCGGCAATGTTGCGTAAACGCGGCATAACCTGTCAGGTGCTCAATGCCAAATACCACGAAAAAGAAGCCGAAATCGTCGCTCAGGCGGGCCGCGAAGGTTCAATCACCATCGCCACCAATATGGCTGGCCGTGGTACTGATATTCTGCTCGGCGGCAACCCTGAAATGCTCGCCAGGCAAGAACTCGGCCACGATGAAGGCGAAGAGTACAAGCAGGCGGTTGCCGATTTCCGCAACCAGTGCGAAGACGAAAAGAAGCGGGTTATCGCTGCCGGCGGTCTATTCATTCTTGGTACTGAACGCCACGAGTCGAGACGTATCGACAATCAGTTGCGCGGTCGCGCCGGCCGCCAGGGCGATCCGGGCGCCAGCCAGTTCTATCTGTCGCTCGAAGACGATCTGATGCGCCTGTTCGGTTCTGTGAACATCGCCGGCTGGATGGAAAAACTCGGCTGGGAAAAGGGCGAACCGATCGAACATCCCTGGATTTCAAAGTCGATAGAAAGCGCACAACGCAAGGTTGAAGCCCATCACTTCGATGTGCGCAAACATATTCTAAAATATGACGACGTTATGAACCAGCAGCGCACCGTGGTTTATAATGAGCGCCGCAAGGCCCTCGAACAAGATCGCGTCTACGAAGATCTGCTTTCGATGATCGATGAGGTAATCGAAGGCATGGTCGGAGCAGTTTTCAACCCAGAAGTTGACCCTGATGAATACGACTATGACGGCCTTGCCGATGCGGTTAAAAAGGTTTTTCCCATTGAATGCGAAGGCGGTGACCCGAAAAAGGGCCAACCAGGTCAGTTGTGCACTTATTCCCGCGAAGAACTCCTTGAAGAACTTAAAAAGCGCGCCATGACCCGCCTGAACGCCAAACGCGCCGAACTCGGCGATGAAGATTTCTTTTCAATGCAAAAATTTCTGCTGCTGCAGATCGTTGACAGCAAATGGAAAGATCACCTGCATAACATGGATAACCTTCAGGATGGCATTCATCTGCGCAGCTGGGGTCAGCGTGATCCGCTCGTAGAATATAAAATCGAAGGTTTTCAGATGTTTCAGAACATGATCGAGAGCATCAAGGAAGACCTGCTGTATTACCTTTATCGCGTCTCTTATTCGCGTACCGATGAACGCGAAGCCCAGGAAAAACAGGAACAGGAAGTCTATTATAACCGCAGTGAAGCCGACGAGGCTGCCAAACCTCCGACGCGTGGCGAAGACACTACCAATCGTAATGAGCCATGCCCCTGTGGCAGCGGCAAGAAATACAAGAAGTGTTGCGGTCGTACCAGCTGATCGTCAGTCTGGCGGGGGCAGCGGAGAAATTGTTTGAGAAGTGCAGTTACCCATAATAGTTGCGGGTTTGCCGGCAGACTGACCGCGGGTTCTGCCGGGATTTCGCTGGTTGAAGTGCTGATTTCGCTGGCGATCCTTTCAACTCTGGCTCTGCCGATGTTCATGTTTATTGTCGAATATTCGCGAGGCAGTTCGCAACTCGGAGATTATTACCAGATTCTCAATCTCGTCGAAGAAAAACTTGATACGGCGCTGGCTCTAAATTTTATCGAAATACCGACCGGCGAAACAGCCAACCGGCTCATCGAATCAGAAACCGGTCGCAAACTCGATCTTCGACCAGTAGAAGTAGCCAGGGAAATCGTGGCCTTTCGGATGATTGTCGATATCAACCCGGTTGAGTTTGCAGCGATGAAAGATGCAGTCTCAGGCCAATTGCAACGCGCCAGGGTTGAAGATGGCATGAAACGCATTGAACTGATTGCTGAATGGGGCGACCAAAAAAAGCATAATATCAGTCTGATTGCATACAAGGCGAACCTTTGATGAAACAAAAGCATGGTATTGCAATGCCGATTATTTTGGGGTTGGTGCTCTGCCTGGCCATCTGGATGGCTTCCCTTTCCTGGACTATGACCAACAACCGCAGTCGCTATCAACAGGTTCTCAAGGGCCGCAAGGCATATTTCATGGCACGCTCAGGCATGCAACATCTGTTGCTGAAGCTGAAGACCATGCAACGCCATTGCATCGAATCAATGCGGGCGATTGAAGAGGCCAATGACGACGAAAAAAAACTTCTCTACGCAGTATTCATTGAAGATATAATTGTACCACCAGATGACAAATACACTGGCGACAGGTATGATTACCGTGTAAGAGAATTCAAGGTCGAATCCGTAGACCTTGATGACGGCAGAATTACACTGCAAACCGGAATTGAAGGCAGTTTCGGCGGGCAGAAGAACAGTATAAGCAGATTGATTCGCGTCAGTCGATAATCTGAACATCTCAGGAGGCACAACCGTGGAATACGAAGTCGTAGAAAAAATACGCGCCATGAAAACCCGGCTCTCCGGTATCGGGAGCCATCTTTGACCTGCCCAACATGCGGAGGCAGATTGAAGAGCTTGAATCAGCGACCCTTAACCCGAATTTCTGGAATGACCGCAACAAAGCACTGACCACCAGTCAGAAGATCGCCGAACTTAAAAAATCTTGCGACGCCTTTGAAGCTATCAACAGAGAATTCACCGACACCGTCGAACTGCTTGAGCTTGCCGAAGCCGAAAACGACGAGAGCATGTTCCAGCAACTGCTGAATCAGCTTGGCCCTATTACTGGTCATATAGATAATCTTGAACTGACAACCTTTCTCTCTGAACCATACGATATTTCTGATGCTTATCTTTCGATCAAGCCCGGAGCCGGTGGCACCGAATCTTCAGACTGGGCATCGATGCTGTTGCGCATGTACCAACGCTATCTCGACGCTTCTGGCCTTAAATACGACGTTATTGACCTCCAGGAAGAAGAAACTGGCATTAAATCAGCAACTTTGCGAATTAAAGGCCAGTATGCCTACGGTTACCTGAAAGGCGAAAAAGGCGTGCATCGCCTGGTGCGCATCTCGCCTTTTGATTCAAACGCCCGTCGGCATACCAGTTTCACGGCTGTCGATGTCATGCCGATTCTGCCAGATGATATCGATATTGCCATCAAAGAAGACGATCTCAAACTTGACTTTTTTCGAAGCTCAGGCGCTGGTGGCCAGCATGTTAACAAGACGAGCAGTGCCGTGCGCATTACCCATCTGCCCACCGGTATTGTGGTCGCCTGCCAGATTGAGCGCAGTCAGCACCAGAACCGCGAAGTAGCCCTTGGTATGCTCAGAGCCAAGCTTTTTGAACTGCAACAACAGGAAAAAAAGAAAGAACTGAAGAACATTTCAGGCGATATGAAAAATATTTCGTGGGGCAATCAGATCAGATCTTATGTCTTTTGCCCTTATACTCTGGTTAAAGACCTGCGAACCGGCCAGTACACCTCAGATGTGCGAAAAGTAATGGATGGCGATCTTGAACCTTTCATTAAAGCTTATCTGAACTGGCATGCCCACGGCGAAAAGCCGATGAACGTAGCTGACGAAGAATAACGAGGTGAGCACATGCCTGATGTAAAAAGAAATCGTGGCCAGCGTCGTACTGGCAGCGCCATGTTTCTGCTGCTGACTATTGTTGGCGTTCTTTACATTTTCGGCATGATGCTGATCGACTACATGACCCAGGAACGCGCACAAACCGCGAGACTGGGCGAAAGTATGCAGGCTTTTTATCTGGCCGAAGCCGCCGTTGAAAAGGCTATGATCAAGATGCGCGAGCTTTTTTCTGAAAAGCTGCTGTCTGATGAAGGTGAAGTGAATGACCGTATTCTGGCACTGCTCGATATCGACCGCGCCGAAAACTTTTCGCTGCGCATTAAAATCAACGACGGTGATCTGATTCAAGGCGGCACTGCAGAAGTACTCGTCGAGGTTAATAACCTGCGCCTTACCCCTTTTAAAACCTATATCGACGAGTACGAAGAAGTGCCGGCATCGCTGAAGGTCTATCGCAAAGAAAATCGTGATACCTACGCCGACAAGGCCCTGGGCGGCTGGGAAGGCCTGCTGCGCTTTGAAGCCATCGGCCGCTACCGCAATGCCGAAAAGAAGATTGAAGTAGTCAGAGAGCTAAAAGTGACCGATCTGACCCCGCCCGCCGAGAATTACACATTGTTTGTCTCCAGCCGCAAAGATGAGTATCTGCGGCACGGCGAATTCAGATGTCGTAACTGGAGCGTTGTGCGCGAACTCAAGTCGCTTATCGACGATCTGGCCAAGAAAACCAGTAATGCTTTTCAGGAAACCCTCGGCACTACAGCAGGTGACTTCTTCTGGGAACCAAATATGGCCAGCAATGTTGGGTTTGAAGGCGATATGAAAATTCGCACCCTCAAGGTAATTCGTAAACTGGTAATGTCGGTTTCTGACCTCAAAATCAAAGATTTCGTCGATATCTCGATTCAGAAACTGCACCCCTATCTCTGGGGCAAAATCCGCACCAACGGCCGTCTGCATGTCTATCTGCCGTTTTTTGCCGCCGATGATATAGTTAACTACTTTGAAGATAACTCGATCTTTTCGCACCAGCGCCCCGAAATTGGCTACCTTTTCTGCAGCAATCAGTTGCATGACCCGTATCTGAGCAAATATACCTATTACGAAGGCGAAATCATCAGGTATTACCAGAAACTCAAGCCATACGTGCTCGGCATCACCGAAACACCATACCCGAGCTCAGACCCCTATACAATCAATACCAAGTTTGATTTTGTATCCCGACACCCTGACAAGCTTGAGCCAATGCAACTTGATCGCATCAAAAAAGAAGCCAAAGATTATTGCCACGAATACATCGAAAAAGATCTGACCCTGCAGGGGAGTTACTCAAAACCAGCATCAGTATGGGGTTTGCTCTATGTGCAAGGTGATCTGCATGTTGGTGGTCGAATTTCGGGCCAGGGAATGGTCGTCACCGAAGGCGATATCTACATAGACGATAATGTTGTCCATGATAGCGCTTCGTCTTTTTTGTCGCTGGTTTCGCTCAAGGGTTCTATCAAACTCGCCAAGGGCCTTACTAACGCCAAGATTGAATCGGCATTGTACGCCAAAGAAAGTCTGATCGGTGGTGAACAGGTTAACATATTCGGCAATCTGGTGGTCGAATCACTGAACCGTCAGAAGGGCGAAGAAGGGCCTTTGATAATGCCCAAGCGCGTGGTCATCAATTATGACTCGAACCTCAAGGCCGAAGTCGGCAGTAACGTCTGCTTCAATATTTCTGATCTGATTACTACCCAGCGCGATCTCTGATCAGGTAACCATTAAGAACCTGTTACAGGCTGGTTATCGGGCCTGGTTGGGCCACTCAATGTTGCTGCTTCACCGGGCGATGCCGGCAGAGATGCCGCGGTTGGCACCTCTGCCGGGTCGGTTTACCATTTTTCCGGGCTTTTTTCCTCACGGGGAGCTTTTTCTTTCGGTTCAGGTGCCGGCAGTTGCCCAACCACTTTCAGAAATTCTCCAAACATTTTTTCGATGGTAAGCATCGGATCATTGATTTCAATCGATGCCTGCAGGTTGTTGCCTTGTGACTCACCACGATTGTAGAAAATTTTCGCTTCGACCCGGTCGTTCAGAACCTGGGCGAAGATTCCTTGGGGTTCAACGCCTTCGTTAACATAGGTGTCGAACCATTTCGCTACGGGGTTAGGCATTCTATTCATTTTTTCAAGGCGTGCCAGACGTCTTTCCCGGCCTTTTTGCATCTGGTTTTTGAGAAATTCCTGGCCGCCGACCATAACAACAACATAGGCCTTGTCATTCAGCATCTTTTTGAACTGGTCATAGTCGGTGCTGATTTCTTTGCCGTTTCTGGCTTCAAGATAGACATTTAAGGCCGCCATGGTGCCAAATGCTACCCGTGAATTGTCAATAAAGCATAGCCCGGCTTTGCTGTCAGGGGTTTTAAAAATGCTCATGTCGCCAGATTTCTCTTCGGCGATTTCTTTGCCGGTTTTTTCTTTGATAAAACCCATGATTTTATCTTTGTTGAAGGCACCAGTCAGCACCACCACAGCATTGTCTTCGCGTTTACTCGCGCCTTTTTTGATCATTGCCTGAATTCGGGCGATATCCTTGAGCGGGTTGAAGGCAGTGGCATTCATGAATTCATCAATTTTCTGTCGGGCCATTGGCGGCAATGGTGCTGCTTTAAGAAGCTCACCAAGTGGCAGTCCGCCATGATTGTTCACAAAAACCACAATGTTTGCACCCGAAGGTATGGGTTCAAGTTCGGCTGCCAGAGAAGGCATAAAAAATGCCAGAGAAAACAGAACGCAAGTGAATAGAATCTTTTTGGTCATGGTACTTCTCCTGAAAAAAATCCTGCCTTTTCACCATAACCCTTAATGCCAGCAGTTATCAAGGAGACTTCAGGTTTGTAGTGTAAAGTTTTGTTATTGGCTGGAATTTAATCTGTTATCTTCGGAGAGGTTCTGATTGCCGGCGGGTGCGCCATGGTAGGTGCAATAAATGAGCAAATCGCCGCGCACCAGGTCGCCGTTGCTTTCATAGCGGCACTGGGGCGAAGGCTTGGGAAAAGGATGTTTCAGATAGTCAGGTATCAGCGGCGAATCAGGGCTGTTAATCAGGCTTGAGGTAATGCGGCGCAACGGAATGCCGTGTTCGGCGTTATACATTCGCATTGCACCCCTGATAGCGGTTTGCGAATAATAGCAGTTGCGCAGGTCATCGGCAAAATGTTGTGGAAAAAACATAAAACTCAGAAAACCACGGGTGTTGGTCAGCAGGCAGAAACTGAAGCATGGCGGGTCAGCAATCAGCCTGGCAATGCGCGTTCTTTCGCTCGCATCGCTCGCCCGGTCAACAAAGCAGTCGCTGAAAAGCTTAAGATGGGTGCCCTGGCTGACCATTTGTTGCGCGTTTACTGACGGGACGCCCAGGAACGCCAACAGCAGCAGAAACTGCAACAGCAGATTTTGCTGCCATGCGAAGGTGTGGTTTCGGGGCTTTGGGCCAGGTCGCTGCGCGGCAGAACAATACCTTAATATTTTTGGTGACCATGGCCCGTTTGTTATTTTCATAAGCTTGCTGATTAAGAGCTAGTCAGTAGTGGCTGAAAGAAAATCAAAAGTCGGCAATTTGACCATCTGGCCTAACTCGTTGACCACTTCGTAAAATTTCCAGTCGGTGCTGCCGTTGAAGGTTATCAGCTTCCCTTCCTTGATGAAAGCGGGAAACCCACCCTTGCGGGCGGCCAGCAGAAACAGGGGCTGGTTATTGTAGTGGCTGTTGAGGCGGTAATTGTTGCGATCGCGGCCCATGTAATCAAGCTCATCACGGTCGAGTTCTTTGATCATTAGAAGAAAATCCCGGCCGTGCCGGTTGATTTTGCGGGCAATGTAGCCGCGCCATTCAACGGTTATTGGCCCGGTAAATCTTGTCTTGAAACCGACATCAGTCAGCTGATAATACTTAAGATCGGTGGTGGCGTAATTTTTGCGAATGTTAACCAGGCCCTCACGTGCCGGTCGCATGCTTTCGCTGATTTCGCGAATCTTGAATTTTGCTACTTCAAGCTTTCGCACTGCATCCCGGCGCGAGCCTTCCTCTAAGTTGCCGGTTTCGAGAGCCTGACCAAAAAGATTGGCTGCTTCATCGAAATTGTTTGTAGTAAAAGCGTGGTTGCCGCGCAGATAAAGATCGTTGGCCAGACTGCCCGACACTTCGGTCATGCGCATCTGCAGATTCGAATTACCCGGGTTCATGGCATTGGCGCGGCTGTAATAATCTTTGGCTTCGGCAGGCCTGCCCATGGTTTCATAGATTCGGGCGATTTCTATGGCAACGGTGGCCTGTGGTTTTACTGCATAATAGATCTGATAGTTTCTGAGGGCGTCGTCAAGCAGGTTGACCCGGGCGTAGTTGCGGCCCAGCAGAAAATAGGCATCATAAAACTTGTCATCAACCCTGATCGCTTCTTCAAGGTGCTTGATCGATGCAAAAAGGTCACCGTCGAGGCTCATAGCCTTGCCCATGAGAAAATGGGCTCGCGGGCTGTCGGGGTTTTTTTCGAGAATGCCCTGTAATACCTGCATTGCCTCATCAGTTTTGCCCGTGTCAAGCAGCGATTCGGCCCGGGCTTCGCCGGCTGGTCTGGCGGCCTGGGTGGTTACCCGTGTGGGCAGGGGTGGTAGCTTGAGATCAGGGCTTGAGTAAGCCTGCATCTGCTGGGTGTTGATCGGAGGTAAAGCAGGCAGGGATTTGACCGCCGGTTGTCTAACCATCGGTTGTCTGACCACCGGCGTGCGGGGCATGACAGGCTGCTGCACCGGCTGAGCCTGGGTTATTACCCTGGCACGCTTGACTAATGGCGGGTTGGTCGGCATGGTTTCGGGTTCGAAATATGAGCCTGGCGACTGAATTACCGGAGAACGGGGCACCTGCGACTGGATGACAGGTGCTGGCAGATCATCTTGGGGTAAGGTCGCCTGATCTCTTTTGAGTTCGACAGAACATCTCGCAATGCCGCGTCGGGCAGCAACCATCGAAGTATCAAGTGAGGCGGCGAGACGGTATTCCTTAAGGGCTTCGGCAAAATTACCCGTCAATTCGAACAGGCGGCCAAGGTTGAAATGAACGCCAGGGTGGCGCGGCGACTGTTCGTATGCTTCTTTTAAAGTCTGATGCGCCTGTTTGTAGCGTTGCTGGTAAATGTGGTTCACGGCTTCTTCGACAAGAATGTTGGTGTTGTCAAACGCCATGAGAACCGGGTTGCCGGCCATGGTGACAAAGGCAGACATCAGAAGCGTTTTCAGCCAGGCATTTTTTTTCATGGTCAAGGTCCTTGTTTTCGCATCGCGGTTTTGACTCAGTGCCGCTGATTATGGTATCATTATTTCGAAATCAAACCTAGTGGAGGAAAGCATGTCTATATTTCGTTTTATCTGGTGGGCAACGGTAATCAGTATCTGTGCTTTTGCCGGTTATATATACGGCTATCTCTCCGAATAATCAGCACGCCAACCCGGTCAGAAACAAGCTTTCTGGCCGGGTTATTTTATGCCGGTATATTCTTTAAAGCGGCCATGGGTTTTGAGCAGCTCAATATATTCAGCTTGCAGCTCAGCAACCCCATACAGCGCGGCCGTCAGAAAATCCTTGCGGGTGTAACCGTGTTGCTCGCTCAATTCGGCAAAGCTATGACCCTCGGCCAGCTGGTCGAGTATTGTTTCGGATTTGGTCGGTGTCATTTTTTTCTCCTGATGCAATTCTAATAATTTATCGGCAGAATGCAACTCAACCCGAAAACTTAACGCAAATACATGCGGCTTTCGCAAAAAAATATGCAGACACAAAATGAGAAACCCATAGAAACAACTTCACCCGGGCCACCCCCGGTTCCCCCGGTTCGTGATGTTTTTCCGGTATCGATCTGGGGTTTGCCGCTAAATTTCAAAGATAACCTGCTCTGTAGCCTGATTATTATTCTCGCTCTGGCTTTGCAGATACGTCTCAATAACACCCCGCTCGGGGAAGGCTGGCTAGTGCTTCCCGGCCTGATTAGTTATCTTGCCCTGCGTTTCTGGCTGCTGCAACTTCGCTACCCTGACCCGGGCGAAATTGTTGTAGGCACCGACCGGGTTATTCTGCCGGTCAGCGTCACAGGCGGCGCCATTGAAGAGGTTGTTTTTGCCGATTGCCGCCAGGTGAGAGCCAGCTTTTTTAAAACCCGGGGCGGCACTGAAACTCTTACCGAAATCGAGTTTTCGGGTGCCTGGCAGCATTGCCGGGTAAAATGGCTGGTTGTTGATCTGCACCAATTTGAACGGGTATTGATAAGGCGGGGGGTACAGGTAACGCGCCACCCCAGCGCTTACGAAAGAATTTTCAGCCGGGGAACCCTGCTCATTCTGCTGTCGCTGGTTCTGATTCTCGCGGTTCTGCTTGTGCTTCGCTGAAAATATTCATCGAACCCCTGGTATACCCGGCAATATCGACGCAGACATGCCTGAACCCGAGTTTTTTGAAGTCGTCTGCCAGCATGGTGGCAATATCAACGGCCAGATGCTGCTCACCGAACCCGGTCTCGATTCTTGCCAGGTGCCCGTGATGGCGTAACCGGCAGAAACTGAGCCCCGCACGCCGCAATAATTCTTCGCCCCTGTCGATTTGCTTCAATTTCGCGAGGGTCAGCGGGTCGCCGGTTGCAATGCGCGTTGCCAGGCAACTTTGCCCGGCTCTGATGACTTCGGGTGCGCCCATCGCCGTGAGAACCTCAGCGAGCATGGCTTTGCTGAAGCCGCAGGTCTGCAACGGGCTGGCGATCTGAAGTTCCCTGATTGCGGCTTTGCCGGGTCTGAAATCGCTGTCGTCATCGCTTACAGACCCTTCGCAGATAGTTTCGCCATCTCTGGCAATGTTTTTCAGGCCCTGAAAAACAAGATTTTTGCAGTGATAGCAACGTTGCAGGTCGTTACAGACTATAACGGGCGACTGCAGCGGATCTAACTCAATCTCTTCAAAAACGAGCTGGTGAACCTCGGCGGTGTTGCGTGCCAGGCGCACCTCGTTTTCGGGCATAAACGGCGAATTGACCAGCACGGCCCGGTAAGCCTGTGGTAGATATTTGCTTGCCGCCAGTGCCAGAAAGCTGCTGTCCATACCGCCAGAATAGGCTATCATCAACGCCTTTTGCTGCGAAAAAAAGCTTTCGAGCCGTTGCATGGCCCGACGTGACTGCTGTGATAACTCGTTGAACCTGTTCAGATTGATCATATCAGACAATAGTAGCAGAAAACCTCTTCGAAATGCATTGGTTTGTGATATCATTCAGCTCAGCAAACACATGGGAGAAACCACATGAATCTCGATTCAGTGCATTTCAAGGCTAGTTATAGCTTTCTCGGGCTATCAGAAGAAGACAGCAACTACGAAGACGCCCGGGCAGTGATTCTTTCGGCCCCCTATGACAGTACCACCTCTTACCGTGCCGGCACCCGCGAAGGCCCTGCGGCCATCATTGCGGCTTCCCGCCAGGTTGAACTTTATGATCTCGATTTGCAGTGTGAGCCGATTGTTTGCGGTGTTCATACCCTTCCAGAACTCGAACCCGATATGCAAGGCCCTGCCGCGACTCTTATCAATATTGAGAATGCCGTCAGGGCAGTGCTGGCTGATGGCAAGTTGCCGGTGCTGCTCGGCGGCGAACACAGTGTTACCACCGCTCCGGTCAAGGCGCTTCGCGAAAAATACGGCGACGGCATATCGGTGCTGCAGCTTGATGCTCATTCAGACCTGCGTGATTCTTATGAAAACACGCCTTTCAGCCACGCTTCAGTTATGCGACGCGTTTTCGATCTTGCGCGACTGACTCAGGTTGGTATTCGCAACACCTGCCGCGACGAAATTGAATTCATCAGACAGACGGGTCACGACGGCATAATCTGGGCCAGTGAAATGGCCGATGGCAATATGGCATGGGTTGACCGCGTCATGAAACGCCTTGGCAAAGATGTTTACCTCACCATCGACCTCGATGCTTTCGACCCGTCTATCATGCCCGCCGTCGGAACCCCCGAACCAGGCGGTATGCTCTGGTATCAGACCCTTCATCTGCTGAACCGGGTAATCGATGAACGCAATGTTGTGGGCTTCGATGTTGTTGAGCTGTGCCCGATACCAGGCAATATCGCCTCAGATTTTATGGCTGCCAAGCTGGTTTTTAAAATTCTCGGCCGCATTTTCAAAAAAAACGGCTGGATCGCCAAGGAAAGATAAGTTGACTACTGTCTTACATTTTGCGTTGATTGCAGCTGTTCTGGCAGCCCTGGCCGGCCGGCGCATCGGCTGGGCAATTCGGGCTTGGCCCGGTCACGAAGAGTTTCATTGTGATTACCTGCACTGCGCCGATTGTTCGGGTGGCGCCCGCCGGGGCTGCTTTAACGCCGGCCACACCCAGGATCACCTCTACATAATTTTTTCATCTCTGGTGGCCGGTTTGTCGGTTTTCTATTTCGGCCCCTCGATCAAGGCACTGCTTTCGTGGGTTTTTGCGGTCAGTTGCCTGGTAATTACAGTTGTTGATATCAGGTACCTTATAATTCCCGACACCCTGTCGATCAACGGCTGCTGGACCGGCCTTCTTTATGCCGCCGCCTGCTGGGGTTGGGTTCGCCTTGGCTATCTGCCCCCAAGTTATCATGTCGAGTTCTTTGATTCTTTGCTCGGATTCGCTATCGGCGGTGGTTTTCTCTGGCTGTTGGCCTGGTTGGCAGTGCTTTTGCTCAAAAAAGAAGGCATGGGTGGCGGTGACGTTAAATTGCTGGCTGCCTTTGGTGCTTGGGCGGGTTGGCAGACTGTCATCGGCACGGTTGTGATCGCGAGTTTTCTCGGCGCAGCCGGTGGTATTTCAAGCATTCTCTATCAGCGAATACGCTATCGCAAACAATATCGGCCGCTGACTCACATGATTCCGTTTGGCCCGTATCTCTGTTTCGCGTTTCTTTTCATTTTTTATCTCGGGCTCGACCCTCTGCTGCGGTTACTTGATGCCTATCAGGTCTGGCTGCTTTCCGGCACGATTTAAAGATAAGTTGACAATTCATGTGTCAGTTGCTAAACTCAGAAACCCAGAGTTTATGTACAGAACTAAAGGAGTCTACAGGCTATGCTCGCCGGTTTTATTCAGTTGATCCATATTCTCGTATGTGTAGGTCTGATCGTAATTGTACTTCTTCAAGCTGATAAGGGCGAAGGTCTGTCCGGCGCTTTTGGCGGCGGCGCTTCTTCAACTGTGTTTGGTGAACGCGGCAGCGGCGGCTTCATGTCAAGACTTACCACCACCATGGCGGTAGTTTTCATGATTACCTCCCTGATCATCGCCGTCTACCTCCCCAGATGGGAAGTCCCCACCGCCTCTTCGCAGTATTCCTCACCGGCCCCCATGCCGATGGCGCCGATTGCTGTGCCCGGTGGCCTGCCGATTCAGGTTCCCGATACCAGCGCTGCTCCTATGGCTCCTGCCGCTGCTCAGCCCGTGGCCGCTCCAGCAGTTCCAGTAACTGCCCCGGTTTCTGCTCCAGTTGGCGAAGCTCCAGCCGCGGTTCCTGCCCCGGCCGCAGACCCGAATAACTGATCTGTTAAACAAAAAAAGAGCTGCCAGTGCAGCTCTTTTTTTTTGCTGATTTTTGTTCTGAATCTTTATGCCTGGTTTGATTTTTCCCGGCCTGTCAGTTCAAGATCAATGCTGCACGCCTGATGCAAAGAGAGAGGCTCGGCACGCTTCTTCGCTTCGAGCAGGGCCGCCGTCACCCGACTGACATTGCCACCCGCCAGACAATGTGCTTCCAGAATTAACAGCAGTTCTTCAGACTGACCGATCTGCAGATCAATGCCTGCCTGGTGCAGTTTTATGGCGTTGAGAACAATCAGATCGGGGTTGACCTGGCGCATGCGCATGCCAATCAGCATCAGCGGTGTTACCTGCAGTTTTGCCTGCTGCCCCTTTAAAATCAAGGGCAACCGCAGATACCAGAGCAGAAACAGCACGATTATTAATTCGGGCAGCAGCATCAGCAATATCAGTGTAATCGAATTCATTCTGATTCCTTTCGCTATGCAAAAAAGGCCTGTCGAAGATTCTTCGACAGGCCTTTTGATCGCAAACTGTTACTTATGTTTCTTGAGGTTGTAGAAACTGTCGAGACCCATGAATCTTGCATCGCTGCCAAGTTCTTCTTCGATCTTCAGCAGTCGGTTGTATTTGCAGATACGGTCGGTTCTTGATGCTGAACCAGTTTTGATCTGGCCGGCATTGGTGGCGACTGCAAGGTCGGCGAGGGTGGTATCTTCAGTTTCGCCAGAGCGATGCGAAACAACGGCGGTATAACCGGCGCGTTTGGCCATTTCGATGGCATCAAGAGTTTCGGTCAGGGTGCCGATCTGATTCAGTTTGATGAGGATCGAATTGGCAACACCTTTGTCGATTCCCATTTTCAGGCGTTCGACGTTGGTTACGAACAGATCGTCGCCAACCAGCTGAATTTTGCCGGCGTTCTTTTTGGTAAGGTATTCCCAGCCCTTCCAGTCATCTTCGGCCATGCCGTCTTCAAGTGAAATGATCGGGTATTTTTTCGCCCATGCCATCCAGTAGTCGGCCATTTCTTCAGAAGTTTTCTTGGATTTGTCTGACTTCTTGAAGACATAATGACCCTTGTCATAAAATTCGCTGGCGGCGGGGTCAAGAGCGATGAAAATATCTTTTCCTGCTTTGTAACCGGCTTTTGCAATGGCTTCGAGAATCAGTTCAACTGCTTCTTCGTTTGATTTGAGGTTCGGGGCAAAACCACCTTCATCGCCGACGGCAGTGTTATAACCTTTGGCTTTCAGAACGGCCTTGAGGGCGTGAAAGGTTTCAATGCCCATCTGCAGTGCCTGGCTGAAGCTTTTGGCGCCGGCGGGCATGACCATGAATTCCTGAAAATCAACGTTGTTGTCGGCGTGTGAACCACCATTGAGAATATTCATCATCGGCACCGGCAAAGTGCACGCGTTGGCGCCACCAATGTAGCGATAAAGCGGCAGGCCGGCAAATTCTGCGGCGGCTTTAGCCACGGCGAGTGATACGCCAAGAATGGCATTGGCGCCGAGCTTGCCTTTGTTTTTGGTGCCGTCCATGGCGATCATGGTTGCATCGATAGAGCGTTGTTCGACCGAATCAAGGCCTTCGATTTCGCCGGCGATTATTTCGTTAACGTTTTCTACTGCCTTCAGGACGCCTTTGCCGTTGTAGCGCTTCTTATCGCCGTCACGCAATTCTACTGCTTCGTGTTCGCCGGTAGAAGCACCTGATGGCACGGCAGCACAACCGTAAGCACCGCTCTCGGTGATTACTTCAACTTCGATGGTGGGATTACCGCGGCTGTCGATGATTTCACGGGCCTGAATAGCATCAATAATAGACATGAATGCCTCCTGAAAAAAATTGATAACTTAAAACTGCCCCAGTCTACCACAACCCCGGCCACAAAGAAAGATCAGGGCCGGTCAGTTTTTCTGATTCGCCCCGGTGCCAAAAAAGAGCCATGGCAAAGGTGTTTGCGACCAGCAAGAATTGAAAAAGCGGCCCGGCTGAGGCGCTGGGCCGCTTAAACATTATAAACTTGCTGTTACCGGGTTAATGAAACCTGGCTTGAATTACTTTTGTAGCATTTTTAGAAACCAGCGTCGCATGAGTCGCCGCTTCTACCCTGTGGAAGATCTGGCATGGCAGGCATCAAAGCCGGTATGGACGGTGTGCCGGGCTGCCCGCTCTCACCCATTGAATTCATGTGCTGAATCAGGCGCTGTTTGATTTCTTCAGCACGCAGATCGCTGCCAGTATGCAGACCCCTCGCTCTGGCCCGGTAGACCATATCATTCATGCGTTGCTGTGAATCAGCCGGTAGTGGCCCGGTGCCTTCGATTACTGCCTGAGGCCCTACCGGTGTCAGGGTTAACGGCATCGGGTCAGTGGGCAACATGCCACCTGGCGTCATTGGAGTCGGAGTGACCAACCCGACGGGTGGTTGCTCGGGCGGAGCCATGGCTGCCAGTTTTTTGCGTTGCTCGGCCATGGCCAGTTCCCAGGTGTATACATCAGGTTCGTAGATATATGGCGCGTTATGCTCTTTGATGCCACGCACAAACCCCTTGTGGTCGCGGTTGAACACGCCACGGCCGGTTTTGGCATATAGCCCGTTGCGAATCATCGATTCAGAAAAATCGAGAAATTCCATCTGCTCGCGGTTCGAACCTTCAAGAACGGCAGCAGCCGGTTTTGATTGCCCGACAAGTATGGTGCAGAAGGCTGCAACGGCAAGTCCTTTGGCGATATTATTCATGTTCAAGCGCATAATGCCCTCCGTGATACGGTAGATTTAACAGCCCGAGAATGTGTTTAAACCTGCAACCTTTGTCAAGAGCATTTTTTATCGGTCGAAAAATTGCCTGCCGTAGCATAATGAAAGCCCCCTGCGGTATTCCACAGGGGGCCTGGCAGAGGGGGGGGAGGGCTGCAATATCAGATCAGTTTATTTTCACATCGATACTTCTGGGCTTGAGAGCCTCGGCTTTGGGCAGAAAGATTGAAAGAACGCCGTTTTTGAGCTCAGCTTTAATCTTTTCCTGATCGACACTTTCGCTGAGTTCGAATTGCCGGTAGTAGTTCGAGGGTTCAAATTCCCTGATGAGATAGTTAGTATCATTGGTGGCAGCGTTTACATGCCCTTCGATGGTGAGAATGTCTTTTTCTACAGCCAGTTTGAGGCCTGTTTTTTCGACGCCTGGCATATCAACCATCACATAAAGACCATTTTCTTCTTCGTAGATATCGGTAAGCGGCGTCACATAAGCTTCTGGATGCCGGGTAATTTCACGTTTTACAATCTGAGAATCGTTATTCTGGTTAGCGGGAATAGTTTTTTCGGCCATATTGATTTCTCCTTTCGTGCTGATCAATCAGAGTTTAATTTCGATCTGGCGAGGTTTGGCTTCTTCAGCCTTCGGCAGAGTAATCTTGAGAATGCCGTTGCTGTATTCGGCCTGAACCCTGTCAGGATCAATCGGGGCGGGAAGTTCGATGCTGCGGGTGAACTTGCCGGCTGAACGTTCGTTGCGGTGAAACTTTTCGTTATCTACTTTGACTCTCGCCTTTTCGCCGCTGATGGTGAGCTTGTCACGAACCGCGGTTACCTTGAGACTTTCGGTGGCCAGGCCGGGTGCAACGGCTTCTACGAAGATGTTCTGGTCGTCAGACGAGATATTCATCATCGGGAAGTGTCTCGCAGAAACGCCCGGCAGAAAAGCCATGCGCGGCCAGCCGCTGATCGAATTCAGCCGGGCAAGTTCACCGAGCTGTGACTGCAGCTGATCCATTTCTTTCAAGAAATTCCAGATACTCATATTTTTATTCCTCCTGTGCTTGGGTGAGTTAAAAATTCATTTACGCCAATGATATTGCAATCACCGTGCCAACTTTTAAAAATATGAATTGATGCAGGTTTTAGAGATTTTCAGGGGAAACTGCCGCGTTGCCTGCAACGTCGCAGTTGCGTCGCAGCTTGCGACAGGTTACTCGATAAAAAGTTCGGGTGACCTGACCGCGCCGTTATAAGTATGGCTGTCGAGGCTGTGAATTGTTGCAAATCCTGCCGGAATATCCTGCTCCGGGTCGGCCATGATGATCAGGCCGGGGTCAGCAAGGGTTCCGGTTTTTTTCAGGTTTTGCAGGCTCAGCCTGATGATTTCAGTGATGTCGATAAACGAGGTCTGGTTGCCGGCCTTGATGACTCCGCGGCAGGCGTTTTTGCGGTCAAAATCTCCGCCTTCGCTGTGCCAGGTCAGCAGCGGCGCAGAAAAATACCAGTCACAGCCATCGCTGTTGCGTTCGCGGTGCCTGAACCGGCTGCTTCCTTCTTGAAATGGCCTGGTCAGGGGGTAAATAACGACCGGAATATCTCGGTTATGGTGATTGGGTATACCGCAGATTTTCAGGGTGGCCCGGCGCAGTTTGAAAGTTGCAAGGTCTACCCCGGCAAGGGCAAAGGCATCGCTGATATCGAATTTTAAAAGGTATCTCAGGGTAGTCGGGCCGCCCCAGGCGCCGATCTCGCCGTTCGGATCAGCGCCGGCATTCTGCCAGGCCTTCCATGAGCGGTTCTGCGCTTGCGGGTGGCGTATGAAGGCGTCGCTGCCGGTTCTGACAATGACCTTGCCCTGGCGGCTACGTTCTGGAACGAACGGCCAGCGCAGTAGTTTGAGGCATTTCGGGCACGAAACGGTCTCGGTTTTGACCAGATAAGAGCACCCAGGGCAGCGACTCAGTGCCTCGGCCATGCTGGTTGTCATGATCAGGCACCAACAAAGAAACAGAAGCTTTTTCATTCACTTTTTGGCGGCAGCGCCGGGTTTTGTTGTGCTTCAATCTTGATGCGTGCCAGCATTTTTCCGGCATAAATGCCCTGCTGGCTTTTCGGGCCGGCAGATTTGGCGATTTTTGCGAATACCTGAGCGGCTTCGCGATAAGCACGCCGGCGATAATAGACCATACCGAGATTAAGCTTTAGGGTTATGTCTTCTGGGCTGATGCTGGTAGCCATGACGTAGGCCTTGGTGGCATCAATGAGTTTGCCGGTTTTATAATAAAGGTTGCCGAGAGCGGAATAGACATAAGCAGCCCGCGGGTTGATCGTGACCGCATCCTTGAGATACTTTTCGGCTTCGCGGGTCGCACCCTGGCGCATTTGCTTCATGCCTTCGTTGAAAGCTTTCTGAAACAATTCCTGTTGCTTGCGGGCATTGGCAATTGCCTTTTCGGTCTTTTTGAATTCTTCGGGCGGCAGAATTGCTTCGAGCGCCGATAATGCCTCGCGACTGATCACCGGGTCTTTGTCTTTGAGAGCCTGAATCAGTACGGTTCTGGCAGTTGCCGCCCGCAGAGTGCCGAGCGCTCTGATAGCGGTACGGCGTTCTTCCCAGACTGTTTCGGGTTGGGCAAGTCTGATAATTTCGGGTATGATTTCAGGGTTGCCCACCTCAGCCAGGGCCTCAATATAGGCTAATCTTGAATCCTGGTCTTTTTCGCGGTCAAAACGCTTCTTGAGTTCTTCGTAGCAACGCGGGTGAGTGGTACGCGCCAGCGATCTGATAATATGATTTTTCAGGTCGAGGGTGTCTTCGTCGAGCAGTTTGATCAAATCGATAAAAGCGCGATTGACGCGCATCTCGCCAAGAATTCTGATTGCCTGAAATTTGAGAGACCATGACTCGCGCTGCAACGTTGAGATCAGGCCAGGAACGGCACGGTCGTCACCAATTCTGCCTAAGGCAATTATGGCTGCCATGGCCAGATCTTCGTCGTCGTCTTCAAGGGCTTCGCTGAGAGAGGTTACAGCAGAAGTGTCACCAAGAATACCCAGGGTTTCTGCTGCGGCTATACGGGCTGGCCAGAATTCATCTTTAAGGTGTTGCTGCAGCGCATTGCTGTCATCGGCAACCCCGACCTGCCCAAACAGCAGAATTGCTTGCCGGCGAATTTCTTCAGATTTGCTCTGCAAAAACTGCAGCGCTGTCTGTCGTGCCTCTTTTTTAAAACCCAGCAGGGTTCTGCGAATCCAGTAGTTGACGTGTTCGTCAAATTTTCCGAGATTTCTGCAGAGGCGCGGCACGATCAGGTCGGCATGCATGCGTTGAAAAGTGCTGCAGACGCTTTCAAGCAGGCTTCGCTTTTCGCTTTTGAACAGGGCAAAAAGATCATCGATGATTTCTTCACCGTAGTTGGCGAGAGCTTTCTGGGCAGCATCACGAATCGATTCAGAAGCGTCTTCAAGGGCCTTGAACAGCAATGGCAGTGATATTCCTGATTTGATCTTGCCAAGTGAGCGCAAGACCCAATATCTGGTCTCAGAATCACCAGTGTCGGCAGCCAGGGCCGAGAGTTCCATTAATGCGTCTTCACCATAACTGCCGAGTACGTCTGAAGTCGTTTTTCTGATCGTCCAGGAACGGTCTTTGAACAACCTGACCAGATGCGTGTAGACACCGTTTGGTTTGATAGCACCCAGCGAGCGCAACGCCCAGTAACGCACGTCTTCTTCGGCCGAGTTTAAAGCCTGAAGAAGGTTGGGTACGGCTTTGCCCCCGAACCTGGTGATTGCCTCGCAGGCATGCTTGCGCACCACCCAGGCCGGGTCGAGAAAACGTTCGATAATATGTGGCAATGAATCGGGATTCAGATAAAAACTCATGGCTTCAAGCGCAGCCATGCGTATTTCGGGGTCGGCGTCAGAAAGAAATTTTCTTATTTCGGGGTAGGCACTCTTTTCGTGCATTTTACCGAGAATTTTGATTGCCCAGTAACGTCTTTCTTTATCCTGGCTTTCGAGGGCGTTAACCAGCGGAAAAACAGCTTCACTGCCCATATCGGTAAGAGCCTGAGCGGCCAGTGCTCTGCCCATCCAGTATTCACTTGAGAGTGAATCCATGAGGTAGGGAATCGAATGAGTGCCGAAATCTTTTAAAATCTCATAAATGAGATCGCGAATCATTTCGGATGGTTGCGACAGGGCTTCAAAGAGCTTGGCGGCCACATTCGGGTCGCCGATTTCACGCAGGGCACGCAAGGCCGCGATGCGCACCCCGATGTCGCGATCCTGAAGCTTTTCAAGAAGAACTTTTGTGTGAGAGCGGTCACGCAGATGCCCCAGGCAGATGGCCGCCCAGAATCGAACGTTGGAATCATTGTCTTCAACTGCAGACTTAAGGGCTTCACCTGCACCTTTGCCCATGCGAGAGACCGCTGTTGCTGATCTGGATCTGATTTTCCAGGATTTGTCACCAAACTGCCTTATCAGAAGCGCCAGGCTGGCCCGCGGGTGTCTGGCCAGACTGCGTGCCGCCATACTGGCGACCTCGTCACGGCTGTCGCGCATCAGAGCCATAAGCCCTTCGATAGATTCACTGGTGTCGCAGGTTCCGAGGGCATGGGCCACCCGGAGTCTGACGTCGGCAGATTTGTCTCTTACCAGGGGCAGAATAATGTCAGGCAAATTTCCTGGGTTTATAAGGCTTAAGGCCTCAATAGCCGCACAACGAACTTCGCGCGAGCGGTCGTGCAGTGTGTTTGCAAGCGGGTCACAGGCAATGGGCGTCTTGAGGCGGCCAAGGGCTTTTACGGCCTTGAGACGTTTGGTGATCAAGGTTGACCTGATATCGGTCAGCAGATCTTCAATCTCTTTCTGAATCTGGGTGTCTACCTTGAATGTCGTCTTGACGGTCATAGTCAACCTCTCTGGTGAAAGAAGAATTGCATCAGGCGCCCGCGGCCCGCCAAATAAAATAACATTATTCGTCAGATATTGCTCGACTCTTTTTTTACTGCCGGGCCTGTTTATGATTTATTAGAGGGAGCTTAAATTATGCAGTTATCGATAAACTTGAAATTTTCGCTGCTGATCGCAGGCAATATGGCATCTGGTCGTCTTATTGGTGCGGGTGTTGACCAAAATGGGTTTAATCTATATCATGGCGCAGTTATGACCATGCAAATTAGGGGGAAGTTATGAAGAAGCTTTCTATTTCATTACTGTTTTCGGTTTTTCTGTTTTTGGCTGCCATCGCCGGTGCTGCTGACGTTAATACGGGCATTGCCGATGATATTGTTATTGCCGGCGACCCGCCGATTACCGGCTACGCGATCGACTGTCACAACCGCATTCTTGAATTCGTGCTCGGCACCAGAATGACTGTTGCCCAGAAAGAATCCTTTCTTAAAGCTATTGAAGCCGAAAGTGCCGCGATGACCCGTGAAGATCGCGAGAATTTTTTGCAGGCAGTTGAACTCGCCGATTCTCTTTCGCAGCTTGACCCCGAAAATCAGGAACTGATCCGCAAAGACCTTGAAACTGATTTCATGGCCAGTGCCGTTGAACTGACTGATGACGCCGCCGCTCAGCAGTTTCTCAAACTTAAAAACGACAGCTTTAAGCTGGTGGTTGATCAGGTTGAAGCCAACGTTACCAATCAGTCGGTTGAAGCTCTTGCTGAATATCTGGCTTTCATAGCTCAGCCTGACAACCCGGTCTGGCCCGACAGCAAAGCTCTTGAAGCCATCAAGGTTAGAGTTAGAGCTGGTTTTGCTTCCTTCCAGGAAGACGAGCGCAATGCGCTTGATGATTTTCAGCTGTCTTGGTATCTGATTCGCGCCGGCTGGCAGGGCACTTCTGATGCCGCCAAAAAAGATGCATGGCGCAAATCCTTTGCTTCTATTGGTCTTAAGGCTGGTCAGACCCCAGAAGTGGCTCAGATCAAGGCTGCAATTTCTACCGAAATTTACGGTGATATTCTTGACGCCGCCACACAAATGGGTACCGGCGCTCTCGAATGGTCAGCCAGCACCACCCAGAAAATCTGGTAAGGGGTGACAGCATGCCTTCAATTACCATGAAAAAGAAGTATTTTGTCAGAGAACTGGTTGGTGCAACCAGAGTCGGCGAATACTATCTGATCGTAGACCCCGAAAACGACCGTGGTCTGGCGGTTGTTGAAGAACAGACCGAATGGCCGCAGATAATTGCCAGAGCTTTTCTTGATAAGGCTTTTCTACCGATTTCTCTGGTGATGAAGAATGTCGAAGGTGCCGAAATTTTGCGAATCAGCAAACCGGCTTCGCTGCTGAATTCAGCGTTTACGGTTCGCAATGCAGATGGCAAGGTTCTTTGTGTTCTGAAAAACCGGATTTCACTCTTCAGACCGTATGTTTCGGTTGAAGATGAAAAAGGTCAGTCGCTCGGCAACATCGAAGGCTGCTGGAAATTCAGACTGTTTCAATTTAGAGACAACAATGGTAACCCGGTTTCCACTGTCAGGCACCTCTATGGCGGAATCGCCAGGGAGTTACTGACTACTGCCGACGATTACGAGGTTGATATTCACGCTGATTCGGCGATGACCTTAATCAGTCTCGCTGCAACTATCTGCATCGACTTTTTGTTTCACGAGAGCTGATCGGCAGCAGATTTTTTTGTATTGCCCGGCGCCTGGCCCACATGTGGGTCAGGCGCCCGCTTATGTTCGCCACTTTTAGAGAGAATGCCAGGTGTGCTTCAATAAACGGGCTGAGATAGGCCAGTCTGATCATCTGCAGATAAAGCGCCTGCATGTCAGGGCATGAAAAACTAAGTTCGTTGCCGTTACCATCAAGACGCCACATTTTTCGCAGTCTGGCGGCAGCACTCTCGCCGTCACGCATTTTAATGCGTGTGGCAAATGGCCCGGTCGGCTGGTAGATTTGCCCTGCAGTGCTCATAAATGCTTGTGCGGCCGCATCGGCAATCTGCTGACGAAGAATTTCGGGGCGGTCAGCCAGCGGTTTGCTGACAATGAAGCTCTGCAACCACGGCATTTTATCGATTGCCTGCCCACATGCGATTGGGCACCCTGAAAAAAAAACCACAGCCAGCCCGGCCGAAGCCACTGAAGCTGCAAAAAGCTCGGCTTCACTCAGGAGTAACCCATTAACCTCGATTGCGGCGAATCGAGAGGTCAGGGTATGGGGCAAAAAGCCATCTGAGCCAGATACTGCATGCATACCGGTCATCATCAGGCAGTCGAAGCCTGAAACATCACCAAGACCAGGTACTGGCCCAGCCTGATAACCCTGTTCAAGTTCAATGCGCCTGTCAATAAGTTCTCTGAAAAGGTTAAAGCCGGTGCGATGAAAATCCTTGACCCTGACGCGTCTGGCACCAGCATGCAGCAGGCGCCGCCCGATCAGGTTGATGTCGTGCGACAACTCGACGCAGGCGTGAACCCAGCCATCATTAAACAGTTGGGCGTCTGAACGCTGCAGGCAACCGGTAGAACCTTCGAGGTCGGCAATGATATAGACCGCTGTCATGCATCAATCTTGGCTTTTTCAAAACGCACCTCATCTTCGAGTCGGGTAAAACCCTGACCGATTACCTGCCGTGCGTCGCCAACAATTACAAAAGCTTTCGGGTCCTGCTCGTAAATAATTCTTCTGAGTACCGGCAGTTCCCCGCGTCGTACCGCGGTCAACAGCACCCCGACAGCTTTGCCCGAATACATGCCGACCCCCTCAAGGCTGGTGACCCCGCGGTGCAGTTCCTCGATAATTGCCCAACCGATTACGTCAGACTGCTTCGAAATGATCATCACGGTTCTGAATACTGACATGCCCTCAAGAACCGCATCGATAACCTTACTGGTGAAAAATACGGTGATGAGCCCATACAGGGCGAGTTCAGTGCCGAAGGCAAACCCGGCCAGCCCGGTAACCAATACATTTGATACCAGTGTTACGTCGCCGATTGGAATACGATATTTGAAATGAAGAATTTGACTGACGATATCCATGCCGCCGCTGGTACCACCAGCCTTAAAGGTGATGCCGATGCCGATGCCAGAGATGATGCCACCGTATAGCCCTGCGAGAATTGGGTTCAAGGTCATCGGTGGAACAGGAAAAACATTCATCATGACTTCAATGGCAATTGAGTTGATGATGATCGAGAACAGGGTTTTCCAGGCTGATCCCTGGCCGATAATTTTTGCCTGAAGGATGATCAGTATTACGTTGCACGCGAGGATGGTAATACCTACCGGCATTTTAGCCACAAAGAAAAGGATGGTAGCTATGCCAGAAATGCCGCCAGGTGCAATTTTGTTGGGTACGGTAAAAGCAACCATGCTGAATGCAAGCAGGATTGCGCCTAAGGTCAGGTAGAAAATATCAAGGGGTCGAACGGCTTCTGATGTTTTTGCCATGCAATCTCCGGTAAAAGGGTAGAAAATTGCGGGCATTCTAGCATAGAAGGCGACCTCACACAATCATCGAGAAATCTGTTATTGGGGCAGAGTGCTTGATTTTAACCGTCGGTTAAGTTAGGATAAGGCCGTGAAAATGACGCGGGTCATTTTCAGTCTTCGTTGTTAAACTGACCTCGATAAAAGATAACAAATTTGCAGTGACTGCAGTTAAGGGTAAAGTATGGGGTTTGGCGACCGGTATGAGATCTGCGAACCATTGGAGCATTGCATTGTGGGCAAAGCATATCTGGCCTCCTGTTTGTCTGTTTACAATTTCACCTGTCTTAGTAAATATATCGGCATTAATTTATGAAGACTTTAGAATTTTTTAATTTGATAAAGACAAAACTGTGCTCAATCAGCATGCCGGTAAAAAATACTTTCGGCATAATAAGCGGCCTGCTGATTTTTGCTCTGTCATTCTGGCTGTACGGGTTTCCGCAACGCCAGGCCTACATCATGGCCCAGGCCCGGGCAAATTCGCTGATCGAACTCGGTGCGGCGGCTGCCGTAAAACCAGTTCTGAATGTTAAAAATTCTTTATCCCTGTTGTCACGCTTGCCTGTTCTGCGCGAGATAAGTGCTGAGGGGTGCCTGTCACCGGGTATTGCCGACAGATGCAGCGATCTTGGTCTGCTTGTCGAGTCATTTGAGCTGCCGGTCGCTGAATTCTGGAGATTATTCACAGAAATTCAGAACGCCGTCGCCGATAGTGGCGATGTTCCGGCCGCCCTGCAGCGCCGGTTTGTCAGCATCATGACCTTTGGTCAGGCCGGTTCTGGCGATGCCGATTTTTCCCTCGAAATGCAAACCGCATCAGCCCAAGAAAGAGACCGCATACTCGCTGTAACACAGCTGGTTCCGGCAACCTTGCAGCTCTTCGCAGACGGCGTTACGCAGTTTTTTGCGCCGCTGAAATTTGCCGCTGCGACCATTGATACCTTGCCAGGCTTTCGTTCTGCCACTCAGCGCCTGGCTCATCCGGTCGAAAATCTTTTCGCACTGATGCTTGACGGTGGCCAATTACGCACTCTGGCCCTTAAGAATCTCGAAGGTGATGTTCTCACCGCGGTTGGCGACGTCGATCTGGTGGTTGGCGATAACGATAATCGTGATGGCCGGGCTGTCATGAGCGGTGTGCCGTTTTTTTGTGGTCCGGTATTATATGACCAGCAAAGACACCGGCCGGTCTGGTGGGTTGCAGTGCCAGTTCGCGATGAAATGCGTCAACCGGTTGCCTGTCTTTCTGCCATGGTCGATATTTCATATCTCAGCCAGCTCGCTGAGATTATGACTTCGGGTCCTGATCGTCTTATTTTTGCCGAACGCAGCGGGGTAACCATTGGCCACCATGACGAACAGCTGGTTGCACAGCAGGTCAATCTTGGTAGATCTTTGCTGCCGGCTTTGCAGGCTGATGATAAGCCGATTTCGACTGTTGTCAGGCGCAATTATCGTGTATTGTTGCAGACAGCGGCCTCGATAAAAATTTCCGGGCAACGTTATCTTCCCGACTGGTTTGTATATAGCCAGGTCGATCTAACTTCCATAAGTGAAACAGAGAGTTTCATTATTCTGATCTGTGTTATTCTTCTTGCTGCTGGCGGCGTCTATGTTTTATCCTGTTGCCTGAAGCGCCTTCTGAATTCATCTCACGAGGAAACTTGAAAATGACGGATCTGCGTCGGCTGTTTATGGCATTGACGGTTACCTGTGGTCTCAGCATGGTTCCCGCTGCGGCTTCTGCTTCCAGAAAAGCTACTGACCTGATGTCTGAGGCTCTGAAACAACGGGCGGCCGGCAATATCGGCGAAGCAATCAGCAGTTTTCAGGTCGCTGCCGATCAGGCCGGTAACGACACCCAGAAAAATCTCGCCCGCTTCATGCTTGGCGACTGCCAGCTCGAAGCTGGTCGTTATTCCGATGCGGCAGATACTTTTAATGCCCTGCGCGAAGCGGTCAAGACCCCCGAAGAAAAGGCCGAAGCGCTTTTCAGGCTGATGCAGGCTCAGACGGGCCTCGGCAACCGCAGTCAGGCAAAATCCCTGTATGCACAGCTGCAGCGGCAGCATTCTTCCAGCCCCTATTTCGAACTGGCAAAATCCTTCATGACAACCGAAGGTATCAAAGATTCTATCGAAGAGGCACCTGCAAAACCTGAAACCCCGGTTAAGAAGGTGGTTTCCAGACCACCCGCGCCAGTGTCTGACCCAAAACCGGTTGCCGTTCCTGTTCAGGTTGCTGACGCCGAGCCGGCGCCAACCTCTGATGTGCTGCCCGATGAAGAAAACCAGACCGACCCAGAAACCATTGCCGAAACGGTTAAGCCAGCCGCCGAAACGCTAAAGCCTGCCGCCGAACCAGTGAAGCCTGCCAGTGCAGTTGCCCGGGCCGAGCCGCAATCAACGAGCAGACAACCGGTTCGCAGCGAAAAAAAACCGGTCAGCGCTCAGGCCAAGACCAGCAAGCCCGGTAAGCAGGTATCCTCAGAAACCTCAGCGCTGCTGCGCGAGGTTCTGCACGTCGATACAGCGGTCGGTGCAGCCAAAGATGAACTGGTCGGCAAAATTCTCAGCCTGCAGGATTCCTTGAAAGATGGCCCCGATAAAGCCGGAATGGATCAAGTTCTTTTTGATCTGGCCGAAACCACCGTCAGGTTTGGCGAACTGCTCGAAGCCTGCAAGACTTACGACAAGATTCTCACGCACCATCCAGTTTCACCCCTGGTTGAAAAGGCATATTTCCAGGCGATCAGACTGAGGGCGGTGCTCGGTGTGCATGAAGCGGTTATTGGCTGGTCAAAAGCTTTTCTTGCCGCTTTTCCCGCATCAGAATACCGCAGTCAGATAAGAGCACTGGTTGAATATGCTCAGGCCGGCGGTAATATCGATCTGACTGAAGGCGGCCGGGTTGAAGTTGCAACGAAAAAGGCCGCCCCGGCCCCCGGAAACGACGACACCGTAACAGCAAATGCTGCTCTGGCTGCTGATTCTCAGTATGTAGCAGCCTCGCGAAAAATGAAAGATGGCAGATACAATCTGGCTCAGGTTGATTTTAATCGCCTCGCCGCCAAATACCCGGGCGCCCCGCAAATATGGTGGGACTCAGCTCTGGTTAATGTACAGCTCGAAGATTTTAAGAAGGCAGCCCAGGCAATCAACAAAATGCTTGAACTTGATCCAGGCAACGAAGATGCCAATTCCCTATCAGGATATATTCACTATCGGCTCGAAAACTTTGAAGAGGCCGCCAGTGCTTATAAACAGGCCGGTGAACCCGAGGGTCGTGGAGTTAATTTTTTTGACGCAAAAAATGCCTCCGAACGCATGAAAAAATCGGCCGGTAAAAACAGTAAACAGAAGGAGAACTAATTGATGAACAGCGATAACATTCAGGTAATTCAGTCTTATATAAAAGACGGCGATGCCAAAAAAGGTGTGGCAGAATGGGGTGCTGCTAAAATCGGTTATCTCAAGGCCCTTGAAGAATTCAGCAGTCTTCGCGAGGTTGACCCGCACGCCCCGGTAACCCCCGAACAGGCAGACCTTGAACGGGTTATCAAAAACCGCATTGCTGAAGTTGACGAGCACCTGGCTTCTGTTCATTTCCAGAAGGGTGAAACTGCCCTCAAAAACAAAGCCTGGCAGGTTGCCATCGAAGAACTCGAAGAAGCCACTTCCCTGGCAAAAGACGATAACGTCAAATTTCTCGAAGAAGTTAAGGGTCTGCTCGACAAAGCCAGAAGCAAAAGTCAGGACCATCTGCTCCACCTTGAAATGACCCCGTTCGTTGATCGCGGCGACGATTTCAGGCGCTCTGGCAACTACGGTGAAGCTATTCTTGAATTTCAGGCCGCTTTTAAGCTGGTTTCCGGGTTGCCTGATAATCACCGGTTCATGACTTACATAAAAAATGCCCTTACAGATTGCCGCCGCTGCATTATCCGGCCATATCTTGCCCGAATCCACAAAGCCTGCCACGCCGGTAAATACGCCCATGCTGCCACAATGCTAAAAAGAGCTCAGCTGCTTCTCGACAGCCGTGATAACGTTTATCACGCCTTTCTCGAACAGCTGAAAGAAAAGATTCATCTTAATCTTAAAGAAGATGAATTCGTCGAAACCGAAGAATTCGAAGCCCCTGAAGTCTGGGAACAAGCCGTTAAAGATTATGAAGAAGCCCTTGATCTCTATTCGTCTTTTTCGGTCAATGACCCTCTTGCGCCCGCCTACACCGGTGTAAACGTCTTTGAAGATCGCTTTATCGAGTCGCGCCGCAAACTTGGCAAGCTCTATAAGACCAGAGGCGACCGCCTGCGCGACCAGGCCAAGGTTGAAAAAGCGATTCGCAATTATAAAGAGGCGATCAAACTTCTGCCCCGTGCTGATAAAATGTTCCATGAAGCTTTCCGCGAACTGAAAAAGCTGCGTGCTCAGGTCACTGTTCCCAATAATTGATGAGTTCAAACCAGCAGCCCGACGACATCCTTAATTCCAGCGAGATTATCAGGCTGACCTCTGAAAAGCCGGTCGGCCTGATTCCCCTCTGGGAATTCGTGCTCGCCCTGCTGGTGGCATTCGCGATATCGCTGCTTTTCTATTTTGGCTATTTTGGCAAACTTGAAAACGCTTCGATTGATTTTCGTTTCAAACAGCGCGGCGAATTGCCACACAATCAAGATATAGTGCTGGTCGGTATTACCGAAGAATGCTTGAACCAACTAGGTTCTTGGCCATGGTCGAGGGCTACGCACGGCAAACTTCTCTCGATTCTGAAAGCAGACGGCGCTAAAGTTGCTGCTTTCGATATCATGTTTAATGATGCCCCGCTTCTTGGTAATGCTGATGACGAAGAATTCGCCACGGCGATCAGAAACTTCGGCCGGGTAGTCCTTCCTCAGGTAATCACGCGTGATCGGGTTCTCGACAACGAGACTTTTGAAATGGTCGAAAAAGATGTTGTCGAACGCCCAACCGAAATTCTGCGGGCCGCCAGACCAGGCGAAGGCTTCATCGACCTGGATCACAAGGTTCTGAACCCGGATGGCGTGATTCGCAAACTGCTGCTGCACAAACAGGTGGCTGGGGTGACGAATCACATGTTCGGTCTGGCGGCAGCCGCTGCGTATCTCAGCGTGGTTCCAGTGGTTGAAAACGCCGGAATACGGCTTGGCGACCGATTGTTGCCGTATTTTGACTGCTATGAGCCTGAGTCAGGGCAGCGCGTCAAGTCTTATCTGGTTAATTATGCCGGTGGTTATCGGCACTTTGATGAAATAAGTTATGCCGATGCTATCAGTGGCAAGTTTCGCACAGGCTTTTTTCGCAATCGTCTTGTGCTGATCGGTACTAGAGCGATGGGTACTTCAGAAGACCTCAAATTCTGCCCATACGGCGCACTGGCAGGTGTCGAAATTCATGCCAATCTGCTGCATAATATTCTCAACCGCAGCTTTCTGCATCGCACTTCGATTGAAACCACGATTTTGCTGATTTTTGTTTTTGCTTTCGGCATCGCTTACGTTCTCTGGAAAACTCCCGGCATGTCAGCGAACCTGCTCTGTCTGGGTTCTGCGGTTCTATGGTTGACGGTTGGTATCATCATTTTTAAATATGAAATTATTCTTGAGATAACGCCAATTGTTCTGATGGTTCCGATTCAATGGTCGATTACCAGGCTGATTCAGCAGTTTGAAACCTTGCGTGAGAAAAATTATGATCTGGCCCGCAAAGTTCGCGAACTCGCGATTATCAATGAAGTCAGCAAAGCGGTCAGTTTTATGGGTGATCTCGGCAGAACTCTTGATGCCATTCTCAGTCGCGGCGTTCAGGTTCTCAACGCCCAGCGCGGCTCGCTTTTTTTGCTCGATGACAAATACGAAGAACTTGTTGAAAAATCAGTTATTTTTGGTGTTGAAGGCGATGCCCAGATTGACCAGGCTCTGAAGCAACAGTTTAAGAGCGGTATCGGAATCGCGGGCGAAGTCTTCAACTCAGGCAAACCACGACTGATTCAGAATGTAAAAAAAGACAAGAGTTTTGCTTTTCGCGATTCTGAACGCGATTCAATTCGCACGATGATTTGTGTGCCCCTGATGATCAAAGATTCGGCCATCGGTGTCATGAACGTTGTTAATCGCCGCGAAGGGCGTTTTAACGAAGAAGATTTGCAGACGGCTTTGACCATGGCCAACCAGGCCGCGGTCGTTATCGAAAAGGCGCGATTGTATAACCTTGCCACCATCGACGGGTTGACCGGTCTGGTGGTCAGGCGGCATTTTCAGGCGAAAATTGAAGAAGAATACCGGCGTGCCCGACGTTACAACAAACCGCTTACCTATCTGATGACCGATATCGACCATTTTAAAAAATTCAACGATACCTATGGCCATCAGACTGGCGATATGGTGCTCAGGGAGGTCGCGCGTATAGTGCGCGGTTCGGTGCGTGATACTGATATTGCGGCACGCTATGGTGGTGAAGAATTCGCGGTGATTCTGCCCGAAACTGAACCCGAAGGTGCCATGCTGTTTGCCGAGCGCCTGCGCCAGAGCGTTGAGGCCGCGGTGTTTGAAGGGCCGACCGGTGGTTTGCAGGTTACAATAAGTGTCGGGGTTTGTTCAATGCCGGTTAATCAACCTGAAAGTGCTACTGAAATGATTAAAATGGCCGACGACGCGCTTTATGTCTGCAAACGCAATGGGCGAAACCGGGTTGAACGTGCCGAAAATGCGCCTCCTGCCGAAGCAAAGCCCGAAAAAGCCTGACTTGCCTGTTTTTTAACCGGGCCAGTTCTTTCAGATTTTTTTCAGGTTTTCTCTTGTCAGGTTCAATGCTTTAAGAGCGCGATAAAAAGTCGCTTTATGAATTTTGAGTATTTCTGAGGCGCGGGTTATGTTGCCCCCGGCCTGACTGTATGCAGCCTGCAACTCTTCTGCGCCGATTTGGCGATCATTGCGCTCAAAGTCGGTATTGCCCTGATCTGGCATGCCCAGCGCGATTGCCTGGCGATCAGGGGTAATGGCGACCTCAGTGTAATTGCTGGCGGTGGCGTAGCGTGCAGCATTCATGCGTTCTTCATACCATTCTTTTAAAGCGCGTAACCCGATGACCTCGGTCTGGTTTTCGGCAAAAAGTCGTTCCATGAGGTTGCGTAGTTCTCTGACGTTGCCAGGCCATTGATATTGCTTAAGCAGTTGCAGAGCCTCACGGGTCAGACAGACCACGTGGCGGTCGTATTTGCGGTTAAATTGTCTGATGAAATGCTGAATCAGCAGTTCAAGGTCTTCATTGCGCTGGCGAAGGGGTGGTATGCGAATTTGCAGAGCGTTGATTCGATAAAAAAGGTCTGGCCTGAAAGCGTTTTCGCTGCTGGCCTTTTCGAGGTTGCGGTTCGTGGCGGCGATGATTCTGACATCTACCTTGACCGGATTTTCAGAGCCGACCCGCTCAATCTGCGATGTTTCAAGAACCCTGAGCAGCTTGGCCTGTGATACCGGCGGCAGATCACCTACTTCGTCAAGAAAAAGCGTGCCGCCATTGGCACGTTCAAAGCGGCCGCGGTGTGACTTGATGGCACCAGTAAACGAACCTTTTTCGTGGCCGAACAGCTCGCTCTCAAATAGAGTATCGGTGATGGCTGAACAGTTCATGGTGACGAACGGCCCGGCAGACCGATTGCTCAGCTTATGTACCGCCGCTGCCACGCCTTCTTTGCCGGCACCGGTCTCGCCGGTAACCAGAACGGCTGCTTCAGAATTCGCATACATTCTGATCTTGTTGAAAACTTGTTGCATCGGTTCTGAAGCGCCGACCAGACCACAAAAGGTTGCTTCTGTTACCATGGCCGGCGGGGTGGCCGTTACTTCCTGAAGCAGAATGTTGGTCAGTTCGGCGTTATCTGGGCCGGTTCTGCTGATTGAATCAAGCAGCAGCTGATGGGTCTGCCCCTGGGTGTCTGTGATTGCTGCCCGAAAACCGTGCAACGGCGAAGTATCGCTGGTGCGGTCGATCAGTTCAATGATACCAGGTAATGCAGGTTCGAGAACCTTTTCGGCTGGCCGCCCTACCAGTTCGGCGGCGCTAAAGCCAAGATAATCAGCCAGCCAGTCTGGAATCTCATGAATCAGTCTGCGCCCGCCATCTTTTCTGATCAGCAGATTCCGCCCCGGCGGCAGCAGTAATAATGGTTGTCTTTCTTTGTTAATCATACTTTCAGCATATTACTATTAATCGCCTCAATTTTCAACCGCGTGCCGACAGCATTGATTCAGGTTGATTTTTGCGATATTCAAGATTTAAGCAATTTGTCGGGGTTCTCATAAATTGTGAGCAAAAATTTATCAGAAATTCGCGGACTTCTGCCGATTATGGTTGCGGACAAACCCTATCTGAAAATGGCAGAATCTTAAAAAACATGACTGAACGCATGATGCGCAACTGGTTGCTGCTGGCAGCGGCGTCGCTGCTGCTGGTGGTGTCGCCCTTGTCGGCATCTGACAGCTTCAGATTTGAATTCGCTTATGACGCGAGGTCTTTCACCGAGAGCGCCCGACGCGACTGGA
>DAOPYA010000017.1:0-28150 GCA_035352635.1 Candidatus Rifleibacterium sp.
GTTCAACCGATATCAGCGGCACCTTCACCTACGGCGGCGATGGCTTAACTGCAACGTTCACGCCTACAGTATCGCTGCCCGATGGCAGTCTTATAACCGTAACTATTGCAACCGATGTTCTTGACTTGTCGGCCAACGGCATGCTGGCCTCCAAGACCTGGTCGTTTACAACGGCAACAGCGCCTGATTTAATTGCCCCGACCGTTGTCTGGGTGAATCCTTCTGAGGATGCTACGGGTATTGCCAGTGATTCGCAGATTGAAGCTCACTTCAGCGAAGCTATGAATACTGCGACGATCAACTCTATGACTTTCAAGGTTGCGAGCGGTTCAACCGATATCAGCGGCACCTTCACCTACGGCGGCGATGGCTTAACTGCAACATTCACGCCTACAGTATCGTTGCCCGATGGCAGTCTTATAACCGTAACTATTGCAACCGATGTTCTTGATCTGTCGGCCAACGGCATGTTGGCCTCCAAGACCTGGTCATTTACAACACTTGTTCCGTAAGCGCTCGATAAACCGCTTTTTATAATTTATTGTCGGTTTAACAACTTCGGCGCTAAAGCTTTTGGTTATTGGCTGCGCAAAGATCGCAAAAGCAAAAACCCCGCACCGCTGCAACTTATACCGGTTACTCTTAACGCGCAACCCTCGATGAAACCAGTCGAAAAAAGCTCTACCGGCTGGCCTTTAAGCTGGGAAGAAGTCTTACGGGTTGGGCAACGCGAACTTTAGCATGGTTGCTTGAAGGGCTTGAAATCAATCATGCATCTGCTCACAAGCAGTTTGCAATTTCGCATGCTTATTAAATGTAGTTTTTGAGCAAAAGAAGCATCTGAAACCTGTAGAAAATACTGTATTTTGAGCTGCTGCGGTGGAATAATAATTTCCATGGCACCGACTCTTGATCAATGTTTAAATGAAGATCCCATTCTGTATAAGTGCTCAGCAAACCACTGCTTGTCGCTCATTTCCCCTGGAACAGTGAGTAGACGGGGATTATCTGAATGCCGTCGATTTCTGCGTATTCTTCGCCGAGGTGAAACAGGTAGCCTCGCACAGGCCTGCTCGACTGTTTTATAAATTCTCTGAGATTTGTGGTGTCTTTGATGGATGGGGCTCTTGAAGCTTTTATTTCGACGGCATGAAGGCTGTTGTTGGCTTCAAAAATCAGGTCTATTTGGCGGCCGGCAACGGTTTTGTAGTAGTAAAACTGTTCGGCTTTTATGAAGCCCAGCTTTCTTCTTTTCTCAAGTTCTGAAATTACAAAATTCTCGAGCAGTTGCCCTTCGCTCAGTCGGGCGTTGAACGATTCGATAATGCCGTTATCGGCAAAATAGATTTTTGCGGCTTTGACATACCTTTTTGCAGGGCCATATTGATAGCCATAAAGTTTAAAGGCCAGCTCAGACTGATAGAGAGTGTTGAGATATTTTTTGGCAGTTGGAACACTCAGCGACGACTCCCGGGCAAAGTTGCTTATTTCAAGATGTGAGCCAATACTGCGGCAGACATTCATAAAAATGGCGTGGAGGCCTTCAATATTCTCCAGGTTGGCCATCTGCATTAAATCCCGGGTAAAATAGGTGTTTTTGTAGTTTTTCAGCAGATCTTTTTTTGATTCAACTGTTGCAGTAGTAATGATTTCAGGGAAAAGGCCGTAGATAAGCGCTTCGTCAAAACTGCGCAACCCATTTTTCAGAGTAGTGCGAGCAGCCTTTTCTGAAAAAATCAATTGCCCGGGTGCTGACAGGCTTTCTCCCCAGCACGCTGTAGGCATCGAGTAAATGTTTATTCTTCCGGCCAGGGTATCGGCAGCTGAATGGAGAAGCCCGATTGAGCTTGAGCCTGTCATGATGATATGCGCATTCTCGTTGTCTATTGCATATTTTACCGCGATTGTGAGCTTGGGAACTCGTTGAATTTCATCAATGATGCAGCTTTTGCCAAGGCTTTTCAAAAAACCTTTCGGGTCTTTGCCAGCCCATTCATAGTAATCAAAATCATCCAATGTTGCATAGCTGTAATCAGGGAAACTGCTCTTCAGATAAGTGGTCTTGCCGCTTCGCCGTGGACCTGTGATCAGAGCGCTTTTGCCCGGGTCTATTTTTAACCAGCGTTTGAACATGATTTGCCTCCAACAGCCAAGCTCTAAACATAGAAAAGAGAATATGCAGTTTCATATTAACATGGATAAAGTGAAAGGCTGCTTTAATTATTGCATGAATAAAATTAAAGTGAGGTGTGAGAGGTCGGCGGGTGAAATAATCACCCGTCACCTACTCGATTTTTCTGGCCTGCTTCAATAACTGCCAGAAAGATATAAGCCCAACCAGGCCGGTAATTATGTTGCTGAAAAGTATGCCCGGCAGAGTCGCAAAAACCATGGCAACTACTGGCCCGACCGGCCGCTGATACTTGTAAAATTTAAAAACCATGATGATAAAAAAGATGAACAGGAAAAAACAAAAAAGTTCCTGCAGGCCAAAAATCAGCACGAAACTGCGATGCGCCGCTCCTGACTCTGCAACCGGGCTGAGTATCACCAGCAGATAAAACGTCTGCAAACCGACCCACAAAGTTGCCCCGGCGGTCACGCCGGCCCAGAAATGTTTTTTCCAGTCACTGCTGCGCTTCAGAAACAGTATGGTGCCAGATATTGCGATCAGCAACTGCAGCAGCAGAACTGGCAATGCAAAGCGTGCCAGTGCCCGCTGAAGCGCGTTCATACCTCTTAAATTCATAGGGTCGGGGTCGAAAGCGTCGATGGTCTTCTGCCATAACTTTGCATCGATGCCATACTTCTGGCAGTTATCGATAAAATAAGCACGTAGAGATTCATCGGTAACGCTCTCCTCGCCAGAAGGTACGACCTGTCTTTCCATGAACCCATGGGTAACACAGTAAATATTAGAACCGCCTGCGTTCTGCCCTTTTGCTTTGAGAGCCCATGGCGCTATCGCATACCGGCAACGAGGAAACACCAGTTTGTGATAGTCGACATCTTTGATCAGGGCATGCTCAACCAGCGCGGCTAGAGGTATTTCGCCGGTTGCAGAATCGGCGCGCAGATCTGCGGGCGGAAAAGCACTGTCACCATCTTTCAGGGTTTTTGCATAACTGCTCAGGTTGTCTAGATGGATCTGGCAACGCCGATATTCAGTCCTTTCAGTAGTTCGGGCTTCGACACAGTTCTGCATCAGAACCAGAATCAGAAACGCAACAGCCAGCGCTCTTTGTATAGTTTTCATCAGCAATCTCCAGTTGGCTTATTTATTACTGGCAGCCGGGGCCGAATCAATGATCTTCAGAACCCTCAGATAGCGCATTTTCTCGGCCGCACTGCGTGGTGTCACCCCGTTTTTGTCGGGCTTATATGCATCAGCGTTCCATTTCATAAGAGTCTCGACCAGACTGGGCTCATTGAGTTCGACCGCGTAACGCAGAGGCGTTTTTCCCTCGTTGTCCGGCTGGTTGATTACCCTCGGAACAAACTCGGCATAGTGATAAGAACGCGAATAACTTTCGCTGACAAAGCTCTCAAGCATCAGATGCAGAAAACTTCTGCCATTTTTATCAACCGCTGTACACTCGACGCCATTGGCCTGCAGAATTTTAAATACCGCCGGGTCACGGGCGAACAAAGACAGATAAAACAGGTTTTCACCGTTGTTTACAGGAAATCTGGCACCGAGATTAAGCAATTCCTGTATCAACTCAGAGACTGGCTCGAATCTGCTCGTCAGTGCTTCAGCAATTAAAGATTTTCCGCCTGCCTTAACAGGCTGATTGAGGTCTGCACCATAACTTGCCAGTATTCTTATGTAAGGAAGCGATTCTTTGTTGTTACTGTGCAATTCGACAGCCAGGCCGAGTGCCGTATCACCGGAACTCCCAGACAGCCACAGGTTTGGGTTGGCACCGGCCTTGAGCAGCATTTCGGTGATCTGCAGACTGCCATCGCCACGAATCGCCCACCACAAAGGTCGGTAAACGTATTTCCCTGCCGGTCGGTTCACGTCAGGGCCTTGCGTCAGCAGCCACTCTACCAGACCGGCCTGATGTTCATCGACAGCCCGGCACAGGGCATTTTCGAGCGGATTTTCAGATATTTCTCTTCTTACGCCTTCAAGAAGAGGTGCAAAGCGATCAACTCGACCATTCTTAGCAGCTCTGATCAGCGCATCCATGTAGCTGCCCGCAATAAAAGGCAAGGCCAGGGTCAGTATTACGCCGATAGAAATTGTCAAAAACGCAGTTCTACCTGGGCTTAACTCTGAAGCCTCAGCAGAAGATGGTTTTGCCGCTATTCTGTTTGCATGAAAAAAGAACCAGAGCCCGAACAGCAGCCAGTATGGCCCAAGAAAGGGCAGGTTGCCGACATAATATCTCACCATGCCCGGAACGATTCTCAGAATAAAGAGTGAGAGAACCATAATAAAGGCCCAGAGAACGTAACTGCCCGGCAACCATTCAGCCTGTTCCTGTTTTGCTTTTTCCATATTGAGCAGGGCAACCGGAACCCAGAACAGCGCCAGCAGAACCCCGGTGAGACGAACCCAGAAAAACGAGACCTGGGCAAACTCAAAACAGGCGAACGCCGCGATAATTATGCCGACTACCCGGGCCTGAAACGGAAAACGCCAGCTTCTTACCGGCACAGCGCTATCCAAATGATCGCTCATCGAATCTTTTACCTTTCTTCAACCCTGATTCTCTTATAAAACGGGCAGTGAGCTTTTTCAAGTCTTTTCGTTATAAACCGATGCAAGATCCGGATGAACCTTAAAAAATGGCCAGCCATGGTTGCTGATTTGCGCGGCAAATCTAGTATTGGTGGGCTATTAGAGGGTGCAAAAAATAGATGTAGTAAATTTAATGCTTTTATGATATTCTTATTCTTACCCTTTGCGTATGCCCGGGGGTTCGGGTGAAAATGCACAGGGTTTCTGCCAGTCAGGTGACTGGTTTCCGCGCCGTTTTATGCGGCCTGTGCATGAAAATCTGACATCCTACAGCTGGGCATCTGCGCTGATCAGTGTTGATCTGCTGCAGTGGTACTTCGTTCGCTGATGGCTTTTTTCAGCTCATACTCAATGCAAAGGAACACACTCAATGAGTTACAATTTCGAACAGATTTCCGGTTTTGCCAATCTTGGCCTTTCAGAACCAATTTTAAAGGCTCTTATCGACTCTGGCTATGAAACACCTACTGCCATTCAGGCAGCTATGATCCCGGTTCTTATGACCGGGTGCGATGTCGTTGGCCAGGCCCAGACCGGCACCGGCAAAACCGCGGCTTTTGCTCTGCCGCTTCTTGAACGTATCGAAACCGATCGTCACGAACCGCAGGCGTTGATTTTGACGCCAACTCGCGAACTGGCACTGCAGGTTTGTGAAGCCTTCAAAAAATATGCGGCCCACATCAAGGGTCTTAAAACCCTCGCCCTTTACGGTGGCCAGGAATACGGCGGCCAGCTGCGCTCTCTGAGTCGTGGCGTTCATGTTGTCGTCGGCACTCCGGGTCGTGTCATGGACCATATTGACCGTGGCACCCTGAATCTTGATGCCATCAGATGCCTGGTGCTCGATGAAGCAGATGAAATGCTGCGCATGGGTTTCAAGGAAGACGTTGAGTGGGTTCTTGAACGCGCCCCGAAGAGCCGCCAGATTGCCATGTTCTCGGCAACCATGCCGGCTGATATCCGGGCTATTTCACGGCGCTTTCTCAATAATCCTCAAGAAATCACCATTAAGCTGAAAACCGCCACGGTTGAAGCAACCAGGCAGCGTTTCTGGCAGGTGACCGGCCTTAACAAGCTCGATGCCATGTCAAGAATTCTTGAAGCCGAGCCTTATGATGCCATTCTGATCTTCGTAAAAACCAAAATTGATACGATTGAAGTTGCCGAACAGCTTATGGGCCGTGGTTTTGCCGCCGCCGCCCTCAATGGCGATATTCCGCAAAATCAACGTGAACGCATTATCGAACAGGTTAAATCAGGCAAATTGAACATTATCGTCGCCACTGACGTTGCTGCCCGCGGCCTCGACGTTGACCGCATCAGCCACGTTATCAATTACGATGCCCCCAATGACCCCGAAACCTACGTGCATCGCATCGGCCGCACTGGCCGCGCTGGTCGCAGCGGTGAAGCGATTATCTTCATTTCTCCCAGACAGCGCCGCCTGCTGCAGATCATCGAAAAGGCAACCCGCCAGACGATTGCACCTATGCAGATGCCAACCCCTGATTTTATCAATAAAAAACGCATTGAAGCCTTCAAGAACAAGATCAAAGAGGCAATCGGCAGCCCCGATATCCAAATCTTCAAAGAACTTGTTGAACAATACTGTGCCGAAAATCAGGCTGATCCGATCGAAATCGCTGCCGCCACTGCCCGCATGTTCCAGGGTAATACCCCCCTGCTGCTGCAGCACAAACCTGAAATACATAAGATTGATAACACACCTTTCCGTGAATTCGTACCCGAAACCGCAGGCCGCAAACCCAGGGCATCCCAGGGTCGTGGCGCCCGCCGTGACGACGAAGAACAGGAAGAAGGCATGGAAAGATACCGCATCGAAGTCGGCAAGATGCATGGCGTTCAGCCAGGGCACATTGTTGGCGCCATCGCCGGTGAAACAGGCATGGCCAGCAAGTATATCGGCAGAATCCGCCTGTTCGACGAACACAGCACCGTAGATCTGCCCCAGGATATGCCCGAAGAAATGATCCGCAAGCTTAAAACTGCCTGGATATGCAAACGCCAGCTCGAAATCAGCCTCGACAAGGGAATGCGCGTTCCGGCAAAATCAGAAGAAACTACCGCACAGCGCAAACCTTCGCATCAGGCTCCGTTCCCGACTCGCGAAGTGCAGCCCGAAAGTCGCCGTCGCCCCGAAGGCAAAAAGATTGACAGAAAGCCAGCCTGGCCGATGCCAGCCAAAAAATCCGGTCAGAATGCTCCGCGGCGCCAGCGCCGTGAAGGCCGGGCCTTTGCCAGCGGTCAGTAAGAAAGCATAAATCAAACGGGCGAAGCCGCAAGGCTTCGCCCGTTTTCTGTTGTTCGCATTTCGTTATTGCATTCGCCCGTTGCCCGAAAGTCCAGCAATTCTCGGTCAAAAAGCAACCCGGCTGATAGGCCGAAGCTGCCACTTTTAACAGACAACCAGTTAAACACAAGTGGCTTTTGATGCGAGTTGTAAAACTCACCAAGAATTACTGTGTTTACGGCAGCAGTTTTTAGATCAGCTCATCGGCCCTTTTATTAGAACTGCCAGCCCTGAAATTAAAGAATAGAGGGAGCAGGCAAGGGTCATATAGAAGAGATTGAAGTGAAAACGTCGCAGATTTTCGCGTGATTTTTCTTTGTTGAGGGTCTTGATAGAATTGCCGACAAAAATGTTGGCAATCATCAGGCCGAGCAGTATGGCACCCGCAAAGCCGTGCCCATAGGTTTTGAGAAAAACGGCATTGACCTGCATAAACTGCACAACCCCGACAATGCCGCCGATCAGGCCGGCTGCAAAAAGAAGCGCGGCAATTTTGCTGAGTTTGGCGTGTTCACCCAGAAAAGTTTCTTTCTGGTCGGCTTCGGGGGATTTCGGGTTAACCGCCAGCGCCTGCTTGCCGATTTTGTGAATTCTGAAGAGAAAAGTGAGCACAAAAAGCATAAAAACCGGATGAATGAACTTCATGATGCAAAACGCTCCTTATAACTTGAATTTGCTGATATCAAAGTCGTCAAAGGGATCTTTGCTGCCCTTTTTCTTTGCGGGCGACTTTTCTTCAACCGGGCTGTCGAGGTCGATTACGTTGTCGAGGTTGAAGGGGTTGTCGTCAGCAGGAGCTGGTTTCGCTGGTGCTGGCGGCTTTTTGCCGGCTGGGGCAGCCGGTGCCGGGGGTTCATCGCCTGGGAAAACCTCAAGCACGTCAAGTTCGAGGTCGAGGTTGCCGAATGGATTTTTGCCCTGACCGGTGTTATCGGCCGGCAGACCAAGATTGAGGTCAGAATCTGAGAACAACGATGCGAAGAGATCTTTGCTGTCTTTGGCGGCCGGTGGGGTCGCCGGGCGCATCGGCGGCAAGGGCGTGTCGTCGTCTTCGAAAGGGCTGGGGGCTGGCGGTTTCGGTGGGGTGGGCGGGGCTGCGGGTTTGACCGGAGGTTTGGCTGCCGGTCTGATCGGTGTAGCCTGGCGCATCGGCGGCAGCGGGGTATCTTCGTCTTCGCTGACTGCCGGTGGGGCGCCAAGATCGCCAAGGGAGCCAAGATCGAAGGCCGGTGCGCCGGTGGAGCCACCGCTGTCTGCGAGGGTGCCGTCTTCAGAGTCAGAGATCAGCGAATCAAAATTGAAGTCGGGAACATTTGCGGCCGGTGGTGCCGGCTTAAACGGCCGGGCTGGCGCAGGCGCGGGAGCTGCGGTATGCGGTGCAGCGGGAGCGGCAGGAGCGGCAGGAGGTGGCGTGGCCACTGTGGGTTCTTCGGGTAATTCTTCGTTTTCGGGAATATCAGCTTTAAGACTGCCGAATAGCTGGTCGATATCGGCAGCATCTTTTTTGCTGTCGCCATCGCCCTCGGTTGGGAGCGAGAATGCCGAAAAATCTGGAGTGTCTATTTCGTCTTCAGCTGGTAATTCTTCAACAGGTGCGGGTTTGACTGGCATTGGTGCTGGCCGGACCGGGGTTGGTGCAAGAATTGCAGGTTTAGAAGCCGGCTGGGCAACTGGTGTCAGAGGTTTTACCGCGGGAGCCGCAGGTCGGGCTGGCATAATGGTCGGGGCTGCCGGAACGGCAGGCATTGCCGGCGCTGCCGGTGCTGCCGGCCTTGCTGCCGGGGTGGGGGCGGGCACAGGGGTTGGTCGACCAAAAATGCCTGGCGTTGCGGGCGAAACCGGTCGTTCGGGTACTGCGGTTACTGGTTTTGGGGCTGTTTGAGGTATGGTCGGAACAACCGGTACACCGGCTTCGGGGCTGGCACCCTCGGTGGGCTTTGCTGCCGGGAAAGGTGCAGGTCGCACCGCCGGGCCGCTGACCGGCATGCCTTTGATGGCATCTGGTGCCTGAATGACTGGAGTGCCAGGCATAGCAGGCTTGACCACTGGCGAGAGAAGCGGTGAGGCGGGCCGCTTTTTCTTGATAAGGGGTCTGACCGGTAACGAGGTCTTGCGTGGGCGGGCCGCGGTTGATTTGCCGGCACCCGCCAGCGGTTTGCCGCAGCATGGGCAGAAGCGTATAACGTAATCGCAGTCGGGGCATACGATGCCTTCGCCGTCGAACGCCGGGCTTGCTGACCCGCCGCTCGCAGAGCCGCCGCTTGCTGATTCCCAGATGCCGTTGTCGTTTCTGGCCCAGTTGGTGAGCTCAAAGATGACCGCGCTGACACCGGGAAGTTTTTTAAGGCTGGATTCGATGAACTTAAGTTCAACTGCTGTTTCGTCAGTGGTCTTTTCAAGCCCGACGAAGCAGAGCTCACCCTGCAGACTCACCACTCCGGCCTTGACAGGAAACTTTAATTTGGACAGATCAATTCGCCGGCCAGACAACTCGCGTCTTATGCCGGCGCTGATGGCAAGATCAGTCGCCTCCCTCAATTTTGGCCTCCAGTTCCGTTGGTGAAATTACAATTCAACAAAGTCATCGGCAGAGTAGCGAACTTTGTTTATAAGCCGGGCAAAATACTCGCAACGAACCGTCATTTTATGGTTGCCCTGATGATTATAACCCAAACTTGTTCAAGAATGCAGCCACCTTCAGGAAAATTGCTGCGAATTGTTCAGGTTCGCCAGGGTCGGCAAGTGGCACCCCAGGTCTGCGTCTGAACCAGATTTCCTGGCGCCGGGCATACTGCCGGGTGTGAATGATGATCAGTTCTCTGACTGCAGCGGCCGAACAGTCACCTGCGAAGTGAGGCAGCCATTCGTGGTAACCAATTGAATTCAGCCCGCCGGCAGTCAGACCATATTTTTCGCTCAGGTGGCGCACTTCGCCGGCCAGCCCGGCGGCGATCATCTCGTCAACGCGGCGCTCGATGGCCGCGTGAAGCACCGGCCGTGGCCGGGTGACCACCACCGGCATAAATTCAGCTTCAGCCAGCAGCGGCTTCGGGCAATTCGCTGCAAAAGGCTGACCGGTTGTCTCGACGATTTCGATGGCCCGCAAAACCCGGCGCGGATTCAGCAGATCAACCGTGGCGCCGGCAGCCTGATCAAGACCGAGAAGCATGGCAACCATACTGTCATGCCCGTTCTTCTCTGCCAGTTCGCGCAGTTCAATCGCCCGGTTAGCGTTGTGGCCAGCCTCACCGAGGCCTTCGGCCAGAGCGGCGTAATAAAACCCGGTGCCACCGGTCAGCAGCGGCACCCGGCCACCGGCCCAGATTTCTCTGATGCTGGCAGCGGCCCGCGCGGCATAATCGGCCGCGCTGAACGTCTGCGCCGGGCAAAGAAAATTGAACAGATGATGCGGCACCCGGGCGAGTTCTTCGTCAGTGGGGCTGGCGGTGCCGATGCGCATCTCGTCATAAATCTGCCTTGAGTCGCAGTTGACGATCTCGCAGCCAAAGCGCTCAGCCAGCGATATTGCCAGCGCGGTTTTGCCCGTGGCTGTGGCTCCGAGAACTGCCAGCACCGGTTTTTTTTCGCCCTGACCGGGTGCCGGGGTCATGTTCGCAGAAAGCCGGTTTCGATCTGCCGGGTTGTCAGTCTGATGACGATTGGTCGGCCATGCGGGCAGGTGAACGGGTTTTCGGTCTTGAGCAACTGTTCGAGAAGGCTGTTCCATTCTGAATCGCTCAGGGGGTCGCCGGCCTTCACCGCCGCCTTGCAGGCCATCATTTTGAGAAGTTCGGTTTTGATTTCGAGCAGCGAACGGCTTTCCCAGCCGTTGAGGACTTCAGAGAGAACATTCTGTATCGATTCGCTGTCGGAAGTTTTCTTTTCTGAGACTGGCACCGCAGTAACGTAGAACTGGTTGTCGTCTTCCTGATGAATCGAAAACCCGAGGGTTTTGAGCTGCGGCAACTGATCTTTGATAATGAGGCGCTCAGATGGCAATAATTTGAGCGGCACCGGAAACAGCAATGGTTGCGCGGTTACGGGTGTGTCGCGGTAGGTGCTCGTGTACTGGTCAAAAAGAATGCGCTCGTGCGCTGCGTGCTGGTCGATGATGAACAGCCCGTCGTCGTCTTCACCGAGCAGGTAAGAATTTTTGAGCTGGGCGAGTATTTTCGGGCGGGTCAGAGTGACGACCGGCATAAATGCAGTGCCGGGCAGCGACGGCGGTGTCGAGTGCGGCCCCAGTCTCTCGACTTCACTTTCTTTCAGCTCGTATAATCTGGCATTAAAGTTGCCCGTAGCGCGGGCCGGCATGCTGAACGCCGGTGGCGGCGTAAAAATCGTGCCGGCTGCCGGGGCTGGCGAATTATCGGGTTGCGCCCCGTTGCCGGCAAAGTCTGGCAGGTCGGCGGTTTCAGGGTCAGTAAAAGCCGAATCGGCCGGTTGAACCGGGGTCGAAACCATGCGCAAACCCGAAAGGCTAGATTGAATGGTTTCCCAGATGGTGGCGAAGACCCAGCGTTCGTCTTTGAAGCGTATCTCTGACTTCTGGGGGTGAACGTTAACGTCGATGATGTCGGGCGGCACACGCAGATCAAGCACCAGCACCGGGTAGCGCCCCTTCGGGAAAAAAGCGGCACAGGCTTTGTTGATGGCCTGGGTCAGCAACCGGGTTTTGACAACCCGCCGGTTGACCAGGGTGGTCATATATCTGGCGGCCGGCCGGGCCTGGTTCGGCGGCGAAATGTAGCCGCGCAACGCCATGCCCGTGCCGGCGATCGAGGCCGGTTCTTTTAACTGCACCAGGCTGCGGGTGACTTCAGGGCCGTAAACGGCGAGAATTGCATCGCTGAGATTGCCCGAACCGTTGGTTGCGGCGATCTGAACATTGTTTTTGCTGAATTTAAAGGCAATTTCGGGGTAGCCCATCATATAATGGCAGATTACATCTGATATCTGAGCCATTTCGGCCTGAATGCTCTTAAGAAACTTGCGGCGGGCCGGCACATTGTAGAACAGATTTTTAACCTGAATTCTGGTGCCCTGCGGAAACGAATCGGAATCAACACTGAGAATGCGCCCGCCTTCAATCAGAACCCGGGTGGCGGTTTCTTCGCTCTCATGCCTCGTCACCAGCGAAACCCGGGCGACCGATGCTACGGTCGGCAGTGCTTCACCGCGAAAACCCAGCGACATGACATGCTCAAGCTCGGCATCGTTGGTAATCTTGCTGGTTGCGTGCGGGCTGAACGCCTGCACCGCGTCTTGACGACACATGCCTTCGCCGTTGTCGGTAATCTCAATCAGCTTCTGGCCGCCGTCTTTTATTTCGATCTCGATACGGGTTGCCCGGGCGTCAATTGAGTTTTCGATCAGCTCTTTTACGACCGAAGCTGGCCGTTCAACTACTTCACCGGCTGCGATGCGGCAGATGATGTCGTCAGCGAGGACTTTTATTTTTCCGTTCTGCATAGCTGTTCCTTAAAAATTGTGCGGGCCACCCATCGCCCAGCCGGCGACCGCGTTGACCTCAAGACTGTTGGCCGGCGCCGTGTCAGCGGTGCAATAGCCGTGCGCCGCGATCATCGCCGCATTGTCGGTGCACAGGTGAATGGTTGGTAATAGTAATTCTGCCTCGTGGCGATTGGCAAGTTCTTGCATTCTGGCACGCAACGGCTGGTTGGCTGCGACTCCGCCGGCCATCACCAGACGTTTTGCCGCTGTTTCGTCGAGGGCCATGCTGACTTTTTCGGCAAACGAATCGGCAACGGCAGCTTGCAGGCCGGCGCACAGGTCAGCAAGATTCAGGCGGTCGCCTTCCTGCTCGACAATGCGCATCACTGCGGTTTTCAGGCCGCTGAAACTGAAAACGTAACCCTTGCCGGCCATCGGGCGTGGCAACCGGTAACGTTTTGGGTCGCCGTTTTCGCCGGTTTTCTGAATGACCGGGCCACCCGGGTAACCAATACCGAGATGGCGTGCCACCTTGTCGAACAGCTCGCCCGGAGCATCGTCGAGCGTTCGAGCCATCAGCCTGAAGTCACGCGGGCCTGTGACAAACACAAGATTGGCATGCCCCCCCGAGACGATCAGGCCGAGAAACGGGTATTCGGGCCGGCGGCCGGCCGCCAGAAATGAAGCGGTTAAATGTGCCTCAATGTGGTTGACCGGTATGAGAGGTACCTTGAGGTGCCAGGCCAGCGCCTTGGCGGTGCTCAGGCCAATGAGCAACGGCCCGAGCAGGCCGGGGCCTGCGGTAACGGCTATCTGACCGATGGCTGAATAAGTCAGGCCGGCACCGGTCATAGCCGAGTCGAGCAGCGGCAGAATCGCTTCGAGATGCTTTCGTGACGCGACTTCAGGTACTACACCGCCAAAACGACGGTGGATTTCTATCTGTGAAGAAACCAGGCTGGTCAGAACCCGGGTGCCGTCTTCAACCAGCGCAACCGAAGTATCGTCGCACGAAGATTCTATGCCGAGTGTGATCATGACGCTTCCTTGAATTTGCGTTCAGCCTGCGAAGGTATTACATACAATGGCAGAATATCGAGCAGTTCTTTAAGCCCCTTTGCCGTCGTCACTCCGCCACTGGTCAGCAGTTTGTGCAGTGAGGCCGCTTCTGGCTGCATGCAGGTTATGCCCGGCGCCGCGAAGCGGATTCCCCAGGTCTGCGGCTGATTGCCGACCTCAGAACGCTCGATCAATACTGGCGCTGTGTGCTCGATTGCCGGCAGAGTCGCCCATACTTCAAAAGCTTTGTCGATGAGCGTTGGCATTACCAGCCTGACCGGGCCGGTGATGCCCTGATCAGCCAAAGTCTGCAACGACCAGGCAAAGAGGCTTATGCCCGCCAGCGGCTTGTCGAGCAACATCGCCGCGGTTCGCATGAAAGCGGCGGCGACCCGCAGGCCGGTCAGGCTGCCGGGGCCGGTGCAGACGGCCAGCATTTGCACTTCTTCGCGGCTCAGACCGGCGTTCTGCAACATTTCATCGCAAATCAGTGTGATGCGGGCAGCAAAATTGCGGTCGGTCGCGAAAATCTGCTGCTTAAAGCCTTCTTCGCTGCCAGTCTGCGCCAGGGTGGTGTTTTCAGAGGCGTCGATGAACAGATAATTCATGATTGCCCCTCCTGCCATTGCCAGCTGACTTGCCGGTGTTCTTCTGAATCCCCGGCACAGAGGGTAATTCGCACGTTCAGGTGCGGCAGACGGTCGAGTTCGGCAACGCGTTCGGCCCACTCGATCAGGCATGGCTGCCCGGCTTTGAGAATATCGAACAGCCCGATGTCTATCACCTCTTCAAAACAGTTGATGCGGTAGAGATCAAGATGAAACATGCTCTGCCCGGCGCCGCGATACTCGTTCATCAGGGTGTACGAAGGGCTGGAAACATGGTCGTCAATGCCAAGACCGGCGGCAAAGCCTCTAGCGAAAAGAGTTTTGCCGGCACCAAGCTCGCCGTGCAACAGCACCAGCGCTTTTGGAAATTGCCCCGCCAGCTGACCAGCTATTTCGAGAGTCTGCTCAGGTGAGAGGCTTTTAATTGAACTGCTGTTCTGCATCAGTCTCTTAATTCGGTCGCCAGAACGATATCGCGGTTGATGCAGGCCAGACACGACAGGAGTTTGTCGCGCAGGCTCATCTCTTTAACGGCATCACGAATCTGGCGCAGCAGATCGATTACCTGCCTGAAAGCCCTGATCAGATCGCCTTCGGGTATGTCGGTCATTGCCATGATATCTTCAAAGGCTGCCCCTTCGCTCCAGGCAACCATCAGATGGCAGATGCGTGTTTCGAGCGGCTTGATGAACGGGTGCTGCCGTGCCAGGCTGTTAACGAAACCCCGGGCGCTCTTGATCTTTTCGGGCATCTTGGCCACCGGGCGCTGTTGCTCACCATTAGCGCCCCGGCGCCGGTGCTCGTAAATCAGCGACAGGCAGAGGGCGTTCAGTTCATGCTCGTTGCACTCATGAAAATAACCATGGAAATATAATTCAGTAACCGCGATTTCTTCGGTGTGTATCCGGCTGGCAAGTTCACCCCGGGGCAGCAGGCCCTTGTCGTCGATGTAGCCAAGCTTTCTGAGCAGTTCGAGCTTGCGCTCGTAGAGCGGCAACTGAAGCTCACCCTGTTCTTCAAGCAGGCCGCGCCAGTAATCGAGCTTCTTTTCGAGTCTGGAAGCCTGAAAGTGCCTGGATATGCAGCGGTTGCGGTCATGGCAACGCCCGCAGATGAAGCTCTTTTCCTGGCTTTGCAGTTCGGCATGCGAATCAGAAAATTTCTTTTCGATTTCGGCCTGAGACTGGCGGTTTTTGCGGCCGCGCATCCCGAAGCGTATGTCGTCCATCTGGCGATGCATCGTGTCTTCGAGTTGCTCTTTTTTGGTGAAGAACACCATGAATTCAGGAAAATCATTTTTCTTTTCGGGGCAGCGCGGCTCGACACGCTCGATTTCGAGGCGCAGCTTCGCAACTTTTTCGGTCAGCTCGGGCAGTTTCTTGTTGGCCTGAAACTGGGCAAAGTTCCGCTTGAGAATCATGCGCACTTCATCGGTTTTGTGGCCGGCGTAGAGATTGAGAACGCTGTTGAACGAAAGGTCGAACTGGCTCTCTAAATTTTCGATATCGCCGTAAACCAGGTTCTGCAGGTCTTCAAACGCAAGGTCTCTCGGAATATGCGGCACGACAACCCAGCCCGTCTTGTCGATACCGCGCCGGCCGGCCCGCCCTGATATTTGCGTGAATTCAAGTGCCCGCATCGGTCTGAAGGTGCGGCCGTCATATTTTTTTAAGGCGTCGTAGGCGACGCTGCGTGCTGGCATGTTGACGCCCACCGCGAAGGTTTCGGTTACGAACAGCACCCTTAAGGTTCGTTCGGCAAAGAGAATTTCAACCAGCTCTTTCAGTTGCGGCAGAAGACCGGCGTGATGCCTGCCGACGCCACGACTCAGCTCTTCTTTGAGATTCTGGGCGGTTTCGAGGTTCTGCAACTGGTATTTCTCGATGCAGTTATCGACCATCTCTTCGATGCGCTCTTTTTCGGCTGGCGACGTAAAATCCATTTTGCGGGCCGTATCCTGGGCCAGTTTGTCGGCCAGCGCCCGCGAAAAAACGAAGTAGAGCAGCGGCAGGCGGTCTTGCTGCTTCAACTGCTTGATAATATCAAAATGCCTGAACTCACCCTCTTTTTTGGAACGGCGGTCACGCGGCCCTTCACTGTCGCTGACCTTGTCGCGAATCTTTTTGCGCAGGTCCTTGAAGGGCATCAGGGCTTTATTGTGGTAAAAAAGAAAAGAGAGCGGCACGGCACGTTCATTGTGGCTGATAACCTTGACCTGGTGGTCGATTACCGATTCAATCCAGCGTGCCAGTTCGTCACAGTTCGGAATCGTGGCCGACAGAGCCAGAAAGCGCACGGTTTTGGGCGAGAAGATGATGGATTCTTCCCAGACGGTGCCACGCTCAATATCGCCCAGATAGTGAATTTCGTCGAAGATTACATAAGAAACGTCAGCAATCGCCTCGGGGTCTTCGATGGCCATGTTGCGATAAACTTCAGTGGTGACGATCAGAGCCTGGGCGTCACGGTTGACCACGACGTCACCGGTGAGAATGCCGACTTTGTCACCATAAAGGCGCGAAAAGTCGCGATACTTCTGATTCGACAGGGCTTTGATCGGCGAAGTGTAGATGATGCGCTGGTTGGTCTTGAGAACCTTTTCGATCAGGTATTCGGCGACCAGCGTTTTGCCTGAACCGGTTGGTGCCGAAAGAACCAGCGAGTGGCCGTTTTCGATCTCGGTGATCGCCTGTATCTGAAAGTCATCAAGAACGTAATCGCGGTATTTAACGTTTAATTCCATAAGTGTGCCGTGTTCTTTCTTTGGTCTGATTGCTGCTGGTATGCGGTTTGCTTCGCCGCCACATTATAACCCGCCCAACTGGTTGCCCGCAAGCTTTTATCTCGCTTCGCGGTCACTCAGAAACAGCCTGACGGGTTTGGGTGTCGTAGGTGATTTTCTGGCCTTTGAGAATTCGGGGTTCCATCTGCCCGGTTTTTTCGTTTTTCTGCCTGGTTTCAAGCACAGCGTTGCCGCTGAGAATCGCCAGAGATCTTTCTTTCAGATAGTCGAGCCGGTTGCCGTAGCCGTAGTGATCCTGGTCGCGAACCTTGACGTTGCCGCTGAAAATCATGCGCCGGCTGTCACGAAAACCAAGCATATCATCGGCGGTAATCACCGCCCAGCTGTAGGTCGCCAGATCCCAGGTGCGCTCTTCAATGCGCAGATGAACACTGTCAGAGGCGCTGAATTTGCCATTGTCACTGTCATAGAATATGTTACGGGCCTCAAGGTTAGTCTCGCGAATGATCTTCTGCAACATAACAGCCTCACGACGATAGAGCCTCGGGGTCAGGCTGGCAAGAAGCCAGCGGGGCGAACTGTTCACCAGTGCCCGGTTGCAGGTCAGAATGTCACTCTCGCGGGTAGCTTTGACGTTGCCCTCGAGAATCGCCTGACCATCACGCACCGTCATGGTGTTGGCGGTTATGACGATATCAGGTGCCGCATCAGGTATCGCAAACGAATCACTGGCCGGAACAAAATCATTTGCCGGCACAAAATCGCTGGCCGCAACCGCCAGCGCCAGCAGACAGAAGACAACTATCGAGAAGGTTTGTTTATTTAGCATTGTCGCCCATTATACTGAAGCCGCCCCGCCAATACAAGCCCGCTGCTATGACTTACAGCAATTCCCGGTAAAATTAAGATGGCTCACAAAATCAACCTGAGCCAGCACAATACAAGTGTTACGAAGATTATTTACAAGACTCTTTTGGTGCTGAATTAGACGAGACCCCCATTTAAGAATTGCGAGGCGTATCTTTTAATTCAGTAGAATCTGCGGTAAGCTCGAACCAGAATGGATATGTTAAATAAATTATCAGTAAACAAAAAAACAGGCGGGTCAGGCTTGCCGACCTGGCGGGAGCACGCAGTTTCGCTGCAGGTGCTGGCCATGGTTTTTCTGTTTTTTTCTTTGATCGGGCAGATCAGGCCGGCGAATTCTCTTGTTTTAATCAATGCTGCCGGGCCAGAAGGGGCTTTGTTGCTCGTTTTTCTTCTTTTGTTCATCACCTGCAGGTTCGTGCGCCTGCATCTTGAGATGCCGCTGCTGCTGGCATTGCTGGTGTCGCTGACGGGTAATCTGCAATCGGCGACCGACACAGACCTGATTGGCTGGGTAATGCTGGCCGGCGCGTCAGCGGCCTCGGTGCTGCTCGCCGCTGAACACCTGCTGTTGCGCCTGTCGTCGGGCTTTTTCTGGCTGCTGTTTGCTGCGAATGGCTGTGGCATTGTCTGGCTCTACCTTGACCGCATGTTTTATACGGTCAGCAAGACCCATCTCAGTTTTAACCACATGCAGCAACTACCCCTGATTCGCGACTATTTTTTCGAAGCCCTGCAGTTCGCCGGAAAAGGCTATCAGATGCTGCTCGCCGAAATGCTGATCTTTCTGCTGCTCGTGCTTCCGGCGGCCCTGTTGTTGCAAGGCCGCGCCAGGCAACCCGGTTACATCAGAAGTCGCAAAGGTCTGCTGCTGAAGCTGTGGATTGCTCTTGCCGTTATGTTTCTGACAATTATTCGTTTCGACGCCTCATGCTCGAAATTGCCGGTGCATGAATATCTTCCCCTGCGCCTCGATCTCGGTATCATGCCGGTTCCAGATCACCCGCTTCTTCGCGCTGCCCCAGAACTTCGCGGTCTTCTGCAACAGCCGCTCACCATCGATGAGCGCCGCTGTTACCCCCCGAGCACTTTCGCCTCTGCAACCGCTCAGCCGTTGCCAAATCTTGTGATGATCTCTGTCGAGAGCCTGCGCCGGGCCGAATTTGCCGCCACGATGCCTCGCCTGAAGTCCTGGGCAGCGCAAGGGCTTAGCCTTGCCATGCATCAGTCGGTGACCAATGTCAGCCTGAGCAGTTTTCACAGTATTTTTCACGGCAGCTTTCCGTTGAACCTTGCTTTTTCAAGGCACGTGACCGGCAGAATACCATTTCAGGAATTTCTTGCCGCCTGCGGGCATCGCAATTCACTCATCGTTCACTCGCCCGCCATGCTTCAGCGTTCAAGCTTCTGGGAAGGCAATCTCGACCTGGCATCAGCAACTACACCATGGCAAAGCGGCCCGGCGGTTCTCGACCAGCTTTTTGCCGCACTCAGCCGGCCCGGCCGTCAGGCGATTCATGCCTATTTGTATAATCTGCATTTCAATTACTATTACCCGCCTGAAGCTGAGCTCTTCAGGCCGGTTTTGCCCGAAGATACCAATTTGTTTCTTCTGCAACCCGACGGCAACAATCTTGCCGGGCTGCAAAACCGTTACAAAAACGCTGCTCTATACGTTGACCAGCTGCTCGATGCGTTTTTAACCAGAGCCGCCGCCGCCGGGTATCTGAACAATACCCTGTTTGTAATTTTTGGCGACCACGGCGAATCCCTCGGCGAAGCCGGTTTTATTACCCATGCCACCGGGCCGCATATCAGCCAGTTTGAAGTACCGGTTCTGTTTCTTGGCGCCGGCGTGCAACCCCGTCTGGTCACCACGCCAACCACGCACGCCGATCTTCTGCCGATCATCTGCAACCTGCTCGGCGTCGAGGTTAAAAATACTTTTGGCACCGACCTGCGCACCGCCAGAGACTGGCCGGTTCTTCAGCTCGACGAGTCAGTCAGCGGGCGAATCATCGTCAGGCACCGCGATTACATGAGTATTTTCGATCTGGCCGGTGGCCGGCGACTGAAATGGCTGGCCACCGTAGCAAATGATTTTACCATCAATGCAGTGGTCGCACCTCTCTACACCACAGGTTCCTTCGCGAGACTCGCTGCGGTAATCAAAGCCGATGCCGATTTTATCAAAAGCCGCATCGGCAAAACCAGCCAATGACCTTTTAAACCCCTGTTCTGATAAGGTGGCACGCGGGGTCAAGCTTCAGCTATACAAAAGCTCATTGAATGTTTCAATGCAAGGCGTGGAGAGAAGACGGGATTACTTTTTCGGAAGCTTGTGAGCGAAGCGAATCGCTGTAGAAAAAGTAACCCGGCTGATAGGCCACGCCGTCGAATCGGTGAGAAATACTCAATGTGCTCTTATATAGTCTGAAACGCATGGTTGTGGCAAAAGGTCGGTTAAAAATGCAAATATAGCGAGTTGACGAAAAATGAGATCGGCATTTCTGAGTGGCAAAAGACGCAGATGGGGCACCGCCTTGTGAAATATTTCGCTGATTTGCGTGCAGTCAGAATGGCGGTTTGCCTGCCCTGCAAGATGTGAATTTTTGCGCTCGACGCCCGTCTCGCTGTGCATAGTGCTTGCGCAATTGCCTCACTAATGGTATAAATGCACACCTAATTTTTTTGCAGGAGGCCCACTTTATAATGAAGCCTATTCGAACCTTTATCGTGGTTCCAAGTTTGCCAGAGCCGCTGGCCCCCCTCAAGGACCTCGCCTACAACCTCTGGTGGTGCTGGAACCCGGAAGCTATTGCCCTGTGGCGCCGTCTCGACCCGGTACAATGGGAAGCAACCTACCATAACCCGGTCAAAATGCTCGGCGCGATTTCGCAGGAGCGGCTCGAAGCCAAGGCCCGCGACGAAGCTTTTCTTGCCAATCTGCACCGTGTGTATGAAAGCTTTAATCAGTATCTGAACGATCACCAGACCTGGTATGCCAAAAACCATGGTGGTTTTATGGACAAACCGGTCGTTGCCTATTACTCAGCTGAATTCGGCCTGACCGAAAGCGTTCGCCTCTATTCAGGCGGCCTCGGAATGCTGGCCGGCGATCATCTCAAATCTGCTTCAGACCTTGGCATACCACTGGTGGCCGTCGGCCTGATGTATCGTGTCGGTTATTTCCAGCAGAAGCTCAATGCCGGTGGTTACCAGCAGGAAGTCTACCCTGAAAACGACTTTCATAACATGCCGGTGGTGCCGATCAACGACGAAAACGGCAATCACATGAAAATCACCGTGCAGCTCCCGGGCCGCACACTCTTCTGCCTGCTCTGGAAACTTCAGGTCGGGCGCGTGCCTCTCTATCTGCTCGATACCGACAGCCCCGAAAATTCGGCCGGCGACCGCTGGATCACCCGTGAACTTTATGGCGGCGACACCGAAACCCGCATCATGCAGGAACTCGTGCTTGGCATCGGCGGTCTGCGTGCTCTGCATGCCCTTGATCTGCACCCCTGCGTTTATCACATGAACGAAGGGCATTCAGCTTTCCTGGCTCTCGAAAGAATCGCCGTCGCCATGGAACGCCATCAGATGACCTTCCGCGAAGCCCTCGAATTGACCCGTTCAGGTAACGTTTTCACGACTCATACTCCGGTTCCGGCCGGTATTGACGTGTTCTCACGCGATCTGATGGATAAATATTTCTCACAGTATTATTCGAAACTTGGCATCAGCTGGCAGGAATTTCTTGATCTCGGCTGGCAGGCTGCCACGCCGAAGGGCGATGGTTTCTCAATGGCGGTCTGCGCTTTGAATCTCTGTGGCGAAGCCAATGGCGTCAGCAAACTGCATGGCGATGTTTCGCGCAAGATGTGGGGTAATCTCTACCCTGACGTGCCGTTTCAGGAAATCCCGATCAAGTCGATCACCAATGGTGTTCACACCCGCTCTTACGCTTCCCAGGAAATGTCGGCCCTCTTTGACCGCTATCTTGGGCCGCGCTGGGTCATGAACCCCGGCGACCAGACGGTCTGGGAAAAGATCGACATGATCCCGATGGAAGAACTGTGGCGCACCCATGAACGCCGCCGCGAGCGTCTGGTGGCTTTTGCCCGCAGTCGTCTCGAAAAACAGCTGAAGGCCCGCAACGCACCGCCTTCCGAGATTGCCCGCGCCCAGGAAGTCCTCAACCCCGAGTATCTCACCATCGGCTTCGCCCGTCGTTTTGCCACCTACAAACGCGCCACCCTGCTGTTCAAAGATAAAGAACGCCTGATCCGCATTCTGACCAACAAAGATCGCCCGATTCAGATCATTGTGGCCGGCAAGGCACACCCGAAAGATGAACCCGGCAAGAATTACATCAAGGATATCGTTAAAGAAAGCAACGATGAACGTCTGCGCCGCCATATCGTCTTTATTGAAGACTATGATGTGGTGGTAGCCCGTTATCTCGTGCAGGGCGTCGATGTCTGGTTGAATAACCCGCGCCGCCCCCAGGAAGCCAGCGGCACCTCGGGCATGAAGGCGGCAGTCAACGGCGTACTCAATCTTTCCATTCTCGATGGCTGGTGGGATGAAGCTTACACCCCCGGTATCGGCTGGGCGATCGGCACCCGCGAAGAATTTGAAAATACTGATTACCAGGATGAAGTTGAAGCCAATTCGCTGTATGAACTTCTCGAAAAAGAAGTTGCACCGACCTTCTACGATCATTCGAGCGATAATCTGCCCCGTCACTGGATCACCATGATGAAGCAGTGCATGAAGGAAATCAACCCGGTTTTCAACACTAACCGCATGGTTGCGGAATATGCCGAGCGTTTCTATGTGCCGGCCGACCGCCGTTACCGCGACCTCTCGGCCAATGACCGGCAGCGTGCCAGGCAGCTGGCTTCGTGGCTCGACAACGTGCGTGCCAGCTGGGCCAATATTCGCATCGAAGAAATCGACGCTAATGGCAGTAATGCTCACCGCGTCGGTGAAGTTCTCGATGTCAGGGTCAAGGTGCATCTCGCGAACCTTAAGGCCGCGGATGTTCTCGTGCAGGCCTTCTACGGCAAACTGGTCAGCGATGGCGATCTTTCGCAGGGCGATATCGTCGATCTGCAGCTCATCAAACAGACTGGTTCGACCGCCGAATTCAAGGGCGGCATCGCCCTTGGTTCAAGCGGCAAGATGGGTCTGGCGATCAGGGTAATGCCCGCGCACCCCGATCTTGTTCACCCCCTGCTCACCGGCCACATTCTCTGGGCCAGGTAGTTTTACAAAAAACCGCCCGGGCTGCTGATGCAGCTCGGGCGGTTTTTTGTAACAGGTTAAAAAGTAACGGATCAAGATTTTATTTACAGCTGTCTCTCATTTGAGATACAATTTAATCAGCAAGGAGAAATGCCTTATGACAAAAACAACCATGATTCATGCTCGCGTTCCGATAGACCTCAAAGAAGATGTTACAAGGATTCTCAAAAAGCTTGGTCTTTCAGCAACTGAAGCCATTACGCTTTTTTATTCCCAGGTGCAGTTGCGAAAGGGGCTTCCTTTTCCTGTTCAGATACCTAATCAGGAGACTTTGCAGGCCCTTAAAGAAGTTGAAGAAGGAAAAACTGTAGACTTTGACAACCTGGATGACTTTTTTGCTGATCTTAAAAATTAATGCTCAAACCAAGGCGCTCGGCCAGTTTCAAAAAGGACTATAAAAAACTCTCAAAAACAAAAGATATAGCAAAATTAGATAAAATCATTACCAATCTTTGCCATGAGATACCTCTTGAGCCTAAAAATAAAGACCACGATTTATTCCACAACTGGGTCGGTCATCGTGAATGTCATATCGGGCCAGATTGGCTGCTGATCTACAAGCTTGAAAATGGATCGATTGTTTTTGTCAGGACAGGATCTCACTCAGAGCTTTTTTAAATCTATTATAAAACAAAATTGTCGCTGGGTTTTTCTATGGCTGTTTCAGCGTTTTGCGGCTGGGCTGGGCTTGTTTTTTCGCGATGCTTCAGGAAAAACTTTTTCGAGACTGATATTTAACTCTGGAAAAATAGTTGATTTTAGCTGATCTTCGCGCCTGAACGTTTGTTCGCGGCCGAATTTGCCGTCTTTTTCGAGGTTCCAGATTGAGATTACCTTATTGAAGGTGTCTACGACCCAGTATTCTCGTACGCCATGACGCTCATAAAGAGCCATTTTGTCGATCAGATCGCGCTTGGATGACGAGGGTGACAATATTTCAACAGCCAGATCGGGGGCGCCGGTTCCGCCGTGTTCGTCGAGTTTTTCGGGGTCACAGTAGACAACGATATCAGGTTGAACGATGGTTGAGGTTTCTTCAATCGCTTCATCATTTTCAGGTAGCTTGACATCGAATGGAGCGTGAAAAAGTCGGCAGGTATGCTCAGAGAAAAAGTTATAAAGCAGGCCGCTAAGTGCGGTTGATACTTCCTGGTGCATCACGCCGGGGGCGGGTGACATATCGAAGGCCTCGCCGTTGATGATTTCCCAGCGCTCGTTTTCGGGCCAGGTTATGTAGTCGGCCCAGGTAAAAAAATCTCGTTTGCATTTCTTTTCAGCCAGTGGCATTTAACCCTCCCTCAAAATCAGATTCTTTCAAAACTTGTATTCGTATTCGGCGCCGAAGTGCCAGTAGCCGAACTGGTCGTCTTTCAGGCGGGTGAACAGGCTTGGCAGCAGTTCGGGGTCGTCTTTGGCCAGCCCGTTGGTTATCAGACCCATCTCTGACATATCGGTGCCATACTGGGTGTAACCGTCAAGAAAAGCCGCGCCGCCCACCGTCAGTTTAAGGCCATGAAACAGGCGATAGTTAACCTTGCCGGTAAAGGTTTTGCGCTGCTTGTAGCTTTCGACTTTTGAAAAATTGAGATCGCCTGACCAGGTCATGCGATGCAGGGCGTTTCCACCCAGCCCGACGGTAACGCTCTTCGCATCGAGGCTATGACGGCCCTGTTCGAGGGTGCCGGTTTTTAGCTCGCCTTTAAGTAACAGGGTCGGGGTGAGCCAGTGATTGACCTCGCCACGCCACGAAAATGATTCGGCCGGGTCGATGCCGACCCGGGTATAACCCCGGTAATAGGGTTTCGGGTCGAGTTCCTGCTTTTCGATGCCCACCGCCACTGTGGTGCGTCTGATGGCGCCGCCATGGCAGTCCATGCATGAACTGGCACCAGGTTGTATCTGTTTTGACCTGAAGACCTGAACGTCAAAAATATCTTGGGCGTATTCAAAATCAAAAATTGAAGAGCGGCCGCGCAGTTCGACATCACTCTCGGTGTGAGCGTAGCGCAACAGCCGGTTATATTCAAACCCCACGGTGGTGCGGCGTTCGATGGCAGTTCGCCCTTCAAATGAAGCGGGCACGTGTAGTTCAAGGTGTTCCTGGCGTGCGAAGACGCTCTGTCTGATATCAGCACCACCCGGGGGTGAGAGTTCCCAGGGCTCTTCGGCGTGAGCGCAGCTGAGCACCATCATCAGGCCAGAAATGATACAAAGAGTTTTAAGTAATGATTCGTAAATGCTCTTGGAAGTTTTTTTCAAAGTGCCGCCCCAGAAATATGATTTTCAGAATAATACCACATATCCTCGATAGAAAAAATGCCTTCATAAACAATCCAGAGCAAACGCATTACTCACCTCAACTCAATCTTTCTAAAATAAAAGCTCCCCCGCCAGAGCAGGGGAGCTTTGCGTGAAAAAGTTGGCTGATCTTATTTGGTCAGAGCTATGGTGAATTTGTGTGAAGTGCTGGTCACAAGAATATCGGTTGAGCTGACAATCTTGTTGATGGTAACTGTATAAGTCTTGCCATCGGTCAGTGATTTGTCTTTAAGAGTAACTGTCATGGTTTTCTTAGAAACATCATAGCTGGTTACGAAGTCGCTGGCAGAGGTGGCGGCGGTTGTGGTTTCCGAGGTAACTTTGACATCAAAAGTTTTCGGGTTGTCTATTGAACCGATATCTCCACTGAAAACGACAGTAAAAGTTGGTTTCAGAGTATTGGTAGTGCCGGTGATGCTTTTGACGGTAACAAATTCATTTGCAGTATACACTTTACCGACGCTTGAAGTGACACCGCCTGCTGCTGTGACGACAACTGCCAGAGGAGCTGACGGTGACAGAGTGCTGAAATCAACCGCAAAGCTAACGGTGGTGCCATCGTTTTTGGTGATTGTTACAGGCAGTATGCCGGTTGTGGCAGCGTTATACTGAGCTGAAGTGACAACCTTACCGAAAGTGACTTTGTAGGTGCCATCGCCATTGTCTTCTTCTGTTTCAGCAGTAAGAATCTGTTTAAATTCACCTTCGCCGATCGTCATGGTAACGTTTTTGAATTTGCTGGCAGCCACTGCTGCCGCACGCAGATTTGCGCCTGCGCTTGCCGGCAGTACCGCTGATGCGGATAGTTTGGCGATATCAAGGGGTGTGTCGTCGCTGTCGCTGCCGAAACAACCGATCGAGAATGGAACCAGAGCCACGAGAAGAAAGAGAACAAAAAGTTTTTTCATTTAAACGAACCCTCCGAAGAAATATCTTACACATGTTTGTATCACAACCCCCGCAATTCTGCAATTTTTTTGTGAAAACTGCACAGAAATGCGGGTAAAATAAAACTCCCCCGCCAGAGCGGGGGAGTTTTATTAACTTAAGAAATTAAGATTAGAGAGTTGCGGGAGTTTTGAAGGAAAAGCTTCCACCTTTGATCAGCTTGCCATCGGCACTCAGGTAGTTGATAACAACAGTGTAGGCTTTGTCAGCGGCGAGCTTGGCAACAGCAGCCTGAGTTAGTCTCAAGGTTACGAACTTGCCAGCAGCGGCCTGAATAACTTCGAAGTCAGTGGTGGCTACGGTAGTCTTGCCAACTACTACTGAGAAAGACCGGTCAAGAGTGGCGTTGAAATCAACATCAGTTTCAACTACGAAATCGTAGTTGCCATTAACCCTGGCGATAGCCTGGGTAGCTGATATGGCAATCTCGTTATTCTTAACGCTAACGATTTTATAAGTTTTGCCATCAGTTGTAGCGGCGCTGTTGATTGTAGCTACGACTTCAGTGTTGTCGGAAACGGTAGTGACTTTGCCAGTCGCGTCGAGGGTGATAACCAGTGCTTTGGGGTTAGCGTTGATCAGGCTAACGTCAGCAACACTCACAGTTTCGCCAGCTGCATTGTTGATCAGCATGGGAACATTGGCTTTTTTGAGTGTGTCGATAACAGCCGCATCATAGCCACTGTCGGTTGCAAATTCCACCACGTAGCTGCCATCGGCCTGATCGTCTTCGGCTACAACACGAAGAGTATACTCTCCAACCTTGATCGTGTAGCCAGCAAATTTTACTGATTTTACTGCCGGAGCAACTCTTGCTGCGCGAATGCTGGCGGGAACGGCTGCTGCTGGAACGATTACTTTTGCTGCGATTTTAGCAGGTGCTACGATAGTGCTGGTGTCGTCATTGTCGCCAAAAAGACCACAACCAACGGTGAACGGAACGAGAGCTACGAGAAGAAACAGTGCGAAAAGTTTTTTCATTAAAACCAAATCCTCCTAAGGTAATTGTGCAAAACATAATTACCACAGGCTTATTTTGTTCGTCAACAAAAAAATGCAATTAAAAGAAAAAAATATCTGCTGATAATGCTGTTTTTGGCTCTGTACAATGGTTTGCCGCGCGAAAAAAAATAGGCGTAACCCGCATGTTGAGATAGTTTTTTGCCGACCGGTTGCAATTTTGTATCACCGATATCTTGACTCAACCTGTGCGCTGATACCTCAAAATAGCGATAAAAAGCCGCTCACGCTAAGTGCGATCAGCGGCAGCATCATGCAGGAACCGAAAAACATCAGGGCGGCGTACTCTTCGAGGGCCGCGAACGAATCGAGGTGTACCTTGTCGTGGGGCAGAATTGTGTAGCGCAGCCCGGCCGGCACCATCGCCCGCCAGAATGTACGGCCCGTGTGATGATAAAAAATCGCCTGGGCGAGCAGAAAGCCACCAAAAAAGAGAATCATCACCATGATAAGGCCAGCTGTCTGCATCTTGATCTGCTCCACTGATAAATTTATGACCACAGATGCTATCGGCACAACCCCCCGCCAGGATTAACACGGAGAGAAGAATTTGCCACGGATGAACACTGATAAACGCAGATTGGGAGATGAAAGAACAGAGTTAGCAGGCCAGAGAAGAAGAAGAATTTGCCACGGATGAACACTGATCAACGCAGATTCGGAGATGAAAGAACAGAGTTTGCAGACCAGAGAAGAAGAAGAATTTGCCACGGATGAACACTGATCAACGCAGATTCGGAGATGAAAGAACAGAGTTT